>SLLM01000212.1 GCA_007134055.1 Ectothiorhodospiraceae bacterium | reverse complement strand
GGTTGGCGTGCTACGCCTTGCAAAGGCAGAGTCTGAAAAAGACCCCGACCTAGAGCGCCGACATCCCGCCATCGACCACCAATTCGCTCCCGGTGATGTAGGCCGCATCATCCGAAGCCAGAAAGACGATGGCTTTGGCAGCCTCTTCGGCGGTACCTCCCCGACGCATGGGCACGACCTCGAGCAATCGGTCTCGCTGCCGCGTGTCCGAGCTGACAACGGAGGTGCGCATGGGCGTCATCCAGCCCGGATGCACGGAGTTCACGCGCGTCCCGTCGTGGGCAAACTGGATCGCCGCGGACTTGGTCATAAGCCGGACGCCGGCCTTGGCGGCGTTGTACCCCATGTGTGTCACTTCGTGAGCCACGATGCCGGCAACAGACGACATGTTGACGATGACGCCCCCGCCCGATGTCGCAAGGTCCTTGCGCGCCGCCCTCATCCCCAGGAAGGTGCCGCGGCCATTGATGGCCCAAAGCTTGTCAAAGTACTCCAGGTCCATCTTGTCCGGCACGGCGCCGCTGATACCAGCGTTGTTGACGAGGATATCGAGCCGCCCAAAGCGAGAGCGAACGGTCTCCATAGCGGACTCCCACGCGTGCTCGTCTGTAACATCGAGTGAAATGAAGATCGCGTCTCCGTCGCTGTCGCGGATCTCCTGGGCCAAAGCCTCGCCGTCGTCAGCGAACAAGTCCGCGATCGCGATGCGCGCGCCCTCGGCCGCTAGCAACCTACAGGTGCACCCGCCGATGCCGCCTGCACCACCAGTCACTAGGGCCACCCTGTCCTTGAACCGCATTGTTTCACCTCTCTCTGTGAACTGGCTATGTCGTCGGGTGCCCTGTGGCAACATGGCGACGTGATCTGCGAGATCCACACTTTCTTGGGCAGTTCTAAGGATCAGCTTCGTGCGGCCAGGCATCCACCTCTCAGGCAGCCGAAACTGGCGCGGCAAGGACTCTGCCATCGCGGCGTACGAGCGGTTGTAGTTCCCAGCGACCGCCGATGCCGCCAGCCGTAATTTTTGTTGTTGTGGCAACTGTTGTTGTGGCAACTAAATTGGTTATAGGCCATACAAGAGGCCCCAGTCAAGAACCGGCACGGCAACGTTGGCGTCGACGAGGCCAGTTGCTCAAAGGGTGCACTGGATCGCACGCGCCACGGTGCCCGGCGCCTCACGGAGGATGAAGTGGCCGCACTCTGGCAGAGGTACGAGCCTGGCAGAGAAGATCTCAGCTGCCATGATCTCTGCCTCCTCAAAGGGGCATTCCTTGTCGAGCGTCCCATGTATCACGGTGGTTGGAACCCTCACTTGAGCAAGGCGGCCGCGAAGGTCGAAATTGCTCATCGAGAGCCAGGTATAGGCGACTGCAAGCGGATCGGCCGCAGCAGGCAGTGATGCCTTTCGTGATCGTTGTTCGATCTCCCTCTCGAGCTCCTCGAAACTGGTGGCGGCAAAGGTCGATACCCGGCCTGCCACTCGCGTAGCACCGGAGCACAGGAACAAGCGAGAGACGCCGGCATCACCGTACGTGGCTACATAATGGAGTGCCACCATGGCACCCATGCTCCACCCGACGATGGAAACTTCGCGCCCGACGCTCTCCACCACCGCCCGCAATACGCGTGTAAAGGTGTCCACTGTGTAGTAGGAGGGAATAGGCCCGAATTCCGGTGCCCAACGTGCGGACCCCCCGCGGCCCGGGAAATTTACGGCGAGGGATCTCACCCCGGACAGATGCTCGAGCACACCATCCCAGACAGAAGCCGAACTCTGCAGGCCGTGCAAGAGCACGAACACCTCGCCTGCGCCAGCCGAAACAAGTTCGATGCCGCCCCACCTGGTACGGAGCACGCTCACAGCCCCGCCCCCCGGCACGGGGGCCAGTCGCTGGCGTTCCTCGGGGGCAGCTTCGGCGTCACGTTCGATGATGCCGTAAGGCTACGATGATCTCGTCAAGCTGCCCGCCAGAGAGTTCCCACTCGTTGGCCATCTGAGAAACGATATGGACCATCAGGGGCTTGGCTATACGAAGAGCCAGATCCTTGTCAGACCGGCGCGACATCACGAGCGCGAACGCAAGCTGCAAGGGGGCATCGCCTTCGTAGCCCCACTCGATCTCCCCGTCAGCGAAATCGGCGAGTTCCCGGTACAGGGGAAGGGCCTTGCCGTTGACCGTCACCACAAGCCCGTCGATGGTTCGGTAGCCTAGGTAGCGGTCGTGAGGCCTGTTGTTGTCGAGCTCGGAACTCATGAACGCTCCTTCTTGTTACCGGTGTCGTTGCTACTCACCGGCGAGAGCGCACACAGAGATACCATCAGTGCCGCAACGGCCGCAGCCAAGTACCAGAGCAGATCAGTCCTGCCGGTCTTGACCTCGACCACATAGCCAACCCCTCCCGCGAGCAGCAGCAATACCGAGAGCACTAATTTTTTTGATACTGGCATCGATCAACCCTCCCTATTGCGATTGACCCGCCCAGCCGGTCGTTTCCTTGTCCGTGACGTCGGCGCGAGGGAGAAGATGGGGTGGCAAGGTCGGGCTCCTCTTTGTGCGACGGAGGTCCTTCTTCACATATTTGGTGTTGTAGCCATTGAACAAGTGCCCGAGCAGGCCACGGTTGAGATCGGAGGTGCCGTAGACCCAGTCCCAGAAGGGGAAAACGATACTCATGTTCACCTCCATCATGATGGCGGGATCGTGATGCGCAAGGTGATGTCTTCTCGATGTATTGACGATGGGACAGTTCCGGACAAACCAGTTGTCCCCGCAGTGACACAGAAGGTGCAGCAGCTCATAGAACATGTAGCTGCCTATTGCCGTCGCCATGATTAGCCAGCCCACGTTTGGCGATAGCAGCCAGCCGGCCAGCAACGCGGGCGGCAAGGCCATGAGCGTGAAGATGACGAGGGTGAAGGGGGGGAAGAGGGTGACCCTCCAGTCCTTATGGTTCGCAGAGCGGGGCTCCTCCGCGGTAAAGAACTGATGGTGCATCAAGGTGTGCCGAACATAGCTCAAACGCATGAAAGCCGATTTGGACGGCCGGTGCGCGTAGAAGCGGTGATACACGTACTCAATCCACTGCGCGGCCAGAAAGACCACGGGAACAGCCAGCCACTCCCACCAGAGGACTTCCGTCAGGTTCATGGCGAAGAAGGAAACTACGAACGATCCTACTCCGAAGATAAGGAAAGCGTGCACGTATCCGTTGTATCCCCCAGTGATACGCGACCTGTAGGTCTCCCGATAAGAGCGCTGACGCTCGCCCATCGTACTGTTGGCGACCTCCATCCCAACCCCCTGTGGTTGCTGTAGTTGCTTGTGCCGAGCATTCTACGTGAAATATATATCGAAATATATATCACGTGCGGCCGGGGCTGGGTCGCAGACTGCCAAGCGTAGAGTTTGCCGGGTGTGAGTGGCCAAATTTATTAACCTACCCGGAGTTGCGGACGAAATCTTGGACTACACGGGGGGTGGCTTGATTGACCATTGACAGGTGCCTGAGAGGTGGCGTTCGTGAACCGAGTAGGCATTCCCGGGGGCTCCAAACCTTGAGAGTATGGAGCCGTGAGCAAGATGACGAGATATTCCCCGGAGGTCCGGGCACGAGCGGTACGGATGGTCAACGAGTATCAGTCCGACTATCCCTCCGAATGGACGAAGATTCAGGCGGTACTGTGCGTCATGTTGTACGATCAGTATAAAACACCATTCTCGCGCTCTTCAGTGGCTCCTCGCGGATCCATTCCTGCGGAGATGAAGAAGAGGTAGCCAGTTTGACCGGAAAAGGTCAGCCCACGGAAAGGCGTTTGCTCAATGAAAGGATCACCCGTCACTGTGCCCCGAGATTTCAACGATGGCTTCAATTTCCACGGCAAACCCCTTGGGCAATGAGCCAACGCCAATGGCGGAACGGGCGTGCTCCCCGCGCTCGCCAAGAACTGCGACAAACAGGTCGGAACAGCCGTTGATGACTTCCGTGTGAGCAGTGAAGCTCGGGTCGGCGTTCACCATGCCAAAAACCTTGATGACGCGCTGTACCCGTTCGAAACTTCCAAGCGCCTCCTTGATGAGCGCCAGAAGGTACAGGCCGACCTCCTGAGCATGGGCCTGAGCCTGCTGGACAGATATTTCCGCCCCTACCTTCGGCACGGTGCCTCCGTCTACGCGCAGGGGTAACCCCTTGCCGGATAGATAGAGCATGGACCCTGAGGTGACGTAGGGACGGAAACTGCCCCTTGGTCTGGTGACTACGGGAAGTTCCAGACCAAGCGAGCGAAGACGTTCTTCCGCAGTTGATTGCATTGCCAGTTCCCCGTTTGCGCTGTCGCAGGTTCCGTGACGCCTGATGACCAGCGTACCGGTACAGCCGGTCGGCGGGAACTGCTCACTTGCGGAAAGCAGACTGACTGTCATTCTTGCCAGGACCGTGGTGAATCGCATGGTTGCAGCCGGGCTTGAAACCATGCCCGATCAGGCCAGGACCCTGTTGGGCCCTGGCCGTGCCCGGCTGGCACATGTGTGAACCCGGAAACGCGTAATAGGCGAGCACATGGCGTGACGTACGGGAATTCGCCCTCAATCGGCCGATTCCGCCAGGCGTCGATCTGTGGAGGTCTTCTGGTTGAGATCGCTCACCGTGCTCGGCGAGACCCGCGTGCCCCACAACGCCTCGGTGATGTCCTCCGCGCGACCGGGGTCCAATACGGGGGTATTGGTCCGATCCGCTGAGATATCGCAGCGAGGATCGGGGCGCGCCACGCTGCTCGCAATCTGTGCGCTTGATCGCATTCCGCTGCCGGGCGGCCTTGGTAGCGTTGGTCTCGAGGGTGCGCAGGACGTGCTCCGCCGGAACCCACGACCCCCAACCGAAGGTGGGTCAATCTCAGCAAGGAGGCTGTTATGCCCAAGGTATTGCCTGGACTTCTCACCGCTGCCCTTTTTTCGTCCGTTGCCGCCGCGGACAGCCTGGAAGGGCTGCGCTGGATGAGTGAGGAGTACCCCCCGTACAACTATCAGGATGAAGACGGCTCGCCCAGTGGCATTATCTACGACGTGCTCATGGAAATGTTCGACCGGCTTGATGTCGACGTGTCCGCCGACGACATCGAGTTCCTTCCATGGGCCCGTTCCTACAGGATCATCCAGAACGAACCCGGGACGGCACTGTTCGGGATGACCTACACCGATGAACGCGAGGAGATGTTCCAGTTCGTGGGGCCGATCATTCCGTCTTCCGTGAATTTGCTGGCCCCCGCAGAGAGCAGCCTCTCCGTCGACTCGGTGGAGGACATGAACGAGCTGTCCATCGGCGTGATCCGCGAGGATATCGGGCAGCTGCTGTTGCGGGATCTCGGGGTGGACGAGTCAGTGATGCAGGAGACCAGCAACACCGAGAGCATGCTCAGGATGCTGATTGGCGGGCGTGTCGATGCCGTGGCCTACGCTCAGGATATCGCCTACTGGCACCTCTCCAGGATGGGCGAAGACACCACGGAATATGAAGATGTCTACACCCTGCATGAGAGTACCATGGGCTTTGCGTTCCATCGCGGCGTGGACGATGCACTGATCGCACGCCTGCAGGCCACGCTGGAAGAACTCCAGGAGGAAGGCTTCGTGCAGGAGATCAGTGGCGAGTACCTGCAGTAACCGGGCTTGCCGGTGGCGTGGAGGCGAATGGCCATACCACCGTATGCGGTCAGCTCAAGGGTTTGCCGACCCTGCCGATGATTTCGGGCAAGATCGTTGCGTATGCCACGTCAAGGCGTGAAGGGCGCGGAATCGGATCCACTGGCACATACGCGCGGTATTCGCGGGTGCCTCGTTAGCGCGGGGGACCTCGCAACCCACGTCCGGCAACGGATGAGGCAACCATGGATGGTGTAGTCATGGCCGTGTCCCTGACCCGCTCGATCAATTTCCGTTACAACCTCTTCATCGCCGTTGTCCTGGTTGTGCTGCTCGCGGCATTCGGCTCCTATAACCATTTCCGGACACAGGGTGCGCTGGAGCGCCAGCTCCAGCGGGAAGTCGATGCCTCCGTCACGCGCATCTTGCTCAATGCTCCTGCGACATTGTGGAATTACGAGTTCGACCAGCTTGAAACCATTGTGGCCTCCGAGGCCGAGGGCGTGAGTATTGGTGGGGTCTACGTCTTCGATGACGCTGGTGAGCCCGTTGCCGGGCGTCGGGTGGACGCGGCTGGTGCGGTGGTTCCCAGTGCGTCTGTCCCGGACGATGCCCGTCACGTCAGCGAACACGACCTCACCCATGAAGGCAATGACGTCGGGCGGCTGGTCGTGCTGGCTGACCATTCCACCATCAACCAGATGCAGGGTGAGTCACTGGTTCGCACCGCCGGCCAGACCGTACTGCTGGTCGTCATCATTGCCAGTGTCATCGCCTTCGTCACCCAGCATCTGGTCACCCGGCCCATCCGCGATGTCCAGGAAGCGCTGGCGGACATCGCCCAGGGGGGTGGGGATCTGACATGCCGCCTGAACATCAAGCGCGAGGACGAGATCGGGGCGGTGGCCGGGGCCTTCAACCGGTTCGTCGGCAAGATCCATGATCTGGTCGACAGGGTCGTGGGCGCCACCGGGCAGATCGGCAGCTCAACCGCCGAGATGCGTCGCCTGGCATCGCGGACCAACGAAGGCGTGAGCAATCAGCGGGCCGAGACCGATCAGGTCGCCACCGCCATGAACGAAATGGACAGCGCGGCCCAGGAGGTCTCGAGGAACGCGAGTAGCGCAGCCGCGGCTGCCGAGAAGGCCGACAAGGAAGGCAAGCGGGCGCGCGATCTCGTCAACACGGCGGTCGAGGCCATTCGCACCCTGGCCGGCGAGGTGGATACAGCTGCCGGGGTGATCAACGAACTGGATGACGCGGTGGGCGATATCACCTCCATGGTCGACGTGATCAGCAGCATTGCCGAGCAGACCAACCTGCTGGCCCTGAATGCCGCGATCGAGGCCGCCCGGGCCGGCGAGCAGGGGCGTGGCTTCGCGGTGGTTGCGGACGAAGTCCGTACTCTCGCCAACCGGACGCAAGCCAGCACCACTGACATCAACGCCAAGATCGAGAACCTGCAGAAGGGCGCGCAGCGGGCGGTCACCGTCATGCACGAGAACAGTGCCCGCGGCGAGTCCACGGTGCAGAAGGCGGGGGAAGCGGAAGTGGCCCTGGGCGGGGTGGCGCAGGCGATTACCACCATCAACGACATGAACGTGCGGATCGCCAGCGCCGCGGAAGAGCAGGCGACGATGGTGGATAGCATCAACCGCAGCCTGTCGCGGATCGTCGAGATTGCGGAGGAGGCGGCGCAGGATACCCGGTCCACGGCCTCGGCGAGCGAGGAGCTCACGGAACTCACCGGCAACCTGCGCCAGCTGGTGAGTCACTTCAGGGTGTGAACCCGCGCACCCCCTGCACCCCGTGCGTTGTTGTGCGTCTCATGAGGGGTCGCTGTGCGGGCGACGATGCCGGTACGACACCAGGCAGGTGTTCATGTCCACTACCAGGAAGCAGTGCTACGCATAAAGGACGGACTCACGAAGATGAAGAATGCGCCACAGGAAATGGGAGGCTCCGGGGAGATCCTGGTTGAGTAGATCCGAGGCGGACCGCGCCCACCGATCCGCCGTAGCGGACGCCTGATCCATCGCCCGTGCTGCCACTCCAGGCGCCCCCGAGCACCATCGGTGCGGTGAGACCGTACATTCATGGGCCTTCGTCGTTGCCCCGGTTCTTGAGGGATCGGAACAGGTGGTTACGAGGCGTCGGAATACGCAGGCGGCAGGCCCGCCCGGCGCAGCCCGTTGGGGTCCGATTCGTCGAAGTGGTACTACGGCCTGCGCTGCGGAGGCTTCTGACGAATCAGCTTCACCCGGCTGCCGGGTTTCCGATCCCGGTCCGCACTGTGGTCGTCCCGGGTCACTTCGTCGTTGTCGCCCCCGGGTTCACCTTCCGAGTGCATTTCCACCCACGCAAACACCGGCAATGCCAAGTGCCAGTAAATGGCCGCCAGCCGCAGTAAGAGGGTGACCAGCAACGCCACCGGGAGGCTCAACGCGAATGGGGCGCCCAGGCCAGCGAACGTCACCAGCGTGATGCCGCCGGCAATGGATGCCGTGGCATAGATCTCCCTTTGCAGCACCATGGGAATGCGCCGCGCGAGCACGTCGCGAATCATCCCCCCGGCAACGCCGGTCAGCAATCCCATCAGCACGGCAACCGCCGCGGGCGCTTCCAGCAGCAACGCCTTGTGGGTGCCGATCACGGTAAAAAGCGCCAGGCCGAATGCGTCTGCAACGGGAAGGAACACCCGCGACACGCGGTGAATGAAATGGAAGCCGACGACGGACAATCCGACAACGGCCAGGATCACCCACAGATAGGTGGGATCGGTAACCCAGAACACGGGCCGGACGCCCAGCACCAGGTCGCGAAGCGTGCCTCCCCCGACGCCTGTCACGGCCGCCAGCACCAGCATGCCGAACGGGTCCATCCGCGAACGACAGGCGACGATCACTCCCGAGAGCGCGAAGACCATTACCCCCGCCAGATCCAACCAGTAGACGACTTCGCTCATAGCAGAACTCCGCAGCGCGCAGGCTCTGTGTGCAACCCCTTGGGGCCTGGTCGGTGTTCGCCCCTGGCGTGGTCGCAGGCCACCAAATGTAGAACCACTGCCTGAGGCGGCTTGTTCCTGGCCATGGACGAACACCGGTCTCGAGCACGGCCCTGTGAATACTTCAGCACTTCCCTGGTTGGTCCATCAGGATTCACACCTCCCCGTGACACGATGCCGGGCGTGGCCGTTGGTCGACTGGTGCGCGAAGATGCGCCCCACGGCGGCTCGCCAAGGGTTGTGCAAGGGGGCGCAAGTCGTGACCGTCGGTTGATGTTCCATGCCCCGGCAAGGCGCCCGGGTGGTTGGAAGGAGCACCCCGATGCACCGTTGCTTTCCGAAAGGTCAGTAATCCGCTGCCGTCTTCAGGCCAAGCACGCGTGCCTGCTTCCGGCGTCGGAGGTGGATGTCCCAGCCCACGCCGGCGGCAAGGACCAGGAAGCCGATCAGCTCTACGACCATCGTGTAGTGCACGAACAACGCGTAGCAGATCACTGCGGCCCCGACCGCGCACAGTACCATCGGGCCGACGTTGCTGTGGTAGCGCCAGCCCGGGGCGACCGCGGCGACGGTCAGCACCGCGAACAGGGCAATCGCGGTCGCCCAGAGCCCTTCGTTCAGGCCAACCCCCGCGCCCATGGCCGCCAGGAGTGCGAGCGCGCCCAGGGTGCCGTAGCAGGTGAGCACCGCCAGGGCCAGGCTTGCCACGCCGGCGGCACCGCGGCGCCAGAGGGATCGCAGCCCCCGCATGGGGTTGAGGCGGCGCGACCAATGCTGGATCGCGCTCGGCGCTTGCGCGGCACGCTGCATGCCCAGTTCCACGGAGTAGGCATCGAAACTGGCGGCGATCTCCCGGGTCTGGGCGCTGGGGCTGTGGGAGAAGTAATCAAGCCTGCGTACCACACGGATATGTTCGAAACCGGCGTCCTGGAACATGGCGAGCAGTTCCTCGTCCACAGTGGCACCCACCACGCACTCCACCCACAGGCGTGGGTCGTCGCTGCAGTCCACGGTCACCGGACGGCGGATGACCACATCGGCGATCTGCAGCCGTCCGCCAGGGCGCAGGACACGGAATATCTCCGCAACGGCGCGGCGCTTGTCCGGTATCAGATTGAGGGCCCCGTTGCTGGTGATGCTGTCCACGCTGCCGTCGGCCAGGGGCAGGCACTCCCCGGACGCTTCCAGGACGCTGAGGTTCGTTACACCGGACTCCTCTGCAGCGGCCCTGATGCGCCGGGTCATGGCCCTTGTCAGGTCCAGGGCGATAACCCGGCCCTTGTCACCTACCCGTGCCGCGGCGATGAGGGCGTCATTGCCGGCACCGGCGCCGATGTCCAGGGTGACGTCACCCGGCTGAATCGCCTGGGCGGAGAAAGGGTAGCCGACGCCGGCGAAGGCTTCCACGGACGATTTGGGCAGCCGGTCGAGGACATCCGATGGATAGCCGAGCGCCTCCGCGGCGGGCCGCCCGACGGGAAAATGGAAACCGTCATCGGGCGCGCGGGACACCGCGCTGTACATATCCCTGACCGCTGCGAAGATCTGATCTCGCGAATACCCGAGTATCGCCACCATGGCGAATACCCCCCGTCATCGCGTACTGGTTCAGTAGCGGTCGAGCACCTTTTTCACCCGCTGCCGCAACCGCTCCGGCGCCTGCGCCGTGCCGGTCTCCCGGACCCGGGCGCGCAGGCGTTTCTCGAACTCGGCCCTGGTGAAGCAGTCACGACACCGCCGCAGATGCCGGTCCATGGCAGCCAGTCGGTCGCCATCCAGCTCCTGGTCCAGGTAGGCGAAGAGCTGCTCCAGGACCTCCTCGCAGGTAAGGTCATCCCGGCTCATTGTCACTCCCCGCCAGACTGCGGATGCTTCGGACCCGGTGGCTGCCCCTCATCTGCGTGCCGTCCATACTCCCACAACGCCTTCTGCAGAAGCCCGCGCCCCCGATTAAGCCGCGAGCGCACGGTCCCGACGGGCAGAGCGAGCAATGCCGCTGCTTCCTCGTACGTATACCCCTGCAGTTCCACGAGCACAACCACCAGCCGATAGGCGTCCGGCAGCGCATCGACCGCCTTGGCCAGGTCTTCCTGGACAAGGCCGTCCACGAACTGTTCCTCGGGGGTGCCCCACCAGAGAAGGAATGGCTGGTGGAGCTTCTGGAACAGGGAAAAGGACGCGGCATCCACGGAGTCCCGCGATAGCTCGTCCACGGCGGTCTCGCGGTCCTGGCGCGAGCGGCGCCGACGCCACAGTGTGACGAAGGTGTTGTTCAGGATGCGGAACATCCAGCCCTCGAAGCGCGCCCAGTCACGCAACTTCGGCACCTGTTCCCACGCCTTCTCAACGGCTTCGGCTACCACATCCTCGGCATCATCCGGGTTACGCGTGAGACGCAGGGCGGTGCCGTAGAGACGGTCCAGCAGGCGTTCGATTTCCTGCTCGAAGCGCGCGCGGACTGCCTCCCGCCGCTGTCGCTGTCTGGTGTCGTTGTCCGGCATGTCCTGCCCTGCAATGAGAAACCCTGCATCCGGCAAGTCTAGCGCCAGCCGTGGTGAAAGCGTTCCAGCCGGAGCGAAAAAGTCCGTTGGAACCATTTGCCCCCCTCCATACGTCCTTGCGAGCACTCCGGGACTCACCCGCGAGTGGCGATGAGGAATTCGAACCAGAGGAGAGAGAGCAATGGCAACGACGACACCCATTCGTGAGTCCGGTCTGGTGGACCGTGGCGCCCTGGAGCAGAAGGTCAAGGACATGTACCGCCGCGTTGCGAAAGAGCCTGAGGGGGAATTCCACTTCGCGATGGGCCGGCCCCTGGCCGAGGAGCTGGGTTATCCTCCGGCTGACCTCGACCGTATTCCCCGGCAGGCGCTGGAGTCCTTCGCGGGCGTGGGCCACTTCCTCGGCCTGGCTGCCATCCGGCCCGGGGAGACGGTGCTGGATCTGGGTAGCGGTTCGGGCACGGACACGTTCCTGGCGGCGCTGTACACGGGGCCGACGGGACGCGTTCTCGGGCTCGACATGACCGACGAGCAGCGGGAGAAGGCACAGCGTCTGGCCCGCGAGAACGGCTTCCACAACATATCCTTCCATGCCGGCTATATCGAGGAACCACCCTTCGATGATGCCAGCGTCGATGTCGTGATCAGCAACGGCGTCATCAACCTGTCCGCGGAGAAGGACCGGGTGTTCGCCGGCATCGCCCGCGTGCTGCGGCCGGGGGGCCGTCTGGCGTTGTCGGACATCGTCACCGAGAGTCCGCTGCCGGAGAAGGTGAAGTGCGACTCGACCCTGTGGGCGGCCTGCATCGGCGGCGCCATGCAGCAGGACGACTACCGCGGCGGTATCACGGCGGCAGGGCTGGAGATGGTCGCGTTCCAGGACAACCCGCAGTACCGCTTCCTCACCGACGCCGCCCAGGCCGCCAGCCGCAGCTATGGCGTGAAGAGCGTCAACCTGCTGGCAACCAAGCCGGAGTAACCGCACAAGACCGCGATACGGAGGACGTAGACCATGAAGGCGTTGACCATCATCACGAGCGCTTCAGCCCTGGCGCTGGGGCTCTCCACGGCCCTTGCCGGCAACACCCCCTATCAACCGGGCTCCGGCGGGCACGTATTCGTCATGCCCGATGAACTGGATTGGGGGCCGGTGGGTTCCATGGGCGAAGGTGCCGAGATTGCGATCATCGAAGGCGACATCTCCAGGGAGGAACCCTTTACCTTCCGCCTGCGCCTGGAGGATGGATACGAGATCAAGCCGCACATCCATCCGGCGTACGAGCGCGGCACTGTTCTCCAGGGCACCCTGCACTTTGCCCACGGCGAGGAATTCGATCCCGATCAGACCAGGGCCCTGCCCGAGGGAAGCACCTTCATCATGTCACCGGGTGCGCCGATGTACGGGTACGCCGAGGGTGAAGTCGTCTTCCAGCTCCATGGCACGGGCCCCTGGGGGATCGAATACGTGAACCCGGAGGACGACCCGAGACAGTAGGCACGGCAACCGGTGCCGCGGGGCGGTCCGCCGTCCTGCGGCAACGCCACCACACCGGTCGTGGGGGACGGAGGACAACAGCCATGCACCGCAACCCCGGCCTTTGCCGGACAACTCCCGCGTGGCAGATCCTGTGGCGGAATCACGGACGCCGGATCCTGCGACTGCGCAATCTGCTGTTGCTGGCCGCGGTGCTGCTGGCGGTCATGAAGGCTACCGGCGAGCCGCCCCAGTGGCTGCTGCAGCGGACCGAGAGCACCGCGGTGCTCATCGTCGCCTGCGTCGTCTATGCACTGCTTCTTGCCGTGCCGTTCGTTCCGTCCGTGGAGATCGGGCTGCTGATCATGATCCTGTTCGGCGCACCGGGCGCCTTGGGAGCCCATCTGGCCACTTGCATGGGTCTGACCACGGCCTACCTCATCGGCCGGCGGATCGCAGGAGTGGACCTGCTCCGGCGCGCGTCCTTGCCCGCTCACTGCCAGGGTCGCCTGCATCGTCTTGCCGCGCGCCTGCCGGGGGGCGTCCTGCCGATCCTGTCGCTGGCCACCCTGCTGAATCTCCCAGGCAACACGGCGCTCGGCGGCGGTGGCGGCATCGCCATGGCCTACGGTGCGGGTCGTTTCCTCACCCTGCCGGTGTTCATTGTCACGGTGGCCATGGCCACGGCCGTGCTGCCCGTCGCCTTCGTGACCGGGTTGGTTGGATTGGAAAGGATGGGCGTCGGGGACACGTAACGATCCGCCTCAACAACGCCGGGGTCGGAAGCCCGACCGGAATCCCGGTCAGTGCCAGCCACACCCGCCAGTGCCGGTCCAGGCAATGGTAGCGGGGGTGGGCCGGAAGCGAAGCGACAAATCCTGCGCCCGTCCCTGAATGCCTCAGGGTTTGGCGAAGTGCTTGCCGACCTGCTTGATCACCTCGCGTACAGCAGGTGACAGGTCTTTGACGTCGGCAGCCCTGGCGATGGCGTCCGGATCCCCGCTCTCGAGGAGTTTCTTGTCCTCGAGGGAAATGCGCGCCTGTGTCAGCGTTCCACCCGGGTCGCGGGTGAGCATGTCGCGCAGTACTGCGTCTTCTTCCATCAGTTTCAGGTATTCCTTAAGGCTGGCCATGGTGCAATTCCTCCTGCTTCGCGAAGCACAAGCACGTACGCATCACGTGGCCACGCTCGACGTTCGCGTGGATGAGGTCCGTGATCACCCGACCGCATCGCCCATCCGGCGATCGATCATCCTTCAGTTCCCTGAAACTGCCAGCCTTTCAGTAACTACTAGCAGAAGGACGCCGCTTCGGCCACGCCGTGGCGGGCGGCGGCCGAGCGCAGGCGCATGATCACACGGGGCCGTTGTCACCCTGGGCATTTCGACGGGAGGCGCAGGAAATTCCTCCGGAGCCATCTCATGCCCTCCTGCGGGTCCCGGCCCGGGTCAGTCGTGGTGCCTCAGCTCACCACCAGAACCGGACACGAGGCCTTGTTGACTACCGTGTGGCTTACGCTCCCCATCAGTCGTTCCTGCCAGCGGCTGACGCCACGGCGCCCCATGACAATGATGCCGGGTTCGGTCTGCGCCGAGGCAAAATCCAGAATGGCCACGGCCGGCGCCCCGCTTGCAAGCTGATGCTCGCTGATTTCCAGTCCGGTTGTGCCAAGCTCGCGACGGGCCTGTGCAAAGACGTTGGCTGCCTCCTCCCGCCCGGCCTCGATGAAGGACTCGACCATCTCCTCCGTGTAGGCGCCGGCCTCGCCCATGACGCCAGGCGCACCCTGCACATCCGCCGGATGACGCGGGTAGGCGAACAGCAGATGGATGGCCGCGCCGGCGGCCCCGGCAATCTGTCCGGCAAGGCGGGCCGCGGCGTCGCTACCGGTGGAGCCGTCCACCGGTAGCAGCACATGGCGGATGCCGGTCCGGTTCGACGGGTGGTCGTTGTCATGGACGACCATGACGGGGCAGGGCGCGTTGTGCACCACGGCGTCGCTCACGCTGCCGAGGAAGAGCTTCCTGAGTCCGCCGAGGCCACGGGCACCCATGACCACCATCCCGCCGCTGGTGGCTGCCGCATGCTTCACCGTCACCCTGGTTGGGTCGCCGTGATGCGCGATGTCGTCCAGGATGACCGCCTCTGCGGAATCGCGTATGCCCTGTTGCAGGGCGCTCCTTGCAGCGGACAGGGCATCGTCCGCTGCCTGACGCTGGGCGGCGAGGTCCGCGTCGGTGTCCGCAGTGCGGTTTCCCGGGAGATCCGAGAGCTCCGCCGGGGCGGCCGGCATCACGTGGAGGAGCTGTAGACGCGCACCCAGCAGTGATGCGAGTTCGCCCGCATGCTCGGCGCCGCGGCACGCCTGCCGGGATCCGTCCACTGGTACGATCAGGGTGGAAACGTGTTCGCTCATGGCATACCTCCGTGCGGCGCAAGCGTATCGATCGGTCATGATCCTTTTCGATTGCTGCTGGCCCGCCATTGCAGCATGGTTTGCTGCCTCAGCGCTTGAGCGGGATCAACTGGACGAGGTGAGCGCCCTCCCGGGGGCGGTTGGCACGTTCGGGACCATGGCACCGTCCACGGGACTCCTCCGCGACGCAGGTCAGCGCTCCAGCGATAAAGGTGTGCGCGCCCCCCTTATCTACCCTGAACGCGGCGGCCATTGCATAGTCGCCGCGTCGTCCATCTGCTGGCAATTATGGTAAGTCTGGCGTTTGACAAGGTGCTCGAGAGCGGGGATCCGGATGCTGTCGGCAGGGCTGCAGGCGTGAGCGACCTTTCACCGGCCGTGCGCGAGGTGATCCGCGAGGTCGGCAAGCACTTCGCGCATTCGTAGGGATGCACCGAAGCGCCACTTCATGGTCTTGCCCAGCGGATCGACCGGAATATCCTGCGCTGGCTCCGGGATTCGCGCAGATTGCCTATAGTTGGAGGGGATTCGGTCATTGCCGCCCGGGCCGCGGGACTGACATCCGGCTCCCGAACGGTACGGAGTGACCAGGGTGCTTTCCGATTTCTCCCACATTCCGGAGGCCTATCGTGCCCTGTTCCACGGGCACCCAGAGGCTGTCCATCTTGTTGATGCTGCTGGATTCTATGTGGATGCGAACGAGCAGGCGTGCCAGCTGAAGGGCTTGCCCCGTGAGCGTGTGCTCGGGCGTCATTACAGCGAATTCGTGGCGGCGGAGGACCGTGAGCGACTGGCGGAGATCTTCGAGAAAGCGCTGCGGGGTCACCCCCAGTGGTTTGAGCACAGCTGGGTTGACGAGTCCGGCCAGCGCCGGTTCTACGCGGTCAACGCCATGCCGCTGATGGTGGACGGTCAGGTTCACGGCGTCTACGCGATTACCCAGGATATTACCGAGCGCCGGCACAGCGAGCAGGTTCTGCGCGAGAACGAGATCATGTTGCGTGTCGCTGGCCGCACTGCCCGGCTGGGGGGATGGGTGGTGGATCTTGCGTCAGGGCGAATCAAGTGGTCGGACGAGGTGTGCGCAATTCACGATCTTCCACCTGGCACCGAGGTGTCGCTCGAGGAAGGTATCAGTTTCTACGCTCCGGAATACGGCGACCGTATCCTGGCAATCTTCAACGCCTGTGCGACGGAAGGGGTCCCGTACGACGAGGAGCTGGAGATTATCACCGCCAAGGGTCGTCGCTTGTGGGTACGGGCCATTGGCGAGGCGGTACGAGACGGTTCGGGTCGCATCACGCATGTGCGCGGTGCATTCCAGGACATCTCCGAAGGCAAGCAGGCTCAGGCCGAGATCCGGCAACTGGAAGGGCGCTTGTCCGTGGCGATGGAGGCCATGACGGATGCCTTCCTCACCATCGACCGGGATTACCGCTACACCTACGCCAACCGGGAAGCCACACGGCTGCTACAAAAGCCACGTGACGAGATCATGGGGCGGACCGTCTGGGATGTCTTTCCGGACCTCGCAGGCACCGTGACGGAAACCAGCTTCAGGGAAGCGATGGATGAACAACGCCCCGTCCATTACGAACTCCATTATGAGCCTCTCGACATCTGGGTAGAGGTCGGCGTCCACCCCTGGCCGGAAGGACTTGCGGTGCTCTTCCGCGACATCAGCGAACGCAAGCGTACGGAAGAGGAGATTCAGTTCCTGGCGTTCTATGACCCGCTCACGGGCCTGCCCAACCGCCGCTTGCTCATGGACCGCCTGCAGCAGAAGCTGGCCGCCAGCGTGCGTCACGGCCTTGCGGGCGCGGTGCTGTTTCTCGATCTCGACCATTTCAAGTCCCTCAACGATACCCTGGGTCACACCGAGGGTGACGCGTTGTTGCGACGGGTGGCCGAGTGCCTGACGGCCTGTGTGCGTGCCACGGACACGGTAGCCCGTTTCGGTGGGGACGAATACGTCATTGTGCTGGGAGAGCTGGACTCGGACCCCGACGAGGCCATGGTCCAGGCCGAACTGATGGCGGAAAAGGTCCTCGCGGCTGTCAGCCGGCCCGGCAACTTTCCGGAACGCGCGCGCCAGGGGACGTGCAGTATCGGCATCACACTCTTCGGGAAGCCCGGGGACACGGTGGACGAAATCATGAAGCAGGCCGATCTCGCCATGTACCAGGCCAAGGCATCCGGGCGCAACACACTCCGGCGCTTCGATCCGGTCATGCAGGCAGCCGTGAACCTGCGCGTGCGTACCGAGGCCGAGCTACGCCGGGGGCTTGAGCGGATGGAGTTTGAGCCCTTCTACCAGCCCCAGGTGGACCTGGACGGAAGACTCGCCGGTGCCGAGGCTCTGGTCCGCTGGCGCCATCCCGTGACAGGCATCCTCCCGCCCACGGAGTTTATTCCGGTTGCGGAGGAGTCAGGGCTGATCTTCGGTCTGGGACACCTGATGCTGGAGCGAGTCTGCCGCGACATCGCAGCGTGGGCGAAATTTGCGCGGGATCCTGAGTGGAGCGTGGCCGTCAACGTGAGTGCCCGGCAGTTCCACCACCCCGACTTTGCGCAGGAGGTGATTTCGATCCTCGCGGAAACCGGCACGGATCCCCGGCAACTGCTCCTGGAACTCACGGAGAGTTCGCTGCTGGTGGATATGCACGATACGATTTCGAAGATGAAGGCGCTGAAGGACCGGGGTGTGAGCTTCTCCCTGGACGATTTCGGCACCGGCTACTCATCTCTCTACTACCTCAAGCATCTGCCCCTGGACCAGATCAAGATCGACCAGCGATTCGTGCGCGGTGTCCTGGATGACGCCAACGACGCCGCCATTGTACGCGCCATTATCGCCCTGGCCAGGAGCCTTGGTCTGAACGTCATCGCCGAGGGAGTGGAGAACAGGCGCGTGCGGGCCTTTCTCGTCAATGAGGGATGCACCACGTTCCAGGGCTTCCTGTACAGCCAGCCTGTGCCGAAGGACGAGTTCGAACGTTTCATCCGGCGTGGGCAGTTTCGGCAGTTTCGCGCCGGGGCGGGCACGGGCAGGTAGCGGCCTACTATGCCGGCGTGCCGGGATACAGAGCCGTGATGCTTCAAGGAGCATTTCGTGGCTCATCCCATCGGTGACACGTGTGATCGCATACCTGGAGAGGTGGCCGGGCGGCTCCGGGGTGACTCCGTTGCGGCGTGGGGGAAACGCGGGACCGTGGTCACCCGCGGGCGACCTGGTTGCGCCCGGCCCGCTTCGCTGCATAGAGCGCGCGATCGGCACGCTGCAGCAGCGAATCCGGTGACTCGTCCCCGGCCAGGACCACCCCGGCGCTGATCGTGTAGCGGATAATGCCGCCGGTATGGGCAACGGCCTGGGACTCGACGTGCGAGCGTAGCCGCTCGGCCAGGATCGAGGCATCTTCGAGATTGGACCCCGGCAGCAGCACGGAGAACTCCTCGCCGCCGATCCGCCCGAACAGATCATCCTTGCGGAGTACCTCGGCCGCAACCTGTGCAAGGTTCTTCAACACCGTGTCGCCGGTGGCGTGGCTCCAGGTGTCGTTGACGATCTTGAAACGGTCAATATCAACCGTGATCAGCGACACCGTGTGTTGACGGGCAAAGCGACCGGGGATGAGCTTCAGCGTCTCGCGCGCAACAATGAAATCCCGCAGCTTCACGAATGGCACCCCGAACTGCTGCGCCAGCGCGAGGTAGACTTGATCGTTACGGACCAGCCTGTTGCGGCTCAGGTATTCACCGATGCGCTCACCGGGAACGCCCTTGTCCCGCAGCTCCTTTTCGCCAACTTCGGATGCCAGCACACCCACGTCCACCAATGCGGCGCCAAGGCGTTTCGGGCTCAGTGTATAGTCCCTTCTGGTGACTCAGTGCGGGCGGTCTTGCATCGGCAGACGCAGAATCAGCCTGCGTACCGTATTGGCCGGACAGTACGTGGGGATTCGTGAGATCGCTGACGGGATCTGGCTTGTCAGCTTCATGGATCATGACTTGGGGTTTTTCGATCAGGACGCTGATCGCGTGGAGCCGGCCGACAACCCTTTCGGCCCAAAAGTGTTACCGACGTGCTCGGTATGATCTGTTACCCATGTGTCCGGAAGGGACAGGTTGGTAACTGGTCGGGGTGAGAGGATTCGAACCTCCGACCCCTGCCTCCCGAAGGCAGTGCTCTACCAGGCTGAGCTACACCCCGACATGTCCTGCTAGTAGGCCCGTTCCACGCTGAACCGGGCCAGACGCTCCATGGCCCGCCGGTAAGGCGTGTCGGGCAGGCTCTGCAGACTGGCAACCGCCTCGGAGGCGGCCTGCTGAGCGAGGGCGCGAGTATAGGTGATCGCCCCGGTGTTTTCAATAGCGTCCATGATGCCCTCGATCTGCCCGCGGCCCCCGTGTTCAATGGCTTTGCGGATCAGCGCGGCCTGTTCCGGAGTCCCGTTTCGCATGGCATGGATCAGCGGCATGGTGGGCTTGCCCTCGGCCAGGTCGTCGCCCACGTTCTTGCCGGTGGCGCCGGTGTCGCCGGCGTAGTCCAGAGCGTCGTCCACCAGCTGGAAGGCGGTGCCGAGCTGACGGCCGTAGGTGGCGATGCGCTCCTGTGGTTCCGGCTCCAGTCCCGAGAGTATTGCCCCGAGTCGTGAAGCGGCCTCGAACAGCGTGGCGGTCTTGCAGTAGATCACGTGCATGTACCGCTCTTCGGTGGTGTCCGGGTCGTTCACGTTCAGCAGCTGCATCACCTCGCCCTCGGCGATGGTATTGGTTGTACGGGCCATGACCGCCATGACGTCCATGGAGCCGACCTCCACCATCATCTCGAAGGCGCGGGAGTAGAGGAAATCGCCCACCAGCACGCTGGCTTCGTTGCCCCAGAGCCGGTTTGCCGTCTCCCGCCCCCGACGCAGCTCGGAGCCATCCACCACATCGTCATGGAGGAGGGTGGCGGTGTGGATGAACTCCACCACGGCGGCGAGCTGGATGTGCGCCTGTCCCTGGTACCCACAGGCGCGGGCGGCCAGCAGCACCTGCAATGGCCGCAGGCGCTTGCCGCCGCCACCGACAATGTAGGCGCCGAGCTGGTTGATCAGCGCCACATCGGAGCGCAGGCGATCGGTGATCAGGCGATCTACAGCCCGCATGTCGTCGGCGACCAGCGCCCGAATATCGTCAATCGTCATCAGCAGAACCGGTGGCGCGAGGGGCCAGGAGCCGCGGTTGGTGTCCGGTGCGGGTGCCGGGATCCGGCTCGCAGCGCCCGCCGGCGGCCACACTATGGCGACCTCCAGGGGCTGTCAAGCGCAGGCGTTGCGTCGCGGCCGGGCCCGGGGTCCACGGCGGTCTGCCGCATGGTAGCGCTCCCGGGCCGTGTTGTCTCCCGATGTTCCGGCTCGCCGTGGCTCGCCGGCGTTTGACCCGCGGGCTGCCAGCGGCTATCATTCCGCGCCTTTGAAGCCGGTTCGGCAACTGTCAATCGTCGGAGATACTCATATCATGTATGCCGTGATCAAGACCGGGGGCAAGCAGTATCGCGTCTCCGAAGGCGATGTCCTCAGGATCGAGAAGCTGGATGCGGAGGATGGCGCCGCCGTTGCGTTCGATCAGGTCCTCATGGTCTCCGATGGCGATCAGGTGCAGGTCGGTACGCCGGTGCTCGAATCCGGGTCCGTGGAGGCGGAAGTCGTCGGGTCCGGGCGGGGACGCAAGGTCGAGATCATCAAGTTCAAGCGCCGGCAGAACTACAAGCGCGCGCTCGGGCACCGGCAGCCCTACACCGAAGTCAGGATCACCGGCATCAAGGCCGGCTGAACGACCAGAAACGGGAGTTTTCGGAGATGGCACACAAGAAGGCAGGCGGCAGCACCCGCAACGGTCGCGATTCGGAATCCAAGCGCCTGGGCGTGAAGCGTTTTGGCGGTCAGGACGTGGTGCCCGGGAACATTCTCGTGCGCCAGCGTGGCACCCACTTCCATGCCGGTGAAGGTGCCGGTCTTGGCCGGGACCACACAATATTCGCTACCGCCGCGGGCAAGGTGGTGTTCGAGCGCAAGGGCCCGCGGCATCGCAAGTACGTGAGCGTGCGCGCGAACTGAAGCTCGACGGCAGAACGTCGACCCCGGGAACCCCGCGCCAACGCGGGGTTCTTTCGTATGGGGCGCGTGCATTGTCCCGGGCATGGGGAACTTCCGATATACTCCCGGCCATGAAATTCGTGGATGAAGTCAGCATCACCGTGCAGGCGGGGGACGGCGGCAACGGGTCGGCAAGTTTCCGCCGGGAGAAGTTCATTCCCTTCGGCGGGCCGGACGGCGGTGATGGCGGTCGCGGTGGCGGCGTCTATCTGGAGGCGGACGAGGGGCTCAATACGCTGGCGGATTTCCGCCATGCCCGGGCGTTCCGCGCGGAACGGGGCCAGAACGGCATGTCACGGCAGAAGACCGGTCGCAGCGGCGAGGATGTGGTCGTTGCGGTGCCGGTTGGTACCGTCGTCCGGGACGAGGATACCGGCGAAGACCTGGGCGACCTCGTTCGACACCGGCAACGTCTGCTGGTGGCCGCTGGCGGTTCCGGCGGGCTTGGCAACCTGCATTTCAAGAGTTCCACCAACCGGGCCCCGCGGCAGACCACCTCCGGGAAGCCCGGGGAGCAGCGACGCCTGCGGCTGGAACTGAAGGTCCTGGCGGACGTCGGCCTCCTGGGCATGCCCAATGCCGGCAAATCAACCCTGATACGGTCGATATCCGCCGCCCGGCCCAAGGTCGCCGACTACCCGTTCACCACGTTGCATCCGCACCTCGGTGTGGTCGTGGTGGAGTCTCACCGCAGTTTCGTCGTTGCCGATATTCCGGGTCTCATCGGCGGGGCGGCGGAGGGCGCCGGGCTCGGCATGCGTTTTCTCAAGCACCTGTCCCGGACCCGTTTGCTGCTGCACGTGGTGGATGCAATCCCGGAAGACCCCGACCGGGATCCCGTGGATGACGTCCTGGCCTTGCTGGCGGAGTTGCAGTCCTTCAGTCCGGAGCTTGCCGCGCGGGAACGCTGGCTGGTGATCAACAAGCTGGATCTGCTGGCGCCGGAGGATCGTGCCGCGTGGGTGGACGACGTCGTGCAGCGCCTGCAGTGGCAGGGGCCGGTCTACCCGGTGTCGGCGGTGACCGGTGAGGGTACCAGGGCGCTCTGCCAGGCGGTGATGAGCTGGCTGGAGGCGCAGCGCCAGGAGGAACGGGAGCGGGCAGCGGCACAGTGATGGGTACGCGATCAATCGGCCACAGGGAACGCCTGGGTCGCTCGGGAAAATGGGTGGTGAAGGTGGGCAGCGCCCTGGTCACGGATGGGGGCCGCGGCCTGGACACCGATCGTATCCGCGGCTGGACGGACCAGCTCGCCGCGCTCCGTGCCGACGGGCGCGGCATGACGCTGGTCTCCTCCGGTGCCGTTGCCCAGGGAGTGCAACGCATGGGCTGGCGCAGCAGCCCGCGGGAGCTTTTCAAACTCCAGGCAGCGGCCGCGATCGGGCAGAGCGGCCTGGTGCACGCCTACGAGACCGCCTTTCAGCGACATGGGCTGCAGACCGCGCAGGTGCTGCTCACCCATGACGACCTGAGCGATCGCCGCCGTTACCTGAACGCCCGCACGACGCTGCGGACGCTGCTGGAACTCGGGGTGGTACCGGTGGTGAACGAGAACGATACCGTGGCCACGGACGAGTTCCGCTTCAACGACAACGACACCCTGGCAGCCCTGGTTACCAACCTGGTGGAGGCGGACCTGCTGGTGATCCTCACGGATCAGGCAGGCCTGTTCGACGCCGATCCGCGGATGCACTCGGACGCGGCGCTGATCAGCGAGGGCCGGGCCGGGGATCCCCACCTGGAAACCCTCTGCGGCGGCGGCAGCAGCGGTCGGCTCGGGCGCGGCGGCATGCTCGCCAAGGTCCAGGCTGCGGCGAAGGCCGCCCGCTCCGGTGCCGCGACGGTGATCGCTTCTGGCCAGGAGCCGGATGTCCTGCGGCGGCTTGCCCGGGGCGAGTCCCTGGGAACACTGTTGTTGCCTTCCCGGGAACCGATGGCGGCGCGCAAGCAGTGGCTGGCAAGCCAGATGCAGTCCCGTGGCAGGCTATGGCTGGACGACGGCGCCGTGCGGGTACTCAGGGAGCGCGGCCGCAGCCTCCTGCCCGTGGGCGTGACCCGCGTGGAAGGGGGGTTTCACCGTGGCGAGATCGTGACCTGCCTGGACCGCAATGGCCGGGAGGTGGGGCGCGGGCTGGTCAACTATGATGCCCGCGAGGCGCGGGTGATCCAGGGGGCGTCCAGCGATCGCATCGAGCAGTTGCTGGGCTACGTGGATGAGCCGGAGCTGATCCACCGCGACAATCTCGTGCTGACATGAGGAACCAGGCAGCCACCGAACAGAAAACCACCGACACCCGGGGAAGCGGTGGTTTCGCGATGCGCCCGGGCGAGCGTCGGCGGGCCCTAGAGGGCGTTGATCTGGGCGTTCAGCCGGCTCTTGTGGCGGGCCGCCTTGTTCTTGTGAATCAGCCCCTTGGTGGCCATGCGGTCGATGACCGGCACGGCACTACGGTAGGCCTCCTCGGCACCCTGCCGGTCGCCGGCTTTCACGGCCTTGACGACGCGCTTGATCTGGGTGCGCAGCATGGACCGGCGGCCCTTGTTGTGCTGGCGGCGCCTCTCGGCCTGACGGGCACGTTTCCTGGCGGACGGGGAATTAGCCAAGGCTCGACTCCTGCGAAACTGTCTGATGTCCGGAAAGGGCACGTAATATGCTGATTCGATGCGTCCGTGTCAAGGGAGGCGGGGCCCGGGGAGCGCGGGGGAGTTGAGTCTGCTGCGCTCCACCGCCGTGTTCGGGTCCCTGACCATGGTGTCGCGGGTCCTTGGCCTGATCCGGGACGTGGTCATCGCCGGGGTGTTCGGCTCCAGTGCCGCGACCGACGCCTTCTTTGTCGCCTTCAAGATTCCCAATTTCATGCGCCGGCTGTTTGCCGAGGGCGCCTTCTCCCAGGCCTTCGTGCCGGTGCTCTCGGAATACCGCAACCTGCACGACCGGGCTGCCGTGCGACGGCTGGTGGCACTGGCCTCGGGTACCCTCCTGGTCATCCTGCTGGTGCTGACCGTGCTCGCCATCCTGGCGGCGGAATGGCTTGTGCTGGTGTTCGCCCCCGGGTTCCGTACCGATCCGGAACAGTTCGCCCTCACCGCGGACATGCTGCGCATCACCTTTCCCTATCTGCTGTTCGTTTCCCTGGTAGCCTGCGCCCAGGGGGTGCTCAACACTTACGGTCGCTTCGGTCCACCGGCCTTCGCCCCGGTACTCCTCAACCTCGTGCTGATCGCCAGTGCCTGGTGGTGGGCGCCGCTGTTCGCCGAGCCGATCCGGGCCCTGGCGGTCGGTGTGTTCGTCGCCGGCATACTGCAGCTGGCGCTGATGCTGCCGTTCCTGCATCGACTGGGGATGCTCACCCTGCCGCGCTGGGGCTGGCGCGACTCCGGCGTGCGGCGGATCCTGAAGCTGATGCTGCCGGCGCTGTTCGGATCCTCGGTGGCCCAGATCAACCTGCTGGTCGACACCATTCTGGCGTCGTTCCTGATTACCGGCTCCATCACCTGGCTGTACTATTCCGACCGGCTGGTGGAACTCCCGCTGGGAGTCTTCGGTGTCGCCCTGGGGACGGTCATCCTGCCGCGGCTCTCCGGCGAGCACGCCCGGGATGCGCCGGAACAGTTCGCGCGGACCCTGGACTGGGCGCTGCGATGGGCGGTGCTGATCGCGGTGCCTGCGGCCCTTGGACTGGCAGTCATGGCGGGCCCGATCATGACCACCCTGTTCCAGTATGGCCAGTTCGGGCCCGGGGATGCCCGCTCGGCTTCCCTGAGCCTGATCGCCTATTCCCTCGGGCTGCTGGGTTTTATCATGGTCAAGGTGCTCGCCCCGGGGTACTTTGCCCGGCAGGACATGGTAACCCCGGTGAAGTGCGCGGCGGTCAGCATGGTCTGTAACATGGTGCTCAGTGTCAGCGTGGTGCTGGCACTGCGGGATACGGCAATCGGCCACGCGGGGCTGGCCCTGGCTACCGGTATCGCCGCCACGGTCAATGCCGGGCTGTTGTTCGCGGGCCTGCGTCGCTCCGGGGTGTACCGTCCGTTGCCCGGATGGGGTGCGTTGCTCTCGAGGGTCCTGCTGGCCGCCCTGATCATGGCCGGCGCGTTGCTGGTGCTGGTGCCCGAGCTCCCGGTCTGGCTGGAGCACGATCTAGCCGGGCGTGTCACGGGGCTGTCGGGCTGGTTGCTGGCAGCGGTCGGTGGCTATGTCGCCATCCTGTGGCTGAGCGGGCTGCGGCCGGCGGCACTCCGGGAACGCCGCCTGCCGGGTACGGAATGACCACGGAATCATCAAGGAGACACCCGCGATCATGCGATTGATACGCAGCCCCGACAAGCTGCCTGCCGAGTTCCGGGGCGGCGTTGCCACCATCGGTAACTTCGACGGGGTCCATCGGGGGCATCAGGCCATGTTGCGCCGTCTGCGGGATCGCGTGGACGAGTTCGGTGGCCCTGGCACGGTGATCTGCTTTGAACCGCATCCCCGGGAGTACTTCGATCCGGCGGGCGCCCCGGGTCGGCTGACCCCCCTGCGGGACAAGGTCGCTACCCTGAGCGAACTGCGTGCCTGTGATCAGTTGCTGTGCCTGGCGTTCAACCACAGCCTGGCCAGCATGGAAGCAGCGACGTTCATACAACGCGTACTGGTGGACGGTCTGGGGGTGCGCCACCTGGTGGTGGGTGATGACTTCCGCTTCGGTCGCGGCCGCCTGGGCGATGCCTCGATGCTCCGGCAGGCCGGCCGTGACCACGGCTTCACCGTCGAGGCCACGCCCACGGTCAACCAGGACGGGCAGCGGGTGAGCAGTACCTGGATTCGCGACGCCCTCGCGCGGGGTGACCTGACCCAGGCCGAACTCCTGCTGGGACGCACGTACACGCTTTCCGGGCGGGTCATACGTGGCGATCGCATCGGTCGGGATCTCGGCTTTCCAACGGCCAACCTGCCCCTGCCCCACCGCCCGGCGATGGAAGGGATCGTGGTGGCGGAGGTTGTGCTGCCGGACGGCCGCCTGCATCCGGCGGTAACGAGTCTCGGGTCACGGCCCACGGTGAACGGCAAGCGGCCGCTGCTCGAGGTCCACCTGCTGGACTGGAAGGGGGACCTCTACGGAAGACATCTGCGGGTCTTGTTCCGCCATTGGCTGCGTGGCCAGGTGCATTTCCCGACGCTGGAGGATCTACGGCTGCAGATCGCCCGGGATGTCGACGACGCCCGGGACTGGTTCCGCAGCCGGTGATCCCGGGAGGCGGGCGCGGGGATTCGCCCGCGGGCGCTCCAGGCGAGGCGACATCTGATAGACTAGCGGGCTTGCCCGGCGCGGCGGCGGCGGGGTGCCGCCAGCGTGGATCCACCGGTGAAACAGGCGTTAGGTGAAACGATATCGTGACTGACTATAAGCATACTCTCAACCTGCCGAAGACCGGCTTTCCCATGCGCGGGAACCTGGCGCGGCGCGAGCCCGAGCGGCTGGAGAAATGGTACGCCATGGATCTCTACCGCCGGCTGCGCAGGGAGCGGGCCGGACGGCGGACATTCATCCTCCACGATGGCCCGCCCTACGCCAACGGCGATATTCACATCGGCCACGCCGTGAACAAGATCATCAAGGACATCATCGTCAAGTCCCGCTCCATGGATGGCTATGACGCCCCCTACGTGCCGGGCTGGGACTGCCACGGTCTGCCCATCGAGCAGAAGGTGGAGCAGGAGCTGGGCACGGCGGGGGAGGATGTCTCGGCGCGGGAGTTCCGGAAGGCTTGCCGTGCCTTCGCCCTGCGGCAGATCGACGGTCAGCGGCAGGACTTCAAGCGCCTGGGGGTTCTGGGTGACTGGGATACCCCGTACCTCACGATGAACACTGCCACGGAAGCCAACATCCTCAGGGCGTTGGGACGCATATACGAACAGGGCCATGTCACCCGCGGGTTCAAGCCGGTGCACTGGTGCAGCGACTGCGGTTCCGCCCTGGCGGAGGCCGAGGTCGAGTACCAGGACCACACCTCGCCGGCCATCGATGCCCGTTTCCCGGTGGTCGACCCGGGGGATCTGGCCGTTCGCGCCGGGATCGACCGGAACCGCATTGCCGGCGTGCCCGTCTCCGTGCCCATCTGGACCACCACACCATGGACCCTGCCGGCCAACCGCGCCGTGACCCTGCATCCGGACCTGGAATACCAGCTGGTACTGGCCGGTGGCGAGGTGCTGCTGCTTGCCGCCGACTTGGTGGATACCGCCCTGGCACGGTACGGGACGACGCCGAAGGAAGTGCTTGCCGCGGTGCCTGGCGCGGCGCTGGAGCATCTCCTCCTGCAACATCCGTTCCTGGATCGCCAGGTGCCCCTTGTCCTGGGCGAGCACGTGACCACGGAGGCGGGAACCGGCGCGGTGCATACTGCTCCCGGTCACGGGCAGGACGACTACCAGGTCGGGCTGCGCTATGGCCTCGAAGTGGAGAACCCGGTGGGTGACGACGGTCACTTCCTCGACGGCACGCCCCACGTGGCCGGCGAGTTCGTGCTCAAGGCCAACCGCACGCTGGTGCAGCTGTTGGAGGAGCGTGGCGCCCTGCTGGCGCACGAGTCCTATCAGCACAGTTACCCGCACTGCTGGCGGCACAAGACGCCGATTCTGTTCCGGGCCACGCCGCAATGGTTCATCAGCCTGGAGGCAGCCGGCTTGCGGCAGACCGCGCTGGAGGCCATCCGCCGCGTGCGCTGGACCCCGGCCTGGGGTGAAGCCCGCATCGACGGGATGATCCGCAATCGCCCGGACTGGTGTATCTCCCGCCAACGGCTGTGGGGCGTGCCTATCGCGCTGTTCGTCGATAAGCGCAACGGTGAGCCGCACCCGCGCACCCTGGAGCTGATCGAGGAAGTGGCCCGCCGGATGGAGCGGGACGGCATCGACGCCTGGTATGACCTGGACCCGGCGGAGCTGCTCGGCGCCGAGGCGGAGCAGTACGACAAGGTGACGGATATCCTTGACGTCTGGTTCGATTCCGGCGTTACCCACGCCACCGTGCTGGAGGCCGACGAGCGACTGAGCGTGCCCGCCGATCTCTACCTCGAGGGGTCGGACCAGCATCGCGGCTGGTTCCAGTCATCACTGCTGACGTCCTCCGCCATCCGTGGCGATGCGCCCTATCGCGGTGTTCTCACCCACGGCTTCACGGTGGACGCCCAGGGTCGCAAGATGTCGAAGTCCGTGGGCAACGTGATCGCGCCCCAGGAAGTCATGAACAAGCTCGGCGCCGACGTGCTGCGGCTGTGGGTGGCGTCGTCGGATTACAGCGGTGAGCTGGCGGTCTCCGAGGATATCCTGAAGCGGACCGCCGACGCCTATCGGCGCATCCGCAATACCGCGCGATTCCTGCTTGCCAATCTGGATGGGTTCGATCCGGACCGGGACATGGTGCCGCCGGAGCGGATGCTGCCGTTCGACCGCTGGGCGGTGGACCGTGCCGGCGGGGTTCAGGATGAGGTGGTTGCGGCCTACGACCAATACGAATTCCACCGCATCTATCATCGCATCCACAACTTCTGCACCGTCGACATGGGCAGTCTCTACCTGGACGTGGTCAAGGACCGCCAGTACACCACGCCGCAGGACAGTCTGGCCCGCCGTTCCTGCCAGACGGCCATGTACCACATCGTCGAGGCGCTGACCCGCTGGATCGCACCGATCCTGAGCTTTACCGCCGACGAGATCTGGGAGTGCGTCCCCGGCGTGCGGGCCGACAGCGTGTTCCTGGCCGAATGGTACGAAGGGCTGTTCCGGCTCGGGGCGGACGATGAATTCGACCCCGCCTTCTGGCGACAGGTGATCCAGGTACGGGAGGCGGTGGCGAAGACGCTCGAGACCCTGCGGGCCGACGGCGAACTGGGCGCCTCTCTGGAGGCGGAAGTGGATCTCTATTGCTCTGCCGCCGTACTGGAGCGGCTGGCGCGTCTCGGGGACGAATTGCGGTTCCTGCTCATTACCTCGGCGGCGCGCCTCCACCCGCTGGCTGAGCGGCCGACGGGAACGGAGGTGGTCACCCTCGAGGAGGGGGTCGATGTTGGGATACACGCCAGCCGGTCGGAGCACCCCAAGTGCGCCCGATGCTGGCACCATCGGCCCGACGTGGGAGCGGTTGCCGCGCATCCGGACATCTGTGGACGCTGCATCGAGAACATCGAATCCGGCGGTGAGCACCGGGCCGTGGCGTAGGCGTCGGTCCACGGAAATCTCCCTGCATGTCGAGGAGCCATATGGAGCGGGACAGCAACCGCCCCCTGCCGGAGCTGCCGTGGTACGTGATCGCCACTGCAGTGATCGTGCTGGACCAGGCGAGCAAACTGGCGGCGGAAGCGTATCTCGCCTATCTGCACCCGGTCCCGTTGCTTCCCGTTCTCAGCCTGACCCTGAGCTACAACCCGGGTGCCGCGTTCAGTTTTCTCGGGGACGCATCCGGATGGCAGCGCTGGTTCTTTACCGGGTTCGCCCTCCTGGTCAGCGTGGCACTGATCATCTGGTTGCGGCGCCTCCCTCCCGGAGAGCGGGTCATGACCTGGGGACTGTCCCTGCTGCTCGGCGGTGCCCTGGGCAATGTCATCGACCGCCTTGTCCACGGCCATGTGATCGACTTCATCCACGTCCACTACAAGGGCTGGCACTATCCCATTTTCAACATTGCCGATTCGGCGATCACGGTGGGTGTGCTCCTGGTGCTGTATCAGGCGTTCTGGCTGGACCGGGGGCGCGGCGGGAACTGAACCCCTGCGCCGATGGTGCTGTCGCGGCGGCAGGTCCATGCCTGGCATTATCCCGCGAAAGCCTAGTACACTGGCGCCCCGCAGCCGCAATCCGGAACTGCCTCCATGCCCCGTATCCTGCTTGCCAACCCACGCGGTTTCTGCGCCGGTGTCGATCGCGCGATCACCATCGTCGAACGGGCGCTGGAACTCTTCGGTGCGCCGATCCACGTGCGCCACGAGGTAGTGCACAATCGCTACGTGGTTGACGGCCTGCGGGAGAAGGGTGCGGTGTTCGTGGAGGAACTCGAGGAGGTTCCGGATGGCGCTACCGTGATCTTCAGCGCCCACGGCGTCAGCAAGGCCGTGCGGGCGGAGGCCGATCGCCGCGGCCTGCGGGTTTTCGATGCGACCTGTCCACTGGTGACCAAGGTCCACCTGGAGGTGGAGAAATACGCCAGGGAGGGTCGCGAGGTGGTGCTGATCGGCCACCGGGGACACCCGGAGGTGGAGGGCACCATCGGCCAGTACGTTGGGCTCGGCGCCGAACAGGGCACCATCCACCTGGTTGAGAAGCCGGGTGACGTGGCGGAGCTGCGCGTAAAGGACCCCGGGCACCTGGCCTATGTTAGCCAGACCACGCTGTCCGTCGATGACACCGCCGAGATCATCCAGGCCCTTCGGCAGCGCTTTCCCGCCATTCACGGACCACGGCGGGACGATATCTGTTATGCCACCCAGAACCGCCAGGATGCGGTCAAGGATCTGTCGCGGCAGGTGGACCTGCTGATCGTGGTCGGAGCGCGCAACAGTTCCAACTCCACCCGCCTGAAGGAGCTGGGGCAACGCATTGGCGTGACCGCCCACCAGATCGATGATGTCGACATGCTGCGCCGGGACTGGCTGGCGGGCGTGGAATCCGTGGGGGTGACCGCCGGTGCTTCCGCCCCCGAGATCCTGGTGGATCAGGTCGTCGCGCGGCTCGTGGAGTGGGGTGCGGAGCCGCCGGCAGAGCTGCACGGCCGGGAGGAGAAGATTGTCTTTTCCCTGCCACGCGCCCTTGGCCGCACCGCCACGGCCGGCGGCTGACCTCCGGCCGGTGGCCCGGAAGGCGGCCGCGCCATGGCATACTTCCCAAGTGGTTGGTAACCCCCCCGGTACGGAAGTGGTTCCATGGGTGACGTGATTCCCTTCGCGAGGTCGAGGCGGCGGCGCGAGCGCGCCGAAGGCCGCAGCCTGTGCCGAAACGGCTTTCATCGGTGGGCGCCGGAGGGGGAAACCCGTTTCGACGTCAGGAAAGGGCGCCTGGTCAGCGTATTCCGCTGCCAGCGGTGCGGCCTGGAACGACGCAGCCTGACATGATCGATCTGCAGGACCTCCACAAGCAGTACCGGGAAGGAGGTCGCCCACGCCGGGTACTGGCCGGCTTCTCGGTCCACGTCCCGAGCGGACAGCGGCTGGCACTCATCGGTCGCAGCGGCGTGGGCAAGTCCACCCTGCTCAATCTCATCAGCGGCATGGATTCCCCCGACAGCGGCGTGGTTCGTGTCCATGGTGTCGACATTACCGCCATGAACGAACGCCAGCGCACCCGGTTCCGGCGTCGGGACATCGGCTTCGTGTTCCAGTTCTTCAACCTGATCCCCACACTCACGGTCATGGAGAACCTTCTACTGCCACTGGAGCTCAACGCCATGCTGAACGCCGATGGTCGCGGGCGGGCAGCGGGCCTGCTGGACACGGTCGGGCTGGCCGACCGCAGGGAAAGCTTTCCGGAACAGCTCTCCGGTGGCGAACAGCAACGTATCGCCATTGCCCGGGCACTGGTCCACCGCCCGCGGGTGTTGCTGGCGGATGAGCCCACCGGCACCCTGGACGAGGATACCGGCCGCGAGGTGCTGGATCTGCTGGAGACAATGACCCGGGAGGAACAGATGACCATGGTCATGGTCACCCACAGCGTGGAGCTCGCCGGGCGCATGGACCGGGTGCTGCGCCTCTCCGAAGGCCAACCGGTGGAAGTCCGGTGACCGCAAGCGTCGCGCTGACCCGGTTCGATCACACCGCGTCGCGGTTCCCCGTGGCCTGAGCCATGCTCTGGCGGGCGAGCCTTCGCTATCTGCGACACCATCCCTGGCAGCTGGGCCTGGCGCTGCTGGGCGTCGCCCTGGGCGTTGCGGTGGTCGTGGCGGTGGATCTCGCCAACCAGAGCGCGGGGCGTGCCTTCGAACTCTCCAGCGAGGCACTGACGGGCCGCGCCACCCATCAGGTACTCGGCGGGCCCGCCGGTGTCCCCGTCAACTGGTACGTGAGCCTGCGTCGCGAGCACGGCATCCGCCAGGCGGCCCCCGTGGTTGAGGGCTACGGCGAACTGTCCCGGGAGCCGGGCCGGGTGGTGCGGCTCCTGGGGATCGATGTGTTCGCGGAGCAACCTTTGCGTGCCAGTCTGGGCGGGCTGGTCGGTCTCGAGGACCTGGGAGCATTCCTGAGCCGTGCGGATCGGGTCGTCCTGCTGGCGACGGACCTGCAGCGCCTGGGTGTTGAGCCGGGTGACTCCATCGGACTGGAACTGCAGGGCCGGTCGCGGCAGCTGGTGGTCCACGGGGCATTGGAGCCCGCGCGGCAGACGGATGCCCGGGGCCTGGCGGACGTGTTGGTGATGGATATCTCCGCGGCCCAGGAACTGCTGGGCCGGGAGGGACAACTGGACCGGATTGACCTGGTCCTGGACGATTCCGCCGCAGTTGCCCGGGTCCGGGAACTGCTGCCCCCGGGAGCCCAGCTGGTGGAAGCGGAATCCCGGAACGCCGCGCTGCGGGAGATGACCCGGGCCTTCCAGCTCAACCTGACCGCGTTCAGCCTGCTGGCCCTGGTCGTGGGGGGATTCCTCATCTACAACACCATGACCTTCTCCGTGGTGCAGCGCCGGCCGCTGCTGGGGATGCTGCGGGCCGTGGGCGTCAGCCGGCGGGAGCTGTTTTCCCTGGTCCTGGGGGAGGCGGTCGTGTTGGGGCTGGCCGGCACCCTGGCGGGCCTGCTGCTGGGATATGCGCTGGCTCATGTACTGCTGGAGCTGGTGACCCGTACCATCAATGATCTCTACTTCGTGCTCAGTGTGCGCGAACTGCATCTTGCCCCGGCCTCGGTGCTCCAGGGGGTGCTGCTGGGGCTGGGCATGACCATCCTGGCGGCCTTGTCGCCGGCCCGCGAGGCCACGGCGGTGCCGCCGCGTGCCGCGCTGAGCCGCGCCCGCCTGGAATCGACGGTACGACGCAGACTGCCCGGACTGGTCCTCGCCGGCACCCTCCTGGCCGCGGTCGCCGGCCTGTTGCTGACCGCCGGCCGGGGCCTGGCCCCGGCGTTCGCCGGGATGTTCCTGATGATCATTGCGTGGGCGCTGTTCGTCCCCTGGCTGATGCAACTTGCCATGCGCCTGCTCGCTCCCGTACTCGGCGCTGTTGCAGGAATGCCGGGGCGCATGGCGGCACGGGGCGTGGAGGCCGGGCTGTCCCGCACCAGCGTGGCGGCGGCGGCCCTGATGGTTGCCGTCTCCGCCGTGATCGGTGTCGGGGTCATGGTGGACAGTTTTCGTTACACCTTCTCCGTGTGGCTGGACTCAACCCTGCGGGCCGATGTCTATGTGTCGGTGCCCGGCGAGGCACCGTTGGCACCCGGCCAGGTGGAGGCGCTGCGGAATGCGCCGGAGGTGGTGGGCAGCAGTACGGCCCGCTACGTGCGGGTGGTGGCCAACGGCGACCGGTCCCGGCTGCGCGTGTTCGATCTGCCTGCGGAACTCGAGGAAGGTTTCAGTTTCAAGGAGGGGAACCCGGAGACAGCCTGGCGGCAGTTCCGTCTTGGGGAGGCGGTACTGGTCACGGAACCCTACGCCTGGCACCGGGAACTGGCAGTGGATGATCGGTTGACCCTTGCCACCGCCACCGGCGAGCAGCGGGTGCGGGTGGCGGGAATCATCCATGACTACAGTACGTCCGAGGGGGCCGTGGTGATGCACCGCAATCTCTACCAGCGCTGGTGGGATGACCCGGATGTGGACTCCGTGGCGCTGTACTTCACCGCTGACACCGACATCGAGGAGGCTGGCAACCGCCTGCGGGCAGCCACGGGCAGCGATCCCCCGCTGCAGTTCCGTTCCAACCGTGAACTGCGGCGCCTGTCCCTGGACATTTTCGATCAGACTTTCACCATCACCCAGGTGCTGCGGCTGCTGGCGGTGGTGGTGGCGGTGGTCGGCGTACTCAGCGCTCTGCTGGCCCTTACTCTGGAACGTTCCAGGGAGTACGCGGTGCTGCGCGCCACTGGCATGACCCCGGGCCAGCTCTGGCTGCTGGTGAGCACGCAGAACGCACTGGTGGGGCTGGTGGCGGGGCTGCTGGCCATCCCCCTGGGGCTGGTCATGGCGACGGTGCTGACGTTGGTGATCAACCAGCGTTCCTTCGGCTGGACGATGCAGGTGCTGGTCGAACCGGGCATCCTGCTGCAGGCGGTGGGCCTGTCCCTGCTGGCAGCCGTCCTGGCCGGCCTGTATCCATCCTGGCGCATGGCGGCAACACCGCCGGCCCTGGCGTTGCGGGAGGATACGGGATGATGCGCCGGGGGTGGGCCGCAGCTCTGGTCGTGGGTGTCCTCGTCGTGATGGCAGCCGGCTGGCTGCTGCACCAGGAGCGGCGGGCACCGCGACCGGAGACCGGGGATGCGTTCTCCGTCACCGGGGTACTGTCCGGCGAGGAAGAGGCCCGGGGGTATGCCCGGGTAACCGGCCCCGAACCCCTGGAGTTCCCCCGGGACCATGGTCCCCACCCCGGCTATCGCCACGAGTGGTGGTACGTGACCGGGAACCTGACGGGTCCGGATGACCGCCATTTCGGCTATCAGATCACCTTCTTCCGCTTCAACGTGGACCCGGCAGCGCCGGAACGCGAGTCCGTCCTGGCAACCAACCAGGTCTGGATGGCACACCTGGCGGTGACGGACGGCGATGGCGGGACCTTTCATCACGCCGAACGCCTGTCTCGCGGCGCCGCCGGGCTGGCGGGAGCGCGGGCCGAGCCGTTCCGGGTCTGGCTGGACGACTGGACTCTGGAGGCGGACCGCGACGACCGGTACATGCCGCTGCGGCTGCGCGCCGGCCATGACCGGTTCTCCCTCGATCTGGTGCTCGATGCGGTCAAGCCGCCCGTACTGCAGGGGGACCGGGGGTACAGCCGCAAGGGCTCGGATCCCGGCAACGCCTCGCGTTACTTCTCCTTCACGCGGCTATCCACCGAGGGCGTCCTGCGCCTGGACGGCATGGACATGGAGGTGCAGGGCAGCAGCTGGATGGACCGGGAATGGGGTACCAGCACCCTGGAGGAGGGGCAGACCGGCTGGGACTGGTTCTCCATTCAGCTTGATGACGACCGCGACATCATGTTCTACCACCTGCGCCGTGAGGACGGCACGGTGGACCCCCGCTCCAAGGGGGTTCTGGTGGAGGCGGATGGGGCGAGTCGCCTGCTCTCCCTGGACGACGTGGAGATCGAATCCACGCGCTACTGGGACAGTCCCCTGGGAGACGTCAGTTATCCGGTCGCCTGGCGAATGCGTCTTCCCGCAGAGGGCCTGGAGCTGGAGCTGTCCGCGCGGGTGGATGATCAGGAACTGCGCACCGGTTTCCGCTACTGGGAAGGCGCGATCCGGGTGCGGGGAACGGCGGACGGTGGCCCGGTGGAAGGGGTCGGGTATGCGGAACTCACCGGTTACTGAATCGTCGGGAGCGCAGGATCAGCCTTCGGTCTGGTGCGCCTGGTCCTGGGTGAAGTAGCGGTCCAGATACTCCTCGAAGGGGATATCGTCTGCTGCCTCGATCGCCGTCTGCTCGGCGCTGGACTGCCTGGCGGCGGTCTCGAAGCGTTCCCGCAGCTCCGGGTCAAGCGGCTGTCCAAGAAAGTGGCGCTGGTGCCCGGTCGACACGCGCATGGCGAACTCGATGAAGTTCTCCTCCCGGTCCCGCATCTCCGCCAGCACCCGGGCGGAGGGTGTCAGCTCCGGGTCCCGCACCATGGCATGGGAGGCGCGCAGCGCGTCCGCGTAGGGAGTGCCATCGCGCAACTGGTCGAGCAGCTCGGCCGGCCCGGCAAGCGCCTGCATCAACTCCTCCGCCCAGTGCCGCAGCGGCACCTTGCGACCATCTGCCCGGTACAGCCGCAGGTCCGGATCCCGTCCCTGCCGGGCCACCAGGCCCTGGTTGCAGTTGATCCGGCCCAGCTCCCGGGGGTCGATCGGCGGACTGCGCTGCAACAGGCAGAACAACAGCAGTATCTCCAGAAAGCGCAGGGTCCTGGCGTCGACGCCGACCGGAACGAAGGGGTTGAGGTCCAGCGCACGTATCTCCACGTACTCGACGCCGGCGCGGCGCAGGGCCAGGGTCGGCTTCTCCCCGGAGTGGGCTACGGCCTTGGGCCGGACAAAGCCGTAGTACTCGTTCTCGATCTGCAGGATGTTGGTGTTGAGCTGGCGCCATTCGCCGTCCACCCGGGTGCCGATCCGCTCGTACTCCGGGTCCGGAGTGCTGATGGCGCGGGTCAGGCTCGAGACGTAGCTATCCAGATCGTTGTAGGAAACGGACAGCCCTGCCTGGGCCTTGTTCTTGTAGCCGATGTCGCTCATGCGCAGCGAGGTGCCGTGCGGTTCGTAGAAGGTCGCCTCGTCGAACTCGCGGAAATGGCAGTCCTGGCCGCCGGTGAACGACTTGCATACCGCCGGCGAAGCGCCGAACAGGAACGGGATGATCCAGCCGTAACGCTGGAAGTTGCGGATCAGTCCGAAATAGGCATCCGAGCGGAAAGCGATAAAGTCGGTGGTGGACCGATCGGCGGCCTGGAGCGCCTGCAGGAACTCGTCCCCGAAGGAGTAATTGAAATGAATGCCGGAGATGGCCTGCATGGCGCGGCCGTAGCGCCAGTCCAGTCCGCGCCGGTAGACATGCTTCATCCAGCCGACGTTGGATCGACCGTAGTCGGCGATGGGAATGCTGGCGTCGCCGCCGACGATGCATGGCATGCTGGTCGCCCAGAGCAGTTCGTCGTCCAGATTGTGATAGACGAAGCGGTGCACCTCGGCAAGGAAATCCAGGGTCTGTTCCGTGGCGGTGAACGGCGGCGTGATGAATTCCAGCAGTGCTTCGGAGTAATCCGTGGTGATCCAGGGATGGGTCAGCGCGGATCCCAGTGCCCGCGGGTGGGGTTGACGGGAGATCGTGCCGTCGGCGGTCACCCGCAGGCTTTCCTTCTCCAGGCCCTTGCGACTCTGCCGCAGGAGTCCGCGGGCGCCGTTGAACCGCAGGTCGAGGATCCGTTGTTCGCTGCTTTGATACATGCCGAGGAGGATGCTCCGCCGCTTGCGCCGATCCGGCCGGACATGCGGATTGTGCCCGTCCCGTCTGCAAATTGAAACGGTGCGGAATTCCCGGCTGTGCACCGGTCTCCCGCCTTCCCGCCGTGGGTTCCGTCTTCCCTTCAGGCCGGCAGCGGGATACCGAGCGTGATGCGGGTGCCTTGCAGGGGGCCTTCGTCGATGGTCAGCCGCCCGCCGTACGCCTCCGCGAGGTCCCGGACGATCGCCAGGCCGATGCCGTTGCCCGGCTGCCGCTCGTCGGCACGCTCCCCCCGCAGGAGAACCCGGTCGCGGCACGCGGCGGGAATTCCCGGGCCGTCGTCCGCAACTTCCAGGCGCAACCCGGTTTCGTCCCCTTCCATCGCCACCGTGACGTGGATTCTGCCCCGACAGTAGCGGGCAGCATTCTCCACCAGGTTGCCCAGCAGTTCCAGCAGTTCCTCCTCGGGACCGGGAAAGCACAGCTCATCCGGACATTCCAGGACGAGTTCGGGCAGCGGCTGGCGCAGGGCCGGAACGGTTCGCAGCAGGCGTTCGGCGACCGGACGTATCGGTGTCTGCTGTCCCATGCGCTCCTGGCTGCGCCCGGCCCGGGCAAGCTGGTAGCGGACGCTGGCATCCATCCGTTCGATCTGCTCCCGCGCCTGCTGCTGCACTTCGGTGTCTGCGACCGCATCGAGTGCGCTGCGGAGAACGGCCAAGGGGGTCTTCAGGCCGTGGGCCAGGTCGGCGAGGCCATGCTGTACCGCCTGCCGCCGCCGCCGCTCCGCCCGCAGGAGGCGGTTGATGCTCTCCGTCAGCGGGAGGAGTTCACGTGGGTACCGGTCCCGCAGGCGCTCCTGCCGCCCGCGGCGCACCTCCTGCAGTTCCCTGACCGCCCGGCGCAACGGCGCCAGGCCCCAGCGCTGCAGCAGCGCCTGGGTGAGGAGCATTGCGGCGGCGGCGACGCCGAGCCATCCCCACAGGGTCTGGCGGAATGCGCCGAGCTGCCGTTGCCCCTCCAGCCGGGTCTCTGCCACGTCGACGATGAAAGTCCCGCTGTCACTGTCCGGTTCTTCCCAGTGCAGGCCGTAGCTCAGCACGCGAACCGGCTCCCGGTTGAGTTCCAGGCGGGAATGGAAGAGCACGCCGGGTTCGGGGGCCGCTCCGGCGCTCCAGTCCAGCCCAACGGCGGAATCGGACCGCCACAAGGGGTTGCCGCGGCCGTCGCGGATGCGCCCGTACAGGCCGCCGCCGGGCTGATGAAAACGGGCTTCCGGCAGCCCGCCGGGAATGGTCAGCACGCCATCCTCCAGGCGGGCGGCGGCAAGCAGGGTGTAGACGTGACCCTGCAGTCGCTCCCGTGCGGCTTCCACCTGGCTGCTGCGGTATGCCTGGTCCAGGGCAAGACCTGTCAGCCCCAGGAACAGCATGGCGGCGAGTGCCGAGATTAGCAGCAGCCGCCATCCCAGCGAAGGTGTCCGGCTCATGACGGCCCGTCGTCCTGCTGCCGCAGGCTGTAGCCCAGGCCCCGATGGGTGACGATCGGCTGCCGCTCGGCATCCGGATCCAGTTTTTGCCGCAGCCGGCGGATGAACACCTCGATGACGTTGCTGTCCCGGTCTTCCTCGTCCGGGTACAGGTGCTCGGTGAGTGCCTGTTTCGAGACCACCTGCCCGGGCCGGAACGCCAGGTACTCCAGCAGGCGGTACTCGAACGCGGTGAGGGGTATTTCCTGGTCATCAAGGTGGAGCTGCTTGCCGGCGGTATGCAGGCGATAGGGGCCAAATTCGAGGACCGGATGCGCCCAGCCGGCGGCCCGGCGCAGCAAGGCATTCAGGCGCGCCAGCAGTTCCTGGAAATGGAACGGTTTGGTGAGGTAGTCGTCGGCACCGTTCTCGAGGCCGATGACCCGGTCCTGCCAGCCATCCCGGGCGGTCAGGATGAGCACCGGCAGGCGGCTTCCCCGGGCACGGAGTTCCCGCAACAGGTCCAGGCCGGAACGGCCCGGCAGGCCCAGGTCGATGATTGCCAGATCCACCGGATAATCCACGGCCAGGTGCAGACCTGTTTCCCCGTCGCCGGCGCTGTCGACCACGAAACCCTCGGCGGTCAGGCGACGACAGAGCTGTTCGCGCAATGCCAATTCGTCCTCCACGACCAGCAGCCGCATGACGCCCCCATTGCCATGATGTCCGGCACCCGGAACGCCGTGCCGGAGGTTAACGAACGCGACCGGTCTCCCGATTCACACGGAATACGCGCACCTCCCCCTGGCGGACCAGCACGCGGACCCGGAACTCCCCGTCGTTGGCCGTGTCCACCCCGAGGATCCGGCCGCTGGTGCGCTGCTGGACCAGTTCCACCGCCTGTTCCCGGGTAAGCAGGTGGTCCCCGGCGGCTGCCGGCGGCGCACACAGCAGGGCGGCTGCCAGCAGCAGGGTGGTGATCGTCGAGCGCAGCATGTTCGAGGAGGAACCAGGCACGGATCGGATAACCCCGGTAGCGGGCGCCGCAGACAGATCACCACGGTTCGCGGGCGCCGGAGGTCAGCGCACCGGCGTTACATCCACACGCACCCGGATGGTGTCTCCGGGCCGGTGCGGCATCTCTGTCCAGTAGGTATCGCCCCGATAGCGGTACTGTACTCGATAAGCGACGATTCGGTCTTCCTCGTACCAGCGACTGACCGGCCGGCAATGACGCTCGGTCGAGGTCCAGGTACGGCCATCCCGGCGGCTCGCATGCTCACCGATGGTGGCCCCGAGCACGGAACCGGCAACGGTGGCGGCGTGGCGTCCGCGACCCTTGCCGAACTGGTTGCCGACAACACCGCCGATGATGCCTCCGGCCACGATTCCGGCGGCGCTGCCGCGACGGGGCTCGTGGTGGACCACCCGTTCGTCCCGGCACGCATGGCCTGGCTCGGATACGCGGACCGTCTCGTAGATCGGCACGGTATCGACCACCTGGGCGGTGCGGTAGTAGCTGCCACCGGCAAGCGCCTGACCGGCGAGACCGGCGAGGAGCAGTGCGATGAGGACGGATATCAACGTCGGAATCCCCCTGGACATGGCGATACTCCTCTTCAGCCTGTTCCATCCAGGAGCAGCGTACGTGCGCAAGACTGAACATTTGCTGAACGGCAGGGAGCTGATTGTCGAGGTGTCCGCAATTGCACCTGCGCTTTCCCGGATGGCCGCGGTGGTCCGGATCACCGAGTTGTCACGGCCGCAGGACACGGCTCTTGCGGAGCACCTGACCGTGTGTGGTTCTGGACGATTGATGATCATCCGGCAATGGACCTGATCCATCTCGGGCCTTGATCTGTCCATGCCCGACTGACATATTCGGGGCAAGGAAAGACAGACAGGTCTATCCGTATGCAGCCCACCGTTGCGTCCTCCGAGAACGATGAACCTGTGCTGGTGCGCCGCCTCTGGCCCCAGGAGCGGTCACTCTGGGAAGAACACCTGTTGCGGCTCAACCGGGAAGACCGGCGACTGCGTTTTACCGGTACCACCAGCGACGCCGCAATCAGGCAGCATTGCGTCGCTGCGGACTTCCTCGACACGGTGCTGTACGGAGCCTTCATTGACGGTGCATTGCGCGGCGTGGGCGAATGCTGCCTGCTGCAACGCGAGTGGCCTAGGCGGGCGGAACTCGCGTTCAGCGTCGAGTCGCGCTGGCGGGGGCTGGGTATCGGAACGCTACTGTTCGGCCGTCTGGTGACGTTTGCCCGTAATCGGACGCTGGGCAGGCTCGACCTGGTCACCGTCTCCGGGAATCGGCCCATGCAGGCAATCGCCGCCAGGTTCGGGATGCATCTGAACAACGACGCCGGCGAGGTCGAAGGCCGCCTGCGCTTGCGCTGGCCCAGTTATTCCAGCGTGCTGGAGGAGGCCGTGGCCGAGGGCGAGGCCTGGTGGCAACAGATCCGGCAGGACCTGCCCAGGTGCCTGCCTCTGGCCTGCGCCTGAACCGCACCGACCGGCTACAGCATCCCGGTCTGCAGTTTCGCCGCGTCGGACATCATGTGCGCGCTCCAGGGCGGGTCGAATACCAGGTCGACGCGGCAGCTTCGCACCGTCGGGATGATCTCGACCTTGTCCCGCACGTCTGCAGCCAGCACTTCGCCCATGCCGCAACCGGGGGCCGTCAGGGTCATGTCGATCTCCACGTCCCGCTCGCCACCCTCAAGCCGGGTGACGTCACAGCGGTAGATCAGCCCCAGCTCGACGATGTCGATGGGGATCTCCGGGTCGAAACAGGTATGGAGCTGATCCCAGACAAGCTGCTCCACGTCCTGGTCCGATGCATCATCCGGCAGCTCCGGGGGCTTGACCACCTCCTGGCCGATGGCGTCCCCGTCGCGTCCCGCTATGCGGAACAGATTGCCCTGTATGTAGACGGTGTAGCTGCCGCCGAGGGCCTGGGTGAGCACTCCTTCCGCCCCCTGGGGAATCGTTCCGGTATCACCGGCGGGTATGACCACGGCGTCACAGTCGCGACTGAACACGACGGGATCTCCCCTCACCTGATACATGCGTGGACCTCCGGTCGGTCGTGAATCGGATCTGTACCAAACTGGTCCTGATTCTACCAGTCGTGCCGGCCCGGAGTCACGCACGCGTGACTTCGGGCTGCCGCTTGCAAAAGCGCAGCAAGGCACGACAATACCCGCGTGCCGGGTGGTTGCCCGGGGCCGGTCGACCCGTGGGAGCATCGCACCGGGGGAGCAGTGACAGGCCCGGAGCGCTACCATCCCCTGAAGTCAGCGAGGAGAGCAGAGGCATGTGGAATCGTGAACGCAAACGCAGCCGGTGGAAAGTGGCGGTGCTGCCCGGGGACGGGGTTGGCCCGGAAGTGATGGCCGTGGCCCTGCGGGCCCTGCGGGCGCTTGCCGACCATGGCGGACCGGACATGGAGCTCGTGGAGTTTCCCTGGCCCTCCCATGACTGGCACAGGCGGCACGGTGAGATGATGCCCGCGGACTGGCGGGAGCAGCTCGGCGCCCATGACGTTATCCTGCTTGGCGCCCTGGGAGATCCCGGGCCTGCCGATTCCCCGGACCGGTATCTGCTGCCCGACGGCGTTTCGCTGCAGCCGTTGCTGGCTATCCGCAAGGGGTTCGACCAGTGGGCCTGCGAACGGCCGGCGGTGCTGATTGACGGAGCCCCCCAGTACATCCGCGACGATCGCGCCCGCGATGTGGACATGCTGGTCATCCGGGAGAACAGCGAGGGCGAGTACGTGGGACAGGGCGGGCGTCTACGGCCTGGATCCGCCAGCGAGGTGGCGACGCAGATGGAAGTGTTTACCCGCACCGGCGCCGAGCGGGTCATCCGCCACGCCTTCGAGCGGGCCGTCGCCAGGGGGGCGGAGCGCGAGGCCGGCAAGCGCGGTAACCGCCAATTCCCGCTCCCCGACGGTGGTACGGCCCGCGCCCAGGTGTGCCTCATTACCAAGCGCAACGCCCTGCAGTACTGGGGCGAGATGTACTCCGAGGTCTTCGCCGAGGTGGCGGCGGAGTATCCGGCCGTCGCCACCCATCATGAGCTGGTCGATGCCGCCTGCATGAAGTTTGTCACGTCCCCATGGGCCTTCGACGTGGTGGTGGCCAGCAACCTCCAGGGTGACATCCTCACGGACCTGGCCGCGGTCCTGTGCGGGGGGATGGGCGTGGCTCCGTCCTGCAACCTCAATCCCTCGGATCGCCGGCAGCCACCCATGTTCGAGCCCACCCATGGCAGCGCGCCGGATATTGCCGGCAGGAATCTCGCCGGCCCCACGGCGATGCTGCTTACCGCCGCGATGATGCTGGACTGGATGGGTGAGGAGGATCCCCGGGCCCGGCGAGCGGCCACTCGTTTGCGTGATGCCGTGGAGGCGGATCTGCGCGCGCACGGCGTTGGCGGGCGCCCGACCACGGATGTTGGCGACGCGGTTCTGGCGGCGATTGGCTAGGGAGTTCCGTCGCGCGGAGGGTCGCCCGGCAGCCGGCGGGGACCCGGTAGTCCCGGTTCACGTCCCCGACGCGCCGGGAATGGCGTTTGAAGCGCCCTCGGCGCGGGGTATAGACTCTGTCTCTTTCCAGATTCCGGATCAAGGAGGTGCTCCATGGCTCACCAGGTGGGTCACATTTCGCCGCTGATGGTGCAGTCGAGCGGTATCGTTGCCACCCACGGGGAGGGAATCTACCTCTTCGACGAGCAGGGCAACCGCTACATGGATTTCAGCTCCGGTATCGGAGTGACCTCCACGGGGCATTGCCATCCCAGGGTCGTGGAGGCCGCGCAGAAGCAGGTTGCCAGGCTCATACACGGCCAGGCGGCGATCCTGCGTCATCAGCCGATGCTCGAGCTCAACGAGCGACTGGGTGCACTCCTGCCGTCGGGACTCGACCGGATATTCTACTCCAATGCCGGTACCGAGGCGGTGGAGGCATCCATCCGCCTGGCGCGGCAGGCCACGGGCCGACAGAACATCGTTGTCTTCCAGGGAGGCTTCCACGGCCGTACCATGGGATCGCTGTCGGCAACCACCTCCAGCGTCGGCCTGCGGGCCGGCGTGCAGCCCATGATGGGTGGGGTCGTGGTGGCGCCGTTCCCCAATACCTACCGGTACGGCTGGGACGAGAAGACGGCCACCGACTTCTGCCTGCGGGAGCTTGATCACCTGTTCGCCACCCAGAGTTCGCCGGCGGAGACGGCAGCCTTGCTGGTGGAGCCGGTGCAGGGCGAGTCCGGCTACGTGCCGGCCACCACGGAGTTCATGCAGGGATTGCGGGAACGCTGCGACCGGCACGGCATACTGCTGATCATTGACGAGGTGCAGACCGGCAACGGGCGCACCGGCAAGTACTGGGGGCTGGATCATTTCGATGTGATCCCGGATATCCTCGTAACCGCCAAGGGGATGGCGAGCGGCTTTCCGGTCTCCGCCCTGGCGTCCCGCCTGGATATCATGGAGAAGGGCTGGCCCGGTTCGCAGGGCGGCACCTACGGTGGCAATGCCGTGGCCTGCGCCGCCGCCGTGGCGACCCTGGACGTGATCCGGGAGGAGGGGCTTGTGGAGAATGCCGCCGAGCAGGGCGCGCACCTGCGCAAGCGGCTCGCCGAGGTGCAGGCCGCCAACCCGGCCATTGCCGACCTGCGGGGCAAGGGTCTGATGCTGGGTACGGAGCTGGTGGACCGGGAGGGACGCCCGGACGGCGACCGGGCCATGCGCATACTCAAGGAAGCCGAGCGCCGGGGACTGGTGCTGATCCGTTGCGGCGCCTACGGCGGTCAGATCGTGCGCTGGCTGCCGCCGTTGATCGTGACCCGTGAACAGATCGATGCCGCCGTCGACGTCTTCATCGAGGCTCTGGAGGCGTCCGCTGAATGACAGCGCCACGGGCGAACGTTTCAAAACGGCCGCCATTGCGCTAGTGTGTGCCCCGTGGCGCGGTCCGCCACGGGGTGTACCGTTGCAACGGACGGGTGCGGCGACATGATTCCGTATCGGGGAGTGTAGGGATGGATCTGGATTCAATACGCAATGCCTACCGGCGCTATGCCAACCATTACGACCGAATCTTCGGCCCCGTATTCAATCCAGGTAGAAAGCTCGCCATCCGCACCCTCGACATCGGCCCCGGCCAGAGGGTGCTCGAGGTCGGCGTGGGTACGGGGCTGTCGCTTCCCTATTACCACCCCGAGAGCCGCGTGGTTGGCATCGATATCTCTCCGGAGATGCTTGCGAAGGCGGAGGAGCGGGTCCGCGCGGATTCCCTCTCCCAGGTAGAGGAGCTGCTGGTCATGGACGCCGAGCAGCTCGATTTCCCGGACGATTCCTTCGACGCCGTGGTCGCCATGTACGTCGCCTCGGTGGTTCCCCACCCGGACCGCCTGATCAGCGAGATGCGCCGCGTCTGCGTCCCCGGCGGGGACATCCTCATCATCAACCATTTCGCCTCCGCCAACCCGGTACTGCGCGGCCTTGAAAAGGGCCTGCGGCCACTGTCGAAACTGCTGGGATTCCGTCCGGACATGGATTTGGGGTCGTTGCCGGAAATGGAGGATTTCCAGCGGGTCGGCGTCCGCAATGCCAATATCTTCGGCTACTGGAAGCTCGTGCATTACCGCAACGGCGATCTGGATGAACCCGTCGCCGCCACGGCGAGCGCCGCAAGCGGCGAGTAGCACGATCACCGTCAGCGCAGCAGGCCGGTCGATGCCGGACTGGAGACCCCCGTGCAGGCGGTAATCACCATCGCGCTGCCGTTCTTTGCCCTGATCTTCACCGGCTACGCAGCCGGGCAGACGCGCCTCCTGTCGACTGCGGCGATCAGCGGTCTGAGCGTTTTCGTCTTCTATTTCGCCCTGCCGGCACTACTGCTGGTGAGCATTGCCGACTCTCCGGTCGACCAGATCACCAACTTCCGGCTGCTGCTGGCGTGGCTGATTCCCAGCCTTGTGCTGTTCATGTTCACCTACGTCGCGGCTGGCAAGCTGTTCGGGGGTGGCGCTGCCGAGCGGGCCATCCAGGGGCTGTCCACGGTGTTCTCCAACGTCGGTTATGTCGGCCTGCCGCTGGTGATCGTGGCCTTCGGCAGCGAGGCGATATTGCCGGCGGTGGTGGTGGTCATGATCGATACCATCATCATGGTCGGCATCGCCACGGCGGTGATCGAATCGGACCAGGGGCGAGGCGGCGGTCTCTGGCCAGTGGTGCGGACCGTGGCCGGCGGCGTGGTGCGCAACCCCATCATACTTGCCAGTGTTGCCGGCGTGCTCATCGGGGTTACGGACTGGAGCCTGCCCGGCCCCGTGGATTCCTACCTCGGCCTGCTGGGAGCGGCGGCAGCGCCGGCGGCGCTGTTCGCGCTGGGCGCCACGCTGGCCGGTCGGAGCCTGGGGCACGAGCTCGGCCGCACCAGCTTCCTCATGTGCCTGAAGCTGGTGGCGCATCCGCTACTGGTCTGGGGCATGGCCGCGCTGCTGGGGCTGCCGGCGCTCTGGGTGGCGGTACTGGTAATCCAGGCTGCGCTGCCGGTCGCGGCCAATGTATATGTGCTTGCACAGCGCTACGACGTACAGGTGGCGCAGGCATCGACGGTGATTTTCATGTCCACGCTGGTGTCGGTGGTGACCGTCTCGGTGGTGGTGTCCCTGTTCATCCCCTGACGCCAACCATGCCCCCACGGCGCGCATGCCCCGAGCACCCGGGTTGTGGCCCGGCCGGAAAGTTAGTTTCCGGATGCCTCCTGCGTGAGGCGACGTGCCAGCCAGATCCAGGGGCGCAGGGCGACGCGTACCGCGGCGCGCAGGCGTGGGCGTTCGGCGATGTAGCCGGCAATCGGCGGGCTGTGCCGTTCGTAGCTGCGGATGAACCAGCGTCCGACGGCAGTGCCGCGCAGGTGCTGTTCGCGGAAATCCCGCAGCGACTGGACTTCCGCGCTCAGCGGTGTGCCGTAGGCAGCGGTGGCGATGAAACAGGGGTTGCTGCTGCCACCACTGCCGGCGATCCCGCTTACGCCGGAGCCCCCCGTGGCTACTTCGTTCACGACGACCACCGCCGAGATACAGCAATCGGCATCCGCCCCTCCCAGGGCCACCACCCGGTAGCCGAGGAAGCCGGAGCCCGGCAACTGTGCCTGTGCGTCGACGAAGGACTCGGAGTCCGCCGGCAGGGTTCCGGAGATGTCCTCCCAGGCCCCTTCACCCAGCCGCCGCTCGACCACGTAGCCGCTGTTGATGGAGGAGTTGTCCAGCCACTGGAGCTCTACCGTTGCATTGCTGCGTTCCCTGGCCTCCAGGTGGGAGGCGGGCATGGGCGGGAGACCCTGCAGATCGGCGGTAACCGTGGCAGCCGCATCCAGTCGCCCCCCGGCCAGCACCAGGCCGGTCCAGGCCGGATCGGCGACAGCGGTGCTGACCAGGATCTCCCGCAGGTCCCGCGGGCGGAGATCCGGTTCCAGGGACAGCCGCAATGCCGCCGCGCCGGCCACCATGGGTGCCGCCATCGAGGTTCCGGAGAGTC
>SLLM01000241.1 GCA_007134055.1 Ectothiorhodospiraceae bacterium | reverse complement strand
GTTGACCGGTATGCCGGTGTAGTCGGCGATCCGGATGCCATGCTGCATGCACTGCTGAGGCCGCTGCCCCAAACCCTGTGGGCGAATACCCTGCGGATTTCCAGGGAGGCGCTGGTCACACTGCTGGCTGACGACGGCATCGGGGCGAGCCCCGTGCGCTGGTGGCGGGAGGGGTTGCGGCTCTCGGATGGGGCCCGTCCGGGGCTTCACTGGGGGTTCCTGGCAGGCCTGTTCCAGGTGCAGGAGGAGGCTGCCATGGTCCCGGTACGTTGTCTGGAACCACGCCCCGGTGAGCGGATACTGGATCTGTGTGCCGCACCTGGGAACAAGACTGCACAGATCGCCGTAGCCATGGGCAATCGCGGCACGGTGGTGGCCAACGACCGCAGCCGCGGTCGCATTGCGGCCATCCGTCAGTCCATAAAGCGCCTGGGCCTGGTGAATGTTTCGGTGACCGTGCGCGACGGGCAGGGCATGGATCACCGTTGTGGCACCTTCGACCGGGTGCTGGTGGATGCCCCGTGCACCTGCGAGGGAACGTTCCGCAAGAGCAGTCTGCCGCGCGTGGCGGATCGAGAACAGCGCGGTCGAGCTGCCGCACTTCAGCAGCGATTGCTGGAACGTGCGGTGCGCCTGGTTCGTCCGGGCGGAAGAATCGTCTATTCCACCTGCACTTTCTCGCCGGAGGAAAACGAGACCGTGGTGGATGCAGTGCTGCGCATGTTCCCCGGGGAACTGCGGGTCAGCCCGGTATGCCTGCCAGGTCTGATCCACTCCCCGGGCCTGCAGCAATGGGGCCAGGCGCGATACGCGGGGGAGCTCGCCGGAGCGGCCCGTATCTGGCCGCACCAGAATGACAGCGGCGGGTTCTTCGTCGCCGTGCTCGAGCGACGCGGTGCGCCGGATCCGGGCCCGACTGCGGACTCGTTCCATCCGGTGCCGGAGAGCAGCGACTGGCTGCGGCCCTTTGGCGAGCGCTTCGGCATTCCGCAGGAACGCCTCGAGGGCATGCTGCCGGTGCGGCGGGGCGGACGTCACGTGCACCTGCTGGCGCAGGATCACCAGGCACCGCGAGCGCCCGCACCCGAGATGCTGGGGCTGCCGGCGGTGCGGCGCAAGAGCCTGCCGCTCAAGCCCACCACCGCTGCCATGATGCTGCTTGGTGGCTATGCGACGCGGAACGTGGTCGAACTGGACCGTGACCAGCTCGACGCGTACCTGTGCCGGCGGACAAGCGTTCTCGCCCCTGCTCAGAAGGCCGGCTGTGATGGTCCGGGCTACGCGGTGGTGCGTTTCCGGGGATTCCCCGTCGGTGTTGGTCAGCTGATCTATGACCGCAGCTCGCCCACCGTCTGGTTGACGAGTCTGATGCCAAAGGCCTGGCAGCCGCCAGGCCGGGGCGCGCTGCCGGAACCCGGCAGTGCCGGACAGGGCAGGGGAGCCGGTGAAACGGAAACATGACAGTACCCCTGAAACCGTTAGTGTACGCTGAACACCGGGGGCCTACGGCAACCGGCGGGTTGTCGGGGAGGAGGAATGACGTACCTGGTTCGCGGCACGCTCGTGCACTGTCCGGTTCCCCCGGGAGAGGCGGGGGCGGAGCTGGAGAGTATTGATGACGGCGTTCTGCTGGTGGAGAAGGGACGCATCGCGCGTATCGGTCCGGCATCGGAGTTGCTGACCGGCGAGCTGTCCAGCCTGCCGCTGCTTGACTATCGTGGCCGCCTGATCATGCCGGGCATGGTCGATGTCCACGTGCATTACCCGCAGACCGATATCATTGCCAGTTACGGCGAACAGTTGCTGGAATGGCTCAACCGCTACACGTTCCCTGCCGAAGCGGCCTTTGCCGATACAGCCGTGGCGGCGGAAACGGCAGAATTCTTTCTGGACGAACTGCTGCGCAACGGAACCACCTCCGCCCTGGTGCTGGGTACCGTGCATCCGGGGTCCGTCGATGCCGTGTTCGGTGCCGCCGAAAGGCGCGGAATGCGCCTGGCCGCCGGCAAGGTGCTGATGGACCGGAACGCGCCCGGGAACCTGCGGGATTCCGCTGCATCCGCGTATCGGGACAGTCGCGAGCTGATCGAGCGCTGGCATGGACGGGACCGCCTGCTCTACGCCATTACGCCCCGGTTCGCGCCTACGTCCAGCGAGGCGCAGCTGGTAGCCGTGGGTCGACTGGCCCGGGAGTATCCGGATGCATACCTGCATACCCACGTGGCCGAGAACCGCGCGGAGGTGGAGTGGGTGAGGGAACTGTTTCCGGGTTCACGTAGCTACCTTGATGTCTACGATGGACACGGCCTGGTCCGGGAGCGCTCCGTCTTCGCCCACTGCATCCACCTGGATGACGATGATCGCCGGCGCATGGCCGGCCAGGGGGCGGTGGCCGCCTTCTGCCCCACGTCCAACCTGTTCCTGGGCAGCGGCCTGTTCGACTACGCCCAGGCGCGCGCGGCGGGTGTCCGGGTCGGACTGGCGACCGACGTGGGTGCCGGAACCAGCTTTTCCATGTTCCGCACCGCCGCCGAGGCGTACAAGGTCTCCGCCCTGCTCGGCAGGCCCCTGTCAGCTGCCACGTTGCTCTACCTGTGTACGCGTGCGGGGGCAGAGGCGCTGTACCTGGACGACCGGATCGGGTGGTTCGGGGCGGGCATGGAAGCGGACTTCATCGTTGCGCACCCTGGAGCGACTGCCATGAGCCGACGCCGTGACAGGCGTTCCGGGACCATTGCCGAACGCCTGTTCGCACTGTTCATGCTGGGCGACGACCGCCATGTCGAGGCCGTGTTCGTCAACGGCAGCAACCGCCTTTCAACCGACGCCGGGCGGCAGGCGGGGCGGAGTGAGCAGCGACCGGGATAGCGGGACATCTCACGGCGGAAATTGATCGCAGAGGAGGGATCAGCATGAAGACGATCGGGTTCATCGGCCTGGGCATCATGGGCGCACCCATGGCTTCCCAGCTTCTCGAGGCAGGCTACGAGCTGTGCACCAGTACTCACCACAAGTCCGCTCCACGTCACCTGGTGGATGCGGGCCTGCGGGAACTGCCCACTCCGAAGGCGGTGGCGGAGGCTGCCGAGGTAATCATCACCATCGTGCCGGATACCCCGCAGGTGGAAGCGGTGCTGTTCGGCACCGACGGCGTCGCCGACGGGCTGTCGGAAGGCAAGGTCGTGGTGGACATGAGTTCGATTTCGCCAACGGCGACCAAGGAGTTCGCCCGGCAGATCAACGAGCGTGGATGCCAGTATCTGGACGCGCCGGTTTCCGGCGGTGAGGTCGGGGCGAGGAACGCCGCTCTCACCATCATGGTGGGTGGTGAGCAAGCGACCTTCGAGCGTCTCCTGCCGGTTTTCGAGTGCATGGGAAAGAACATCACCCTGGTGGGGGGCAACGGTGACGGGCAGACATGCAAGGTTGCCAACCAGATCATCGTCGCCCTCAATATCCAGGCGGTAGCGGAGGCGTTGACCTTTGCCTCGCGGGCGGGAGCCGACCCCGGCCGTGTCCGGGAAGCACTGATGGGCGGATTTGCCTCATCGAAGATTCTGGAAGTGCATGGCGAGCGGATGATCAAGCGTACCTTTGACCCCGGGTTCCGCGTGCGCCTGCACCAGAAGGATCTCAACCTCGCACTGGCAGGCGCCAGGGAGCTTGGTGTCGCACTTCCCAACACCGCCATTGCCCAGCAGATGTTCAATGTGTGCCAGGCGAGTGGTGGTGGTGAGTGGGACCATTCCGCCCTGATCCGGGCCATTGAACGCATGAGCGACCACGAGATTGGTTAATGCTCCCGGATATGTGCATGGTCTGGACGGGCCTGTGTTGATGTGGTGGTTGTCTCCAGCCGCGGGATGATCCCACCACGATGGCTCGTGTGAGCCGGACGGCTCACCGTTCAGCATCCCGGGCGCCGCCGCCCGGGATGCTTCGCCCTGACCGCCGAACTCACACTTCATAAGTGTATCCACTTATAACTTCCCATCAACGGATATCTCTCACCTTATGGGCGGCTCTGGTCATTGTACCGCTTCCGTAATGGTGTGTTACTACGTACCGCCTTGCTTGAAAGGCTGTTGTTAATGTATACACTTTGAGGAAGCAGACTTCGAGGTGAGCCATGGCGAATGCAGTTCGTTTCCTTCTTGGGTTCGAGGAGCAGACGGTATCGGATGCCGATCCCAACATGACGGTGCTGTCGTGGCTGCGGACAGTGGCCGGCCGATGCGGAACGAAGGAGGGTTGCGCCGAAGGCGATTGCGGAGCCTGCACGGTGGTACTGGGCGAGCCGGATGACCAGGGCGGCCTGCGTTACCGGGCGGTGAACGCCTGCATACTGTTCCTCCCGGTACTGCATGGCCGTCAGCTCGTCACCGTCGAGCACCTTCGGGAGAGCGACGGCCGGCTGCATCCTGCCCAGGAGGCGATGGTGGCATGCCACGGCTCCCAGTGTGGCTTCTGTACTCCGGGATTCGTCATGTCCCTGTTTGCGCTCTTTCACAACGAGCGGGACGCCGACCGCAGACGCATCGAGGACGTGATCGCCGGCAATCTCTGCCGCTGCACCGGGTACCGTCCCATTCTGGATGCCGCGCAGCGCATGCTGGCGATGGGCGGGGAAGACCGGTTCAGCCGGCGTGAGGAGGAAACGCTCTCCCGGCTTAGAGAGCTGGATGACGGGGAGATGCTGACCCTGGCCGGCGCCGGCCGACGGTATTTTGCCCCGCGCACCGTGGACGCCCTCGCCGAGCTACGCCGCCAGTACCCCGAAGCCACCATGCTCGCTGGCGGAACCGATGTCGGCCTCTGGGTGACCAAGCAACACCGCGACCTGGATACCCTGGTCTACACCGGCAGCGTCGCCGGGCTTGATTCCATCGAAGAGCACGCCGACACGCTCGACATAGGGGCTGCCGTTACCCACAGCACGGCCATGGAGCGGATCGCCGCCCATTACCCGGACTTCGGTGAGCTTCTGCGGCGCTTCGCCTCGGTGCAGATCCGCAACTCGGGTACCCTCGGGGGCAACATCGCCAATGCTTCGCCCATCGGCGATTCGATGCCGGTATTGATCGCACTGGGAGCGGAACTGGTACTGCGTCGGGGCCACGAGCGGCGTTCGCTGCCGATCGAGGATTTCTTCCTGGATTACCGGAAAACGGCACTGACGCAGGGAGAGTTCCTCGAGCGCATCCGCATTCCGGTGGCCGGCGCGGATCGCACCCTGCGCTGCTACAAGATATCCAAGCGTTTCGATCAGGACATCTCTGCGGTCTGTCTGGCGGTCTGCCTGCGACTGGACGGCGACCGGGTGGCCGCGATCCGCATCGGAGTTGGCGGTATGGCGGCGATTCCGGCACGTGCCCGGGCCGTGGAACAGGCGTTGGCCGGCCGGTCGTGGAATGATGACGCCGTCGAGGCCGCCTGTGCCGTGCTGGAGCGGGAGTTCCAGCCGCTGACGGACATGCGGGCCGGCGCCGATTACCGACGCCTGGTCACCCGGCAGCTGCTGCGCAAGTGCCTGCTGGAGACGACCCGGCCGGCTGTGGCAACACGCGTACTGGAATACCGGGAGGTATCGGCATGAGCAGCGTACCGGAGCGGATTCTGCCCGAGTTCGTCCCCGGGGCCCGCACGGCCCACCGTGCCCTGGCCCACGAATCCGCCGTCGGCCACGTCACCGGGGGCGCTACGTACACCGACGACATCCCTGAACCGCGGAACCTGCTGCATGCCTGGGTCCGCCTCAGTGACCGGGCCCATGCCGGCATCACCCGCCTGGACGTGGAGGCATGTCGCCAGGCGCCGGGGGTGGTGGCGGTAATGACCCATGATGACCTCAAGGCCGCAACCGACGTCGGGCCGGTAGCGCCTGGGGACCTGGTATTCGCCGACGGGGAAGTGACGTACTGGGGGCAGGCCCTGTTCGCCGTTGCCGCGGACAGCATCGATTCCGCCCGGCGGGCGGCCATGCTCGCCGAGGTGAAGTACGAGGAGCGGGAGGCGATCCTCGACATACGCCAGGCCCTGGAGCGGGATGCAGCCGTGTCCCCGGTCCGGACGATCGTGCAGGGCGATCCGGAGGGGGCGATCCGTGGCTCCGCGCATCGCATTCGCGGGCAGTTGGCCATTGGTGGCCAGGACCATTTCTACCTGGAAGGACAGGTTGCAATGGCGGTGCCGCAGGAAGGCGGTGACATGCTGGTCTACAGCTCGACGCAGCATCCCTCGGAGGTACAGCACCTGGTGGCGGGAGTCCTCGGGCTGCCGGATCACGCGGTGGTGGTGGAGGCCCGTCGCCTGGGGGGCGGTTTCGGCGGCAAGGAAACCCAGGCGGCCCATATCGCCGCCATTGCCGCCGTGCTTGCCCAGCAGGCCGGCAGGCCGGTGAAACTGCGGCTCGACCGGGACGACGACATGATTCTGACCGGCAAGCGGCACGACTTCCTGGTTAAGTATGAGGCCGGCTTCGACCCGGACGGGAGACTGGAGGGGGTGGATTTCATGCTGGCCTCGCGGTGCGGCATCTCCCCGGATCTCTCCGATGCCATCAATGATCGGGCCATGTATCACGCGGATAACGCGTATTACCTGCCCAACGTGCGCATCGTCTCCCACCGTTGCCGGACCAATACCGTCTCCAATACCGCCTTCCGGGGGTTCGGTGGTCCGCAGGGCATGATGGCCATCGAGTATGTGCTGGATGAGGTGGCCCGGTATCTGGGCCGGGACCCGCTGGATGTGCGGAAGACGAATCTCTACGGGGTCGAGGAGCGAAACCTTACCCCCTACGGCCAGGTTGTGGAGGACAATATCCTCCCCAGGCTGTTCGAGCAGGTGGAGCGCAGTGCCGACTATGCAGCCCGGCGCCGGGCGGTGGACGCGTTCAACCGCGAGAACCCGGTGCTCCGCAAGGGGATCGCCATCACGCCGGTGAAGTTCGGCATCTCCTTCACCACTACCCATCTCAACCAGGGTGGCGCCCTGGTGCTGGTATACACGGATGGCAGCGTGCAGCTCAATCACGGTGGCATCGAGATGGGTCAGGGACTCTACACGAAGGTCGCGCAACTCGTAGCGGAGGAGTTCGGGATCGCCCTTGACCGGGTCCGGGTAACTGCCACGACCACCGGCAAGGTGCCCAACACGTCCGCCACGGCTGCATCCGCGGGCTCCGACCTCAACGGCGCCGCCGCGGTCGAGGCCTGCCGCAAGATCAAGGGCCGGCTGCGGGACTTTGCCGCCGGGCGATTCGGCATCGCCGGAGAGAGCCTGCGATTCGAGGCGGACGCACTCCATGCCGGGGAGCAACGGCTGTGCAGTTTCGCGGAACTCTGCAAGCAGGCGCATCTGGGCCGTATCCAGCTTTCGGATACCGGCTTTTACGCCACCCCGGACATCCACGTCGACAAGGACACCATGCGCGGCAAGCCGTTCTATTATTTCGCCTACGGGATTGCCTGTGCGGAGGTGGTCGTGGATTCCCTGACTGGCGAATACCGCGTGCTCCGGGCCGATGTGATCCATGACTGCGGACAGTCCCTGAACCCGGCCGTCGATATGGGGCAGGTGGAAGGAGGGTTCATCCAGGGCATGGGCTGGCTGACTACCGAAGAACTGTACTGGGACGACCGTGGGCGGCTGATGACCCATGCGCCCAGCACGTACAAGATTCCGGTGGCCAGCGACGTGCCGGACGATTTCCGGGTTGAACTCGCCTCCTGGAGCCGTAACCGGGCGGCTGCGGTGCGTCGTTCCAAGGCGGTGGGGGAACCCCCGCTGATGCTCGGCATCAGCGTGTTTCACGCTCTCAAGGACGCTATCGCCAGCCTGGCCCCGAAGGGTTGCAGCGTGCACCTGGATGCGCCGGCGACACCGGAACGGGTCCTGCTGGCCATGGAGCGCCTGCGGCGGGCGACGGACCCGGCAGCAGCCGGCGAACCGGTCGAGGAGGACGCGGAGTCTTGAGAGACTGGCTGGATGCCCTGGTGGCCTGCGAAGAGTCCGCAACAGCCTGTGTCCTGGTGACGCTGGTGGCGACCGCTGGGTCCTCCCCCCGGGAAGGGGGAGCCAAGATGGTGGTTACGCGGGACGAAACCCGCGGCACCCTGGGAGGGGGGACGGTGGAGCTGCTTGCGCAGCAGCGGGCCCGTGAGTTGCTCGAAGCCGGCGCCCGCGAGCCCGCACAGCAGGAGTTCACGCTCAACGATGCCCTGGACCAGGCCTGCGGCGGCCGTATGACGCTCCTGTTCGAACCATTGTATCCAGCACGGCTGGGAGTGGCGGTATTCGGCGCCGGACACGTTGGCACGGCCCTTGTCCGCACTCTGGAGCAGGTCGATTGCCGCATTCACTGGGTGGATTCCCGGGAGGGCATGTTTCCCGATCCCCCGCCAGGTGGCGTGCACTGCGAAACCCTGCCCGAGCCGGCATCCGCGGTGACGTCTCTTGCGCCTGGAACGGTGGTGGTGGCCATGACCCACAGTCATGATACCGACCTCGACATCATCGCCGCCGCGTTGCGCCGTGAGGACCTGCCTTTCGTCGGCACCATCGGTTCCGGCACGAAGCGGGCGCGCTTTCTGCACCGCCTGCAGGACATGGGACTGGGTGCTGCCGCCGGGCAACGGCTGGTCTGCCCGGTGGGGTTGTCCGGAGTCGGTGGCAAGGCTCCGGGAGAGATCGCAATCGCCGTTGCCGCACAATTGCTGTCCATCCCCCTGCCGGAAAAGTAAACACACCCGGGTCCCGGTCCGTTACCCGGTGCCGTTGCCTGGAACCTCCCTGAGGGAGACCAGGATCCGTCGTCGCGGTGCCGGGCAAGAGTGCGCCCCGGGATGGTGCACCCGGACCGGTGGCGGTGCGGTGCCCACAGCCGCCGTCGGGCCTCCCAGCTGCCGGCGGATGTCACCGGCGGGCGGGTTTCCTACCGAATCAGTATCTTGCGATCACGCAACTCGCTGTTTCCATTGCCAATACCAGGACTTCTCCGCTTGACGGCAGCATGTCGCTGGACAACACTCGCGATTATGCCAGAGGATACAGTCGTCCGCTGGCAGGATCCCTGCACAAGCGTTCGGCGCGGGCGGCTGCCGCAGTGCTGCCGATGGCGGTGGCAGTGGCCGGGATTGGCCGCCCGGGACGCGCGATAACATAACAGCGAGAGGTATACCCCATGTTCCGATGGCAGAAGAAATGGCTTGCGGTGATCGCACTGCTTGCGGGAAGCAGCCTGTTTGCCGGCGTCGTGGCAGCGCAGGATACCCGCATCCGGTTTCAGCTGGACTGGCGCTTCGAGGGCCCCGGCGCCCCGTTCCTGATGGCAGTGGAACGCGGTTACTTCGCCGAGGAAGGCCTGGACGTGGTGGTGGACTCCGGCAGTGGTTCCGCCGGCGCCATCAACCGGGTCGCATCCGGCGCCTACGAAATGGGTTTCGGGGACATGAACGCCCTGGTGGAGTTCCTCGCCAACAATCCGGAAGGTCCCGGAATCAAGGGCGTGTATGTTGTCTATGACGGCTCGCCGGCGGCGGTGTTTGCACGGCGGGACCGGGGCATCGAGTCGCCGGCGGACCTGGCGGGGAAGACCATGGGAGCGCCCTCGTTCGACACCGGCTATCGCGCCTGGGGCATCTTTGCCCGTGCCAACGACCTGGCGCCGGACAGTGTGGAGTGGCAGAACGTGGACCCGGCATTGCGGGAAACCCTGCTGGTGCGCGGTGACGTGGATGCCATCACGGGTTTCTATTTCACCAGTTTGCTGAACCTGGAATCCCGTGGCATGGGCGAGGATGACCTGACCATCATGCCGTTCCCCGACTACGGGGTGCCGTTGTACGGCAACGCCATCGTCGTCAGCAACCGCTTCGCCGAGGAAAACCCGGAGGCGGTGCGCGGCTTCCTGCGTGCGTTCAATCGTGCCCTGCGCGAGACCCTGGCGGATCCGGATGGCGCCATCCAGTATGTGCAGGGACGTGATGCGCTGATCGACGTGGAGATGGAAACCCGCCGGCTGCGCCTTGCGATCGAGGGATCCATCGACACCGAGGAGGCGCGCTCCCACGGGGCGGGAGCGATCAATCGGGAGCGGCTGGAGCGCTCCATCCAGCTGGTGGCGGACGCCTATGATCTGCCGACGGTTCCCGATGCCGATGCGGTGTTCTCCTCGGACTACCTGCCCGACGAGGATGATCGCATGATCTTCCCGGACTGATCCGCACAGGGAGTACGCATGGCACAGCCAGCACGGCAACCGGGCGCTGCCGCGGCGCCGGATCAGGCACGACCGTTCGTCGTCTTCGACAGCGTCAGCCTGGCCTACGACGAGTCCGGCAATGCCATTGAGGATATATCGCTGTCCATCCACGAAGGTGAGTTCGTCGCCTTCGTGGGGCCCAGCGGTTGCGGCAAGTCCACCTTCATGAAGCTCTGTACCGGATTGCGGCCACCCACCCGGGGAACGGTGGAGGTGGACGGCAAGCCGGTGAAGGGTCCATTGAAGATATCCGGGATGGCGTTCCAGAACGCGACCCTGCTTCCCTGGCGGACGACCCTGGACAACGTCCTGTTGCCGCTGGAAATCGTCGAGCCGTACCGGCGGCGGTTCCGGCGCGACAGGGCGCAGTTCGTGGAACAGGCGATGGCGTTGCTGCGCACCGTGGGCCTTGAAGGCTACGAGCATCAGTATCCCTGGCAGCTCTCCGGAGGCATGCAGCAGCGGGCATCCATCTGCCGCGCCCTGATCCATGAGCCCCGACTACTGATGCTGGACGAGCCCTTCGCCTCCCTGGACGCGTTTACCCGGGAGGAGCTGTGGTGCGTGTTGCGGGACCTGTGGGAATCACAGCGCTTCACGGTGGTGCTGGTCACCCATGATCTGCGGGAAGCAGTGTTCCTCGCCGATACCGTCTACGTGATGAGCAAGCGGCCGGGACGCATACTGGACGAGCACGCGATCGGCCTGGACCGGCCCCGGAGCCTGGAGGTGACCTACTCGGAGCCATTCACCAACCTGGTGCACTCGTTGCGCTCCCAGATCGGGGAGATCAGGGGCCAGTAATGGTTCGGGGCAACGCAGCGGCTGGTATACGGGTCCCCGGCACCTGGCCGGTGGCGGGATCAGCGGATCGCGGGGGGATACTTGCCGATGGGTAACAAGGCAGTGGAGCGGGCAGCGCCGTGGATTGCGGTGGCGTTGCTGGTGGTGGTCTGGGAGTTCACGGTCTGGATCCTGGCGGTGCCGGAGTTCATCTTCCCCGGCCCGACAGCGACTGCCCAGGCGCTGTGGAACTTCGCCGGCCCGATCAGCGTGCATTCCTGGCAGACGTTCTGGACCACCATGGTAGGGTTCTCCCTGGGCGTTCTGACCGGACTGGTGCTTGGTTTCATCGTCGGCTCATCGCGTTTCATGTACCACGCCTGCTACCCGCTGCTGGTGGGATTCAACGCCATCCCCAAGGTTGCCTTCGTCCCGATCCTGGTGGTCTGGTTCGGGATCGGATCGGTGCCGGCGATTCTCACCGCCTTCCTAATCTGTTTCTTTCCCATCCTGGTGAACGTCGCCACCGGCCTGGCACCCCTGGAGCCGGAAATGGAGGACGTGCTGCGGGTACTGGGCGCGAAGCGGCTTGATGTGCTACTCAAGGTGGGCCTGCCGCGTTCCCTGCCGTATTTCTTCGCATCGTTGAAGGTTGCCATCACCCTGGCGTTCGTCGGCGCGGTGGTCTCCGAGACCGTGGCCTCGAACCAGGGCATCGGCTACCTGATGATGAGCGCCGGGTCCCAGATGCGGATGCCCCTGGTATTCGCCGGGCTCATCGTGATCAGCGTCATGGCGATGATCATGTACGAGGTCTTCGCGCAACTGGAGAAGCGCATGACCGGCTGGGCCCACCGGGGGCAGAGTGCCCTGTAACGGCTGGCCCGGACCGTGAACGGGTACGGCGCATGGGTCTCGCCGGTGGCGCCGCGGCGGCCATACCCTGCAGCAGGTCCGCGGGGCGCTCCTGTCGGGCTGCGGGACGCAGACAGGCCGGGCGGCGGTACGTTCGAGAAGGTCAGTCTGGGTCACCGGCCATGGACCGCAGCCGCAGCAGGGCGATGCGGTCAACCTGCTCCAGCGCCGTCCGGAACTCCTCCTCCGGGGAATTTGCGACCCGGACGGCAAAGGCTTCCAGGATCTCGGTGCGATGGTATCCCTTGACCGCCATGATAAAGGGGAAACCGAAGCGCTCGTTGTACTGCCGGTTGAGTTCCTGGAAGCGCTGGTACTCGTCCGGTGTGCACTGGTCCAGCCCGGCGCCGGCCTGTTCGTCGGAGGATGCGGCGGTCAGGGTGCGTCGCACCGCCGCCTTGCCGGCGAGTTCGGGATGGGCTCGGAGCAGTGCGAGTTTGCGTTGCCTGTCGGCCCCGGCGAGGGCCTCCGCCATGGCCGTTGCCAGACCCTCGGCGGTGTCATGACGGCTGTCGAGCCCCGACTCCCAGACCGCTTCGGCAATCCATGGAGAATGCTCATAGATGCCACCGTACCGCTGCAGGAACGTGTTGCGATCCAGAGTGCGGGGCGGCGGGGTCAGGCTGTGGGAATCGCTCATGACGGACTCCGTTGATGATACAAGTGGATACAGTCTATGTATGAACCGGGTCGGAGTCGAGTCTCCCGGTATCCGTTGCAGGACCATAACCAGCGAGCCAGGAACTCCATCTTGCAAGTGGATACACTTTCATCTATAAACATCTGATACCAGCAGACAACCTGAATCGCGGAGGCCGGGATGACGGGAAAACTGACCACTCACGTGCTGGATACTGCCCGGGGGCGGCCGGGGCACGGCATCGCCATCGACGTCTACCGCATCACGGACAGCGGCGCGGTGCTGGTGTGTACGGCACGCACCAATGCCGATGGCCGCTGTGACGAACCGCTGTTGGCCGGGGACAGGTTCACAACCGGCGTCTATCAACTGGTCTTCCATGCGGCTGCCTATTTCCGGAGTGCCGGCGTGGACCTCCCGGATACGCCGTTTCTGGGTGATGTGGTCATACGCTTCGGTATCGACGATCCGGACCAGCATTACCACGTACCGCTACTTCTCTCCCCCTACGGGTACTCCACCTATCGCGGCAGTTGATCGGCAGGCAGGCGGCACCGCGCAACCACGACAGGGAACCACGCAATCATGGTCGCTCACATCCACGACTGGCTGGAGCTGCTGTTCCGCTGGCTGCACCTGATTACGGGTGTCGCATGGATCGGTGCCTCCTTCTACTTCAACTGGCTGGAGAACCAGCTTGACCGCGCTGCCGCACGCAACCGCGAGGGCATCGCCGGACACCTGTGGGCAGTGCACGGTGGCGGGTTCTATTACCTGGAGAAGTACCAGGTCGCGCCGGAGAAGCTGCCGGAGACACTCCACTGGTTCAAGTGGGAAGCGTATTTCACCTGGATCACCGGCATGGTACTGCTGGTCCTTGTCTACTATCTCAATGCCCAGTCCTACCTGATTGATCCCCGGGTTGCCGATATCAGTACGCCGGTGGCCGTGGCGATCGGGCTGATCACGCTGGTGGTCTCCTGGATCGTGTACGACCAGCTCTGCAAGTCCGCCATCGCCAGGCAGCCGATGCTGCTGGCAGCGGTGATCGGCGTGTTGCTGGTCCTGCTGTCCTGGGGCCTTTCCCTGGTGTTCGGGGGCCGTGGCGCCTTCATCCACGTAGGCTCCGCGATTGGCACCATCATGGTTGCCAACGTGTTTTTCGTGATCATTCCGAACCAGCATGACCTGGTGAATGCCATGAAGGAAAACCGCCTGCCCGATGGCGAGAAGGGCAAGGCGGGCCTGTTGCGTTCCCGGCACAACAACTACCTGACGCTACCGGTGCTGTTCATCATGATCAGCAACCACTATCCGTCCACGTACGCGCACGAATGGAACTGGGTGATCCTGGCCCTGATCATGGCCGCAGGCGCGGCGATCCGGCACTACTTCAACATTCGCCACCTGCCGCAGCGAAAGGTCTGGATTCTGCCCGTTGGGGCGGCGCTGATGGTGCTGGCCTTCCTCCTGACCATGCCGGAGCAGCGCGAGCGTGCGGATGAGATCACCCAGGAGCCCGTGGCCTACGCGGAGATCCGGCCGGTGCTGGAGCAGCGCTGCATGGTATGCCACGCGGAGACGGCAGCCCAGGGCGGCATCCGCCTCGAGGACGAGGCCGACGTGCGCCGGCTTTCCGCCCGTATTCACGATGCCGTGGTGCGGAGTGACAGCATGCCCCCGGGCAACGCTACCGGCATGACGGAGGAAGAACGGGAGCTGATCGACGCCTGGTACAGGAACCCGGCCGACTAGTCCGCAGGCATGGCGGGTGTGCCTGCCGTTCCGCGACGCGTTGTCTCCCTGCCCGGTTCTCCCTACACTGCGTGGAGAAGCAGGGCGTTCCGGATGCAGGCGGGGAGTGTCGCAGCATATGAGGGGGCTGGTGACGGGGAGATCCGGGGCCGTGGGTGGTAGTGCCGGGCAGAAGCGCAAGCGTCGCCTCGGAACGTCCGACCGGGCGGTGTACGAGGGTGTATACGACGCGGTGCTGGATGGCCGCCTCCCCCCGGGCGCGAGACTTCCCGAAACCAGCCTTGGCGACATTTTCGGAGTGAGCCGGATCGTGGTGCGCAAGGCCCTCGGCCGTCTCGCCCACGAGCATATCGTCACCCGGGAACCGAATCAGGTGGCCCGGGTTGCGAGCCCATCCATCGCCGAGACGCGGGACATCTTCGATGCCCGCCGGCTGGTGGAAAGCGAAGTGGTCCGGCTCCTGGCGGATACCGTGAACGAGAGCCAGTGCGAGGAACTGCGCATCGCCATGGAGCGGGAGCGGCGGGCCCACCGCTCCGGCAGGCCGGAGGAACGCGTGCGCCTGTCCATCGATTTTCACATGCGCCTGGCCAGCTGCTGCACCAATGGCGTCTATCGCAAGTTCCTCAAGGAACTCGTGTCCCGGTCGTCGCTGACGGTTGCCCTCTACAAGGCGCCAGGGGCGGCGCCCTGTTACATGGAAGGCGAGCACCAGGCCATCGCCGATGCCGTGATGCGGGGCGATGGCGATACCGCGGCACGCCTTGCTGTCGCGCATCTGCACGCACTGGAAGCGACGCTGGACCTCAGTCCGCGGCAGGATCAGATCGACCTTGCCGACGTGTTTCAGGGGGTCGGGGCGAAATCCGGTGGTGCCTGACCGCCGATCCGCTCGGTGATCTGCCGCGCGGTCCGGGCAACCGCACTGCCCAGTTCCAGCGCCCGTTGTTCCGTGAGCCGGGCAGTGGGCCCGGAGATCGATACCGCGGCCACGGTCTCACCATGGACGTCGAAAAAGGGGGCTGCCACGCAGCGCATCCCCGGGGCGTGCGCCTCGTCGTCGATGACGTATCCGCGGGCACGACCGACCGCCAGGGTTTCCCGCAGCTTGGCCGGCGTGTCGATGGACTTGGGCGTAAAGCTTGGCAGGCCGGTGCGGTGCAGCAGGGCGGCGATGTCCTCCTCGGTACACATGGTCAGCAGGGCCAGGCCGACACCGGAGCAGGTCAGGGGGACCCGGTCCCCGAGCTTGGAGAACGCGCGGACCATGGCGGAGGACTCCACCTGGCTGATATAGACCGCGGCATCGTCGCGCCGGATTGCCATGTTGCTGGTCTCGCCGGAGAAGTCGGTGAGCTGGCGCATCAAGGGCCGGGCCAGGGAGACGAAGTCCCGTCCCCGCAGGAATGCGCTGCCCACGGAGACGGTCTTCACGCCCACGCGCCAAACCCCGGTGGCCTCGTCCAGCTCCGCGAAGCCGGCCTGTTCCAGGGTGGCCAGCAGGCGATGGGTGGTCGACGCGGCCAGTCCCACCCGCTTCGCAAGGTCGGTCAGCAGGACGCCCTGGGGTTCCTGCGCCAGTGAGCCGAGCAGGGCAAGGCCGCGGTTAAGCGCCTGCACCGTACCCGGGGCATCGCCTCCCGACGTTCGCCGACGGCGCTGGACGGGACGGGTTGCCGTTCGTCGCACCATTGTTTTGAACTCCGTTTCCAATCTGATGAGTACAGGATAGTAGTGAAGTGGTACCGGTCTGACCATACTTTCCGCACCAATACGGTATCCGCTTCCAGACGAGCAACTGCAATCCGTAGACGCGAACACCGGGCGTATTCCCCGGACGATCAGTGGTTTTTCGTGAAGCGATCGTCTACCGTGGCGCGGCAGATGGCCGGGTACCGGCGCGTCCCGCGGCCCGGGTACGCGCGAACCGTCAATAAGGATCAGGCCGCATGAGTCTACCGTTCCTGTTCGTTCTGGCTCTGATGCCGATCATCACCGTATTCGTGTTCCTGGTCGCCCTGCGCTGGCCGGCCAAGCATGCCATGCCCCTTGCCTACGTGGTAACGGTGGTGCTGGCGCTCATGTTCTGGGGCACGGACGTGGCGACTGCCATGGCGGCATCCGTGCACGGCCTGGTCACCGCCCTGAACATCCTGTTCATCGTCTTCGGCGCCATCCTGCTGCTCTATACCTTGCGGGAGAGTGGAGCCATCGCGACCATCCGCCAGGGCTTCAGCGACATCTCTCCCGACCGCCGGATTCAGGCAATCATCATTGCCTGGCTGTTCGGAGCGATGATCGAAGGGGCCTCCGGCTTCGGTACGCCCGCGGCGATTGCGGCGCCGTTGTTGCTGGCCATCGGGTTTCCGGCGATGGCGGCGGTCATGTGTGCGCTGATCATCCAGAGCACCCCGGTGTCCTTCGGCGCCCTCGGCACGCCGATCCTCGTGGGAGTTGATTCCGGCCTGCGTGGCCAGGAGGTGGTCGAGCAGTCCATCGGCGGGCTGTTCGAGTTCGATCAGTACATCGGCCATATCGGTGCCCAGGTGGCACTGATCCATGGCGTGGTCGGCGTGCTCATCCCGCTGATTATGGCCGCCATGCTGACCCGCTTCTTCGGTGCGGAGCGCTCCTTCCGGGCGGGGCTGGCGGTGTGGAAGTTTGCGCTGTTTGCTGCACTGGCCTTCATCGTTCCCTACTATCTGGTCGCGGTGTTTCTGGGACCCGCGTTCCCGAGTCTGGTGGGCGGATTGATCGGTCTCGCCATTGTCGTGCCTGCCGCCCGGGCCGGGTTCCTCGTGCCTCGGGGAGGATTCGAGTTCCCGGATCGCAGCCGCTGGGAACGGGAGTGGGTCGGGGATCTTCCGGACCTGCCGGAGCCCGGACTGGACGAAGGCGGCCGCATCGGGCTCGCGAGGGCCTGGATGCCGTACGTCGTGGTCGCGCTGTTGCTGGTTGTCACCCGCACCATCGACCCGGTCGCCGACGCACTGCGGGCCGAGGCGGTAACCTTCTCGCTCGCAAACATCTTCGGCACCGGAATCGGCACCTCGTCCCAACCTCTGTACCTGCCGGGCTTCGTGCTGATTCTGGGCTCGCTCGCAGCCTATCTGCTCCACCGGATGTGGCGGCTTCCCGGTGCCTACACGGACGCCTGGAAGGCATCCTGTCGCATGATACTCGGCGCCGGTGCCGCGCTGCTGTTCGCAGTTCCGATGGTGCAGGTCTTCCTGAATTCGCGGAGTATCGACACCGGGGCCATGCAGGCGCTGATTGCCGATGGCGCCAGCTACACGAGTGCCATGGGGCAACTCGACGGCCTGCCATCGATGCCGGAGATCCTGGCGGAGGGCGTGTCCCAGACCGCAGGCGGCCTCTGGCCCCTGTTCTCGCCCCTGATCGGCGCGCTGGGCGCGTTCATCGCCGGCTCCAATACGGTGAGCAACATGATGTTCGCCCTGTTCCAGTTTTCCACCGCGGATTCCATCGGCCTGGGCGCGCACGGTACCGCGATCGTGGTGTCGTTGCAGGCTGTGGGGGGCGCAGCAGGCAACATGATTACCGTCCACAATGTGGTCGCTGCCTGTGCCACCGTGGGGCTGCTGGGACGTGAGGGGCTACTGATCCGCAAGACGCTGATCCCCATGGCCTACTATGTCGCCGCCGCCGGCGCGCTGGGGATGGCGTTGATCGGCCCGCCGGTGTGGTTTCTTGCGTGGGGCGCCGTGGTGGTTCTGTTTCTCGGTCTCATGTGGGTCAATCGCGGGCGTGACCGGGACGCGACCTGAGGGACGCCGGGCCTGGTCCTACTTGCTGACGGGCTGGCCGGTGCCTGCCGGATCGACCTCGTCCAGCAGGATCACGTGCAGGCTGCGTGGGCCGTGGGCTCCGAGCTGGATTGTCTGTTCCACGTCCGCTGTTCGGGACGGTCCGGTGATGAAATTGACAGTGCGGGGAGGGAATTCCGGGCGCTGTCGCAGCCGGTGCCAGGCATCCTCCATGTAGCCGACCACGTCATGGCTGCGCAGGACGACAACATGATACTCGGGAAGAAAGTTGAGCGTGGTGGGAGATTCCGGCCCGGAGCACAGGACCAGGGTCCCGGTTTCCGCCAGTGCCGCCTCGGCAACGGAGACTCCCACACGCGCCTCGGCGATGTTACCGTCCTCAGGGTGATCGAAACCTTCCGGCCAGGGAAGGGCCCGCAGCACAGGGTGGGGCGCCAGCCGCACCGAGAGCGCCAGCTTCCGCTCCCGCAGGTAGGCGACAATGGCCTCCACTGCGCCGGCGGGGCTGCCGACGCGGCTACAGGTGCCTGCCGCTGCGGTGTAGCGCTCGAGGAACCGGTCGAGCACGGCCCCGGTCCATAGCGGCCGGGGCGCCGGGGCACCGTCCAGCTCGGCTGTTCTGGCCTGCTCCACCTCGTGTGCCGTATACGGCACCTCACGTCCCAGGCCCTCGCGGACTCTTGCCAGTATGCGGTCCCGGGAACTGTTCATGCGCCCGCCTTCTTTTTTCGTTTCCACTGGGTGTGGAAGGTTGCACCCTGCGGGGCCGGAAAATCCCGGCAACCGGTCCACCCGCTGGCCAGCGGCAGGCGG
>SLLM01000316.1 GCA_007134055.1 Ectothiorhodospiraceae bacterium | reverse complement strand
GATGGTATCTCGGTGTACGCGGAGGAGAGGCTTGCCAGGGGCGATCTGCGCATCCAGGGTGGGGTTGGACGTCCCCAGGGAGGAGAGGATCTGGAGCATGTTCTGGGGCTAAACGATCAGCCCGGTTCGGTTAGCGGTCGCTTCTCCTCCATCGGCCAGATCCTCTACGAGCATGATGGGGGGCGCTTCGTCGCCGCGCTGAGCGCGGCGCGGGTGAGAGCGCGTTTCGAAAGCCGCGCCGGGGGGCCGGGAGACGGTGATTTCGAGTTCCAGCCCTGGATACTGTCTCTGCAGTATAATACCGAAGCGTGGAGCCTGACCGGCGAGTTCGCCCTGCGCAAGTCCTCGCTGAGCGGATTCAGCGGGCCGCAGGCGGCACGGAATTTTGATGTTACCGGCGAGAGTGGTTACATCCAGTACACTCGACGCATGCCCGGCAACTGGCAGTGGTTTGTCCGCTACGACGTGCTTTACATCGATCGGGATGATCGGTCCGGGAACGACTTCGCCGCCGAGACAGGGCTGCCGGCTCACTCGCGCTTTGCCCGGGACCTGGCGACGGGAGTGCAGTGGCGCTTTCATCCCCAGGTGCTGCTGTCGGCGGAGTATCACAACGTGGACGGAACCGGCTGGTTGCCCGGTAGGGACAATCCGGACCCCGGGGCCACGGAGCGCCGCTGGAACATGCTGCTGCTGCAGACGTCCCTGCGGTTCTGAGCCGTCTGACGCCATCCGGATCGGACGAACCGGATTCAAGTGCACAAGGATCGCGCCGATCAACACGAATGCCGGCCCCGGTGCTGTGCCCGGGGCCGGGCGATCGGAATACGACAGGCCGGTTCGGGTTGCCGCCGTGCAGGCAGCAGGCCAACGCGTCCAGGGTCCAGAACACATGAACAACGCGATTAGACCCGATCAACCGCTCCCGTGACCATGCCGCGATCAGTGCCAGGAATCGAAATGTTCAGCCTCAAGTGGCGCGTGCTGGTGTTTACCAGCCTGCTGCTGCTGGCACTGGCGGCACTGTTTACGTACAGCAGTCACAGCAGCCTGACGGAGCGTTTCGAACAGCACCAGGCGACCATGCATGAGCGCCAGGTACGCGAGATCGAGCTGGCGCTGACCCAGTCCGAGGATGACCTTCGCCGCCTGGCAAGCCTGATCGCAAGCTCCACGGATGTAGGTGACGCCCTGCACCGGGAGGATGAACGGTCCGTGTTTGCGGCCTTTCAGCCGGAGTGGCCAACGCTGCAACTGGATGCCGGTCTGGACAAGGTGGACATCCACGCCGGTGACGGGGCGCCCATGGCTCGCTGGGGGGAGCCCATTGGTGCGACGGAGCCGGAGATGATCGGCACCTGGGTGGAGAGCGCCGTGCGCACTGAGTCGCCCCAGGGTGGGATGATCTGTGTCGATGACTGCCGCCAGTACGCCGTGGTGCCGATACTGTCCCGGGGGGAGGTGGTCGGTACGGTGCTGGTATCCCGGTCTCTGGCCGAAGTGGTACGCAATACCCGCCTCATTTCCGGCAGTGACGTGGCGCTTCTGGTGCCGGCGGATCCGGACTACCCGGTGACAGATCCGGACCGTAACCTGGAAGCCTGGGGCCAGAGCGCGAAGATCCTTACCAGGGAGGGTCGTTCCCTGCCGGTGCTGCGTGAGGCCAGTGCGACGATCGGAATCGAGAGTCTCACGGGTGGCCGGCTGCAGCTGGAACAGGAGGGGACGCGCTACGAACTTGCCGCACTGCCGCTTGATAGCCTCGTCGCTGATGCCAGGTTCCTGCTCATCACCGATGTCACGGAGGAGGTGACCGCCATCCGTGACGATACGCGTTTCACCCTGATGGTGGGCATCGGTGGCTGGCTCGCCGCCGAGGCCCTGCTACTGGGTATACTCTGGGGGCCAATGGGCCGCCTGCGCCGTCTGGCGGACGTGCTTCCGGGACTGGCCCGGGGGGACTATGCGTCCGTGCGGGAAGTCGCAGGGCGGGGCAACGGGCGCTTCTCCGACGAGATCGATGTCCTCGACAGCGCCGCCCGCCGGCTGTCCGATCAGCTCGAGACCCTGGAGGGACAGGTCGTGTCCCGCGGACAGGAGCTGGATCTGCGGATGCAGGAACTTACCCGGGAGAAGGACTTCGTCGGCCGGCTTCTGGACACGGCCCGGGTGATTATCCTGACCCAGGATCGCCACGGGCGCATCACCCTCGTGAACAAGTATACCGAGACCGTCGTGGGCGCGGAAAGCGAAGCCCTGATGGGCCGGTATTTTGCCGACATCTTCCTGCCCGGCCTGGCTCGTCCCCGGGGCGTCGAGGGAACCCCGTCCCAGGAAGAGGGCGTGATGCTGACCAATCACGGAACCCATCGGACCATTGTCTGGTATCACGCCCCGGTGGACACGGGCGATACCGGTCCGACGCTGATTTCGGTAGGTCTCGACATCACCGGCCGCAAGGCGGCGGAGGAACGGCTCGCCTGGCTGGCCAACCACGATTCCCTGACCAACCTCTACAACCGGCGGTTCTTCCAGCACGCCCTGGATCAGGCGCTCAGCAACCATGCCTGGGGCGCCATGCTGTTCCTCGACCTCGACCAGTTCCGGGATGTCAACGAGTTGAGCGGGCATCATTCCGGTGACCAGCTACTGCGGCTGGTGGCGGAAGCCCTGGAGCTGGAACTGCAGGCCGAGGGTGTGGTGGCGCGGCTCGGCGGAGACGAGTTCGCGGTGCTCCTCGAGGGGGCCGACGCGGAAGCGGCCAAGGCGGTAGCCCAGCGCATCGAAGCGCTGCTTGCCGGCATCAGCTTTTCCGCCGGTGGTCGCCGTCACCGGGCGGTGGCAAGCATCGGTATCGCCCTCTACCCGGAGCACGGGCACAATCCCGCCGACCTCATGGCAAGTGCGGATCTGGCCATGTACAAGGCCAAGGAGGCGGCATCCCAGCGCTGGCATCTGCTCAGCACCAACACGGGTTCACGGGAAGAGCTCCACGAACGGGTCTACTGGGTGGAGCGCATCCGTGACGCCTTGCTGGAGGGAGGCTTCGAGCTGGTCGCGCAGCCCATCATCCGCATCGGCGACCAGCGGGTGGATCACTTCGAGGTACTGATCCGCATGCGCGGGGAGGATGGTGCCCTGGTGCCACCGGGCCTGTTTATCCCGGTGGCCGAGCGCAGTGGCCAGATCATCGAGCTCGACCGCTGGGTATTGCGGGAGTGCCTGGGATTGCTGGGGAGCCTGGACAGTAACGGCCGGCAGATACATCTGGCTGCCAACCTGTCGGCCCAGTCCCTGCGGGACGAGAGCCTGTGCCAGTTCCTGGAAGACGAGTTCGCGCGTACCGGCGCCGATCCGACGCGCCTGATTCTGGAGGTGACAGAGACTGCCGCGGTGACCGACTTCGCGACGGCGCGAGGGGTGATGCAGCGGATCCGGGAGCTCGGCTGTCATTTTGCGCTGGATGACTTCGGCGTTGGATTCAGCAGCTTCCATTATCTGGGCCAGTTGCCCGCGGATTACATCAAGATCGACGGATCATTCATCCGCAACCTCGCCAGCAGCACCGAGGACCGCCTGATCGTCCGGGCAATCGCCGATATTGCCGCAGGATTCGGCAAGCAGACGGTCGCCGAGTTCGTCGACAACCCTTCCATTCTGCCGATGCTGAGCGAGTACGGCATTACCTTCGCCCAGGGGTACCACCTGGGCATGCCCGGGCCGGTTGCCGAGACCGTGGAGCGCTACACGAGAACCGAGTCCAGGGGGGATGCCAGCGGCTAGCCAGCCGGGCAGCCGCTGACTTCGGCCCGTTCCCGGCGCTGCCAGGGCGGGGTGACAGTGGATCTTTACGGCCGTTGCGGGACCTGTACACTTGCACGGGGCGGGGCCGGCCCCCGAGAGGCCCGGGGCGTCACCGCGGGGGGCGCCCCGGTTGCAGGAATACAGCAGCAGTCGGAGACCTCGAGCCGTGAAAGCCTATTTCGATGCGCGACAGGACAAGCATATTCCCAGGTCCTATCTGTCCCGGGGGCAGATGCGAACCCCCCTGGAGATTCCGGAGCGTACCGGCCATATACTGCGTGCCCTGCGGCATCTGGACTGCACCATCGCTGAACCCACGGATCATGGCCACCAGCCTCTGGCCCGGGTACACGATCTGGGCTACCTGCGGTTCCTCGAGGGGGCTCACCGGCGCTGGAAGGAGATTCCGGACGATTGGGGGGACGAAGTCATGTCCAATATCTTCGTCCGCTCACCCAACCCGCTCAAGGGTATCCTGGCGGAAGCAGCCTTCTACCTGGCGGACGGCAGCTGCCCCATCGGCGAGGACACCTGGACGGCAGCCTACTGGTCGGCGCAGACGGCGCTCACTGCCAGTGACGCAATGCTTGCCGGCGAGCGCTGCGCGTATGCGGTGTGCCGGCCCCCGGGCCATCATGCCCGGGCGGATGCCGCCGGTGGCTTCTGCTACCTGAACAACGCCGCCATCGCGGTGGAGGCCCTGCTGCCGAGATTTCCGAGGATCGCGGTTCTCGATCCGGACATGCATCACGGCCAGGGCATCCAGGAGATCTTCTACGATCGCAGCGACGTGCTCTATGTCTCGATCCACGGCGATCCGACCAACTTCTACCCGGTGTGCTCCGGGCACGAGGAGGAGCGGGGCAGCGGCCCGGGACGCGGCTACACGATCAACATGCCGATGCCTCACGGCTCACCGGAAGAGGTGTTCTTCGAGCGGCTGGCCGAAGCGATAACTGCGATCCGCCTCTTTCAGCCGGATCTGCTTGTGTTCACCCTTGGCTTCGACATCTACAAGGACGATCCCCAGGCGAAGGTGGCGGTGACCTCGGAGGGGTTCCATCGCATGGGACGAATGGTGGCGGCTACCGAACTGCCGGTGCTGGTGATTCAGGAAGGGGGATATCACCTGGATTCCCTGGAAGAGAACACCCGGCAGTTCTTCACCGGCCTGAACGGTTGAATCCATGCCGCGCGCTCCGGTGCGGCGGTGAAGTCGACGAGAGGTGGTTGATGGGGCAGGGTACGGTTTCCGGACGATTGCCCGCCGGTATAGCGGCCGCCGCCTTCGACCTGGATGGCACCCTGGTGGATTCCGGCCTGGATTTCCGGGCGATACGCCGGGAGCTGGGCTTCCCCGAAGGTCGGGGCCTGCTGGAGCACATTGCAACGCTGGATGATCCGGCAGCCATCGCCCATGCGCATGCCGTCATCGAGGATCACGAGATGGCGGGCGCGGCCTCGGCCCGGTGGATGCCCGGTGCCCGGGAATTGCTGGATTGCCTTGCCGTGCTGGGCGTGCCGACGGCGATTCTAACCCGCAACACCCGTGCTGCGGTGGAATGCTGCCGGGGTGCTCTCCGCATTCCGGTGGATGTGGTGGTCACCCGCGAGGATTGCCTGCCCAAGCCGAATCCGGATGGCCTTTACCGCATCGCGCGCAGGCTGCGATTGCCGGTTTCCAGCCTGGTGTACGTCGGCGATTTCGTCTACGACCTGCAGGCCGCCCGTGCCGCCGGGGCGCTTGCCTGCCTCTATCGCTACGGTGACAACAGCCGCTTTGCGGAGCAGGCGGACTGGGTCGTCGACCATCTGGAGGAAGTGGCGGATGCGTTCCGCCGTGCCCGCGGGGAAGCGGCCGGAGCCGGAAACGGATGATGCGACGGCATGACATCATCGTCGTGGGCGGCGGAATGGTCGGGGGGACTGTCGCCGGGCTTCTCGCCCGCCTCGGGCTCGACGTGGCGGTGGTGGAAGGGCGGGAACCGGCCCCCTGGTCGCCCGACCAGGTTCCCGACGTACGGGTCTCCTCGGTGAATGCCGCTTCGCAACGGGTGTTCGCCGCATGCGGAGCCTGGTCCGGGATGGTTGCCCGCCGCACCTGTCCGTTCCGCCGACTACAGGCCTGGGATGTGGCGCGACGTGGCAAGACCAGCTTCGATGCGTCGGAGCTGGGCGAGGACATTCTCGGCTGGTTCGTGGAGAACCGGATCATCCAGCTGGCCCTGTGGGAGGCGCTGGCGGAGCACCAGGACGTCCACCGCTACTGTCCGGCGCAACCGCGTGCGTTGCATGAGAGTTCCGATGCGGTGGACCTGGAACTGCAGGACGAACGTATACTGCGGGCATCCCTGCTCGTGGGGGCCGACGGCGCCGGCTCCTTCGTCCGCCGTCAGGCCGGGATTGAATCGGTGGAACATGACTACCGGCAGCACGCACTTGTGGTCAGTGCCGCGACCCGCCTGCCGCAGCAGGACATCACCTGGCAACAGTTCACACCATCGGGTCCCCAGGCATTTCTGCCCCTGCAGGGAAGTCACGCCTGCCTGGTTTGGTACGACTCTCCGGATTCCGTGCGCCGTCGTGTAAACCTGTCGGACGAAGCCCTGCGGGAGCGGATCGAGGTCGCTTTCCCGGAAGAGCTTGGCGGTCTGCAGGCAGTTCTCGGACGCGGCAGCTTCCCGATCCGCCGGTCGCACGCACGGCGATACCGTAACCACCGCGTGGTGCTGGTGGGAGATGCTGCCCACGTCATCCATCCCCTGGCCGGACAGGGCCTCAACCTGGGGATCCAGGACGCGGCCGTGCTGGCGCGGCTGGTTGAGCGCGTCGCCGAGCGGGGCGGGGACATCGGCAGCCCTGCCGTGCTGGCGGGCTACGAGGCCCGGCGCCGGCCCGCCAATCTGGCAATGACGGTGGCCACGGATGCCTTCCACCGGGCCTTTTCCGAAGCCTGGCCCGGGGTACAGAAGTTCGCCGGCCTCGGCCTGGGAATCGCCAATCAGCTGGGTCCGGCAAAACGCCTGGTGATGCGCCATGCAATGGGCCTGACCCGGGTTTCGGGGGTGGAGTAATGAGCACGGGTGACCCATACATGGACGCTGCGATCGGGGAGGCCAGGGCGGGACTGGAGCAGGGCGGTATACCCATCGGCTCCGTCCTGGTGCATCGGGGCGCCATCATCGGCCGCGGCCGCAACCAGCGCCAGCAGCGCGGCAGCGTGGTGCTGCACGGCGAAATGGATGCCCTGGAGAATGCCGGTCGCCATGCCGGTTCGGTCTACCGGGAGAGCACTCTCTACACCACTCTGTCGCCCTGTGCCATGTGCTCCGGAGCAATCCTGCTGTATGGCATCCCGCGTGTGGTGATCGGCGAAAACCGCACGTTCATGGGCGAGGAAGCCTTGCTGCGTGCCCGCGGGGTCACTGTGGACGTCCTCCAGGACAGACGCTGCATCGAGCTCATGGAGCGTTTCATCCGCGATTATCCGCAACTCTGGAACGAGGATATCGGGCTCTGATGTCGCTTGTCTCCGATAGGCGCATGCTTGGCCGCGGCTGGTCCGAGAAGGTGTTCTACGGTGGCCTGTGCGGCTTTTCCCTTATCGCGCTGGCGACGGAGCTGCGGGAACCCAACTCGCCCTACTTCTGGATGGTCTGGGCAGCGCTGGTACCCATCATGGCGTACGGATTCATCCGCTCCTGGCGTATCCCGCTGCTGCAGATCGACGACAGCCACCTGACCTTCTGGCGCAGCCCCTTCACCGGCCCGATCCGTATGCAGCTGGACGCCATCCGCACCGTCTACGTGGACCGTGGCCGGCGCAAGATCACCCTTGAGTTCATCCGCGGCGACGGCGATCCGGTGCAATTCGTGCCGCCGTTCCAGTCCGGTGCGACGCAGCGGCAGATTGTCGGCATCCTGCAGGACTATCTCCCCGGACGCGTGGAAGTGGACCCGCTGCACTCGCGTAAGTGAGCTCCCGGCTCAGTATTGCCATGCCTCAGTGCCGCAGTGTGCTTTCCCGGCAAGGGGCGTTACTGCGGGCGCAGCCCGCCGGAAGCCGGACGCCGCGGTTCGATGTCATCCACCTGGTCGGTGCACCCCAGCATCCGGAACAGCCGCCTCAGTTCCTCCGGCAGCGGTGCATGCACGGTCAGGTCGAGTCGGGTTGCCGGGTGGCGAATACGCAGGGAAGCTGCATGCAGGAGCAGTCGATGGATGCCGAAGTGTACCCGGAACAGGCGGTTGTGGCGGCCCTCTCCGTGGGTGGTGTCACCGACCAGGGGATGGCTGATGTGGGCGAAATGCTTCCGGATCTGGTGCATCCGACCGGTTTCCGGGCGCACCTCCACCAGTGAATAGCGGGCGCAGGGATAGGGACCCACGGCAACTGGCAACTCAACGGTGGCAATGCGACGGTAGTGGCTCACCGCCGGGCGGCGTTCCTTGTCCCTGCGTTCCCGAAGGGGATAATCGATCACGCCCGCGCATTCGACAAAGCCCCGCACGACCGCAAGGTAGCGCTTGTCCGCCCCCTGGCTGCGGAGCGCCTGGTTCACCTGTCCGGCCATGGCGCCATCCAGCGCAAAGAGCAATACACCGGACGTGCCCCGGTCGAGGCGGTGCACGGGATACACGCGGCGACCGATCTGGTCGCGCAGCATTTGCAGGGCGAATCGCCGGTCGTCGGCGATTCGGCTTCTGTGCACCATCAACCCGGAGGGCTTGCTGATCGCGACCAGCCAGGGATCCCGGTGGAGAATCTGCAGGGCTTGGTTCATTGCGGCACTGTCCCGGCAGGGGCGCATGGCACGTAAATCGCCGGTGGGAGCTTGCGCTCAGTCGCGGGCCACCACGACGGGTGGGCGTTGTCGGGCATCCGCATACTCATCGGCAGCAAGGTCGGCCAGAATCGGGCAGTCCGGGCGCTGGTCGCCGTGGCAGTTGTGGGCGAGGTGGCGGAGGGTTTCGCGCATGGTCTCGAGTTCCCGTATCTTGCGCTCCAGTTCATCGATGTGCGCCAGGGCCACGGCCTTGACGTTGGCACTGGCCCGGTTGCGATCCTGCCACAGGGCCAGCAATTCCCGCATCCGGTTCACCGGGAAGCCGAGGTTGCGGGCGCGGTGGATGAATCGCAGCGTGTGGACGTCGGCATCCGCGTACACCCGGTAACCGGACCCGGTGCGCCGGGCTGCAGGAATCAGCCCGATTTGTTCGTAGTAGCGGATCATCTTGGCGGATACCCCGGAGGCTGCCGCCGCTTCACCGATATTCATGGCGTGTCTGCCTTCTCGTGGCCGGGGACGTGTGTCTGGGTCCGGGCCTGTTCATCGCCGCCGCCACGCTGCAACGGTGGCCGGAAACCGCGCAGTCGCAGCGCGTTGCCGACCACGCTGACACTGGACAGGCCCATGGCGGCCGCAGCCAGCACCGGCGAGAGCAGAATCCCGAAGGCTGGATAGAGCAGGCCTGCGGCCACGGGTATCAGCGTCGTATTGTAGCCGAAGGCCCAGCACAGGTTCTGGAGTATGTTGCGGATGGTTGCCCGGGAGAGGGCGATGGCATTGGCAAGCTGGCCGAGATCATCGGACATCAGTACCACTTCGGCGCTTTCGATGGCGATGTCGGTACCAGTGCCGATGGCGATCCCCACGTCCGCCTGCGCCAGGGCCGGTGCGTCATTGATCCCGTCACCGACGAATACCGTGCGGCCGCTGCGCTGCAGATGCTGCACGGCCTCCACCTTGCCCTCGGGCGAGACTTCCGCGATGACGTGGCCGATTCCCAGGCGGCTGCCGATCGCTTCCGCCGTTCGCCGATTGTCACCGGTGATCATTACCGGCTCCAGCCCCATGTCCCGCAGTGTGTCAATCGCCATCCGGCTGCCCGGCTTGAGTGGATCGGCAACGGCCAGTATCGCCACCAGGTCTCCGTCAACCGCCGCATACAGGGGTGTCTTGCCTTCGTCCCCCAGGCGTTCGGCTTCCGCGGCGAAAGGGGCAGGGTCCAGGCCTAGACTGCGCATGTAGCGGTGCGCACCCAGCTGCACGCGCCGACCCTCCACGCGGGCGTCCACGCCGAGGCCCGGCAATGCCTGGAAGGCTTCCGGTTCGGCCAGGGGGATCCGGCTGCCGGCGGCGGCCTCGACGATTGCCCGGGCTATCGGGTGTTCGGAGCGGCTTTCCGCCGATCCGAGTAGCCCCATGATTTCCTCCCGGTCCATCCGGATCGGCACCAGGTCCGTGAGCTGCGGGCGTCCCTGGGTCAGGGTTCCGGTCTTGTCCAGTGCGACGATACGGGCGTCGCGGAGCTTCTGTAGTGCTTCACCGCGGCGGAACAGTATGCCCAGTTCCGCTGCCTTGCCGGTGCCGACCATGATGGAGGTTGGAGTCGCCAGCCCCATGGCGCAGGGACAGGCGATGATGAGCACCGCGACGGCATTGACCAACGCCAGGGTCAGGGCCGGTGCCGGACCGAACAGGAGCCAGACGACGGCGGTTGCAAACGCGATCAGGATCACTGCCGGCACGAACCAGGCCGTCACCCGGTCCACCAGGCTCTGAATGGGGAGCTTTGCGGCCTGCGCGCCCTCGACCATGCGCACGATTCCCGCAAGCACCGTGTCCGCTCCGACCCGGGTGGCGCGAAACCGGAGACTGCCGGTGCCGTTGATGGTCCCGCCGACCAGCTCATCGCCGGGGCCCTTGGTGACCGGGAGCGGTTCGCCCGAGATCATGGATTCGTCCACGAAACTGCTACCGTCGATGGCCGTGCCATCCACCGGGATTCTCTCGCCGGGGCGTACCAGCAGGACATCTCCCGGTCGTACCTCGGCAGCGGGCACTTCCAGTAGCGAGCCCTCGCGCTCCACCCGCGCGGTATCCGGCTGCAGGCTCAGCAGACGGCGGATCGCATCGCCGGTGCGCCCCCTGCTCCGGGCCTCCAGGTAGCGCCCCAGCAGCACCAGAGTGATGATGACCGCCGCCGGTTCGTAGTAGACGTTGACGGTCCCCTCCGGCAGCAACCCCGGCGCGAACGTGGCGACCAGGGAGTAGCCATAGGCTGCGCTGGTGCCCAGCATGACGAGGGAGTTCATGTCCGGTACCCCGCGAAGCAGCGCCGGGAGCCCCTGGCGATAGAAGCGCAGACCCGGTCCGAACTGCACTACGCTGGCGAATGCGAACTGGACCAGGAACAGCGTGGTGAGGCTGAACCGCTCCATCAGCCAGGCATGCATGGGCGCAATGAGGTGCGAGCCCATTTCCAGTGCGAAGATGGGGGCCGTCATCACCAGGGCGACCAGGAAAGCCCGACGCAGGCCGTCCAGGGAGCGCCGTTCCTCGGCATCCCGGCCTTCCGCGGCGGAGTCCGTATCCCCGATGACCAGTGCCGGATACCCGGCCCGCCGCGCGGCCTCTTGCAGGGCTGCGGTGGCGGCGGGTTCGGTCGCGAACTGCACGTCGGCCGTACCCGCAGCGAAGTTCACCCGTGCCTGCAGCACTCCGGGCACGGCCTGCAGCGCTGTTTCGATACGGCGCACGCAACCGGCGCAGGACATGCCCTCGATCTGCAGGCGAACGGACACGGGAAACGGTTCGAATCCGGCATCCCGGACGGCCTGCACGGCAGCCTGCGGATTCCAGTCATCCGTAACCTCCAGCATCGCCGAGCCGGATGCCAGGTTGACGCTGGCATGGTGGACACCGGGGGCGGCAAGCAGGGCCTTCTCGACCCGCCCGACGCAGGACGCGCAATGCATTCCCCTGATTGCCAGGGTGGGGTTGCTGCGGGTTGCCACGTATCGGAATCCTCTTCGTAATGCCATCAGAGCCTGAACAACGGAGAATAAACCTTCCAATCATAGGAAGGTCAATCGGCCGCCAAAGTGGCACACCGCGAGCGGTGCCGGGTTGCCCTGGCGAATGCGGGTGCGCGCCATCACTGTTGGGGTGCAACGACGCCTTGAACCTGTGTGGCCCACACGATATAAAGGCGCATCGATTGCCGCAGTCCGCGGCGACAACCCCGCTTTTTCTGGAACACGGATGACGCAGGCGACGCAGAAGGCCAATTCCCCGCTGGAGCTCAAGGGCAGGATGATGACCCTGACGGTGCTTCGTCTGCTTGATCCTTCGGTAGAGGTGCTCGCCCGGGAACTGGACCGGCGGATGCAGGATGCCCCGGATTTCTTTCGCCATCTGCCGGTGATCCTCGATGTCGAGGCCGTGGATGATTCGGACCTGCATCAGGACCTGCCGGGGCTGGTCGGCCTGCTCCGGGCCCGGGAGTTCCTCCCGGTGGCGATCCGGGGTGGTGGCGAGCAGTGGAATGCGGCGGCACGGGAAGCGGGAGTCGGGGTGTTCTCCGGTGGTTCCGAGGTTCCCGCCGTCCGGGGGCAGACGGGTCGACCCCGGGCGGTGCAGGAACAGGCATCGGTGTCGCCAAGCACGGTCGTGGAGCAGCCGGTGCGCTCCGGCCAGCAGGTGTACGCCCGCGGCGGCGATCTCATTGTGCTGGCGCCGGTGAGCCCGGGTGCCGAACTGCTGGCGGACGGCAACATCCATGTCTATGGGAGCCTGCAGGGCAGGGCGCTGGCGGGAGTCCGGGGCGATACCGGTGCACGGATATTCTGCCAGAAGTTCGGCGCGGAGCTTGTGTCCGTGGCCGGCACCTACAGCGTCAGCGAGCAATTCGAGGAATCCGTGCGTGGAGCGGCCGTGCAGGTGTCGTTGCGTGACGGTGATGTGCTGGATATCCGACCCCTGTAGACAGCCGTGGCGGGCGCGGTGCGTGGGGTGGACCCTGTGAGCAGATGGCCCGCCAGGGCGGCGGTCCCGGGAGGTAGCGCTAGTGGCAAGAATCGTGGTGATCACCTCCGGCAAGGGGGGGGTAGGCAAGACAACGACCAGCGCGGCATTGGCGACCGGCCTGGCGAAGGCGGGGCACCGCACGGCTGTGGTCGACTTTGACGTGGGTCTGCGAAACCTGGACCTGGTCATGGGATGCGAGCGGCGGGTGGTCTATGACTTCGTCAACGTGATCAACCAGGAAGCAACCCTGAACCAGGCCCTGATCAAGGACAAGCGGGTGCCAGGGCTGTGCATCCTGGCGGCTTCCCAGACCCGGGACAAGGATGCACTTACGGATGACGGCGTCGCCCGGGTTCTGAAGGAACTCTCCGAGGATAACGATTTCATCGTCTGCGACTCACCGGCCGGCATCGAGCGGGGCGCGCTGATGGCCATGTACCACGCTGACGAGGCCATCGTGGTCACGAACCCGGAGGTCTCCTCGGTGCGGGATTCGGACCGGGTGCTCGGGATTCTATCGAGCAAGTCGCGTCGTGCCGAGGAGGGTCGGGAACCGATCCGTGAACGGTTGCTGTTGACCCGGTACGCGGCCGAGCGTGTCGCCCAGGGGGACATGCTGAGCGTTGAGGACGTGCAGGAAATCCTGGGCATCGAGCTGCTGGGCGTCGTCCCGGAGTCCAAGGCAGTGCTCAATGCCTCCAATGCCGGCATTCCGGTGATTCTCGAGGAGGATACGGATGCCGGACAGGCCTACCAGGATGCCGTGGCACGTTTTCTCGGCGAGGAACGCCCGTATCGCTTCCTGGACGTTCAGAAGAAAGGCCTGTTCGGCCGCCTGTTCGGGAGCTGATAGATCATGATGAGCCTGCTCAGCTATTTCCGTTCGCAGCGGAAGAACACGGCGCGGGTAGCGAAGGAGCGGCTGCAGATCCTGGTCGCCCGGGAGCGCTCCCAGCGGGACGGGCCGGATTACCTGCCGGCCCTGCAGGAGGAACTGCTGCAAGTGATTCGCAAGTACGTCGAGGTAGACAACGAGGCGGTGCAGATGCACCTGGACAAGGACGGCGACTGCGAGATCCTGGAGCTGAACATAACGCTGCCCGACCAGCGCCACTCCTGAAGCTGCCGTGTGTCCTGCCGGCCGGTGGATGCCTTCCGGGAGGCCGGTCAGCGGTTACTGCCGCTCTGGGCGCGGACATCCACATGCAGGGTGAGCTGCTGGCCCGGCTGCAGGTAACGATGCCCGTGCAGGTCATTCCAGTCGCGGAGCTCGTCCACGGTGACGCTGAACCGCTGCGCGATGCCGAAGAGTGAGTCACCCTGGCGGACGGTGTAGCGGATCCGCTGGCGCACGGCGCGGCTGTCGTTCTCCGCGGTTTGCCCGCCGGCGTTGCCGTTCACCCAGAGCACCAGCTCCTGCCCCGGGTGCAGCGGGTCCGCGGGCGCCATGTCGTTCCAGCGCGCGATATCCCTGACCCGGACACCGTACTGTCTGGAGAGATCCCAGAACGTGTCGCCACGCTGCACCCGATGCTCGATCCGGTTGCCGTTGCGGCTGCGGCCCTGGGCGCTCGCCAGGCGCTGGGCGGCGCTCAGGGAGTACTCCTCCGACGGCTGGCTTGATACCGGCACGATCAGGTGCGTACCGGCACGGATCACGTGGCCGTTGATGCCGTTGCTCTCCTGCAGTACCGACACCGTGGTGTTGTAGCGGCGGGCGATGTGGCTCAGGGTCTGCCCGGGCTCCACCCGGTGCCGGGCCCACCGCACCCGCTCCCCTGCCGGCACCTCGGAGAGGTTCTCGGTGAACGTGTCGACGTTGTCGACCGGCAGTGCGATGTCGTGGGGGCCCTCCGGATCCGTGGCCCAGCGATTGTACCCCGGGTTGAGGCGGTAGAGGTCGTCCACGGAAATCCCGGCGAGTTCCGCCGCCAGGGCCAGGTCTATCTGGCTGCCAACGTCCACAACGTCCAGGTACGGCTCATTGGGAAGGCTACGGATGCTGATGCCGTACTGGTCCGGGTTGCGGACCAGTTCGCTGACCGCGAGCAGGCGGGGAACGTAGTGCCGCGTCTCCCGCGGTAACGGCAGGTTCCAGTAGTCGGTTGGACGGCCGGCATTGGTGTTGCGGCGAATGGCGCGCATCACCGTGCCTTCACCGGCATTGTAGGCGGCCAGCGCCAGCTGCCAGTCGCCGTCGAACATTTCGTGCAGCCGCTCCAGGTAGTCCAGCGCCGCCTCGGTGGAGGCAATGATGTCCCGTCGCCCGTCATACCACCACGTCTGCTTCAGGCCGAAATGGCGTCCGGTACCGGGAATGAACTGCCAGATGCCGGACGCCTGGCCATGGGAATAGGCAAACGGCTGGAAGGCGCTTTCCACGACCGGAAGCAGGGCGATCTCGGTCGGCATGCCCCGCTCTTCCACCTGCTCGACGATGTAGTGCAGGTAGGGGGTGGCCCGTTCCGCGACGCGATCCAGGAACAGGGGATGGCGGCTGTAGTAGCGGAGTTCGGCGGCCGTGCGTTCGTGGTCGGTGCCCTCCATGCCGAAGCCTGCGCGGATTCGCGCCCACAAGTCATCGTGATCCGGTTCCACGCCGGTTTCGCCGTCAGCAGCCGCTGACCGGCTGTCCGGGGGTTGCAGGTTCTCGGGCCACGGGGTGGGGTCAAAGGCGGTGGCGGGATCACGTTCATCGGGCTGTGGCTGCAACTGGGCGCACCCGGTAAGCCCGAGTGCGAGCAACAGGACTGCGAACAAGGCTCTGCTGGAGGTCACGGTGGAACTCCCGGATGGTTGTTCTTCAGGTTGATCGACGGGCCCGGCCGCGGCAGCACCGGTACCCTCCAGGGCAGTTGTCAGCCGGCATCCTTCCAGCGTCTGACCGCCGCGAATACGTCCACCGGTCTAGTCAACCGTTGTCCGGTGTTGGATTCCGCGGCCTGTTTCACGTTTGCAACGTGTGCCCGCAGGAATGGATTGGTCCGCAGTTCCTCGTCAAGGGTCGACGGCAGGGTGCAGCGATCCTCCCGGCGGAGGGCGATGACTGCCTCCAGGCGTCGTGCCAGGTCCGGGTTGTCCGGTTCCACCCGGGAGGCGAAGCGGAGGTTCGCCTCCGTGTATTCGTGGGCGCAGTAGATCCGCGTGTCAGGCGGCAGCGAGGCCAGCCGGGCGAGCGATGCGTGCATCTGCTCCGGCGTACCCTCGAACAGACGGCCGCAACCCCCGGCGAACAGGGTGTCGCCACAGAAAAGCATGTTATCGCCGAAATAGGCGATATGTCCCGCCGTATGACCGGGGACATCCAGCACTTCCAGCGTCAGTCCGAGGAAGTCCAGGGTGATCCGGTCACCGTCCCGCAGGGCATGGGTGCGTCCGGGAATGCTCTCGCCCGCGGGTCCGTACACCGGAACCTGGCACTGCGCCAGCAATTCCCGCACGCCGCCGATGTGGTCCGCGTGGTGGTGGGTTGCCAGAATGGCGCCGGGTTCCAGCCCGTGCTCTGCCAGCGTCCGTTTCACGGGGGCGGCATCGCCCGGATCCACGACGGCTACCCGCGGATCGTCATCCCGGCGGATCAGCCAGATGTAGTTGTCGGAGAACGCGCGGACTTCCATTACCGTTATCATGGTGGATAATCCTACCGTCTTTGGGATTGCGGTCAACGGCGCCGAATCGATCTGCGGGCATTGCGGGAGGGAAGACTGAAACATGCGGCCAGTGACGATCTACAGCGACGGCGCCTGCCGCGGCAATCCCGGGCCAGGAGGCTGGGGCGCGGTGCTGCGCTGGGACGGTCGCGAGAAGACGCTGTGCGGCGGGGAGGCCAACACCACCAACAATCGCATGGAACTGACGGCGGCGATACGGGCCCTCGAGGCATTGCGCCGCCCGTGCGACGTGGTGCTCTATACCGATTCGCAATACCTGCGCAAGGGCATCACCGAGTGGCTGGACAACTGGAAGCGGCGTGGATGGAAGACCGCTTCCCGCAAGCCCGTGAAGAACGCCGACCTGTGGGAGGCACTGGATGTGCTGAGCCGCCGGCACCGGATCGAGTGGCGCTGGGTCAGGGGCCACAGCGGTGACCCGGGCAACGAGGCGGCGGACGCACTGGCCAACCGTGGAATCGATGGACTGAGGCAATGATGCGACAGGTTGTACTGGATACCGAAACGACGGGCCTGGAAGTGCGCGATGGCCACCGCATCATCGAAATCGGCGCGGTGGAGATGGTGCACCGGCGACGGACCGGGAGAACGTTTCACAAGTACCTGCAGCCGGACCGTGCAGTGGATGCCGGCGCGCAGGCGGTACACGGGATCACCGATGCCTTCCTGGCCGACAAGCCGCGCTTCGCCGATGTGGTCGAGGACTTCCTGGCCTTCATACGCGGGGCAGAACTGGTCATCCACAACGCGGCCTTCGATGTCGGCTTCATCGACCAGGAGCTTGCCAGGCTTGATGGAAGCCATCCGCCGGTGACGGAGATTTGTACCGTGACGGATACGCTGATGCTGGCCCGCAGGCTTCATCCGGGGCAGCGCAACAGCCTGGATGCACTCTGCAAGCGCTACGAGATCGATAACTCGCAACGGGACCTGCACGGGGCCCTGCTGGACTCCGAGATTCTCTGTGATGTCTACCTGGCGCTGACCGGTGGGCAGGGAGCACTCTGGAGTGACAGCCAGGAGCATGATGAATCCGGTGCTGGCGAGTTGCGCTCCGCGCCCCGGGCGGTCGATCCCAGCCGGCCGCCGCTGCGCGTGATCACCGCCACGACGGAAGAGCGCGAGGCGCACGAAACCTGGTTGCGGCGGCTGGACGAGGCCGCCGGTGGCGCCTGCGTCTGGCGGCGCATCGAGGAGAAGGAAACGTGAACGGACTGCGTGCGTTGAGTTTCGATCTGGACTACACGCTGTGGGACCTGGACCAGGTGATCGAGCGTGCCGAAGCCCGTACCCGTGCGTTTCTGGCCGCGAGATACCCGGAGGCCGCCCGTTGCTACACCCCGGCCCGGGTGGCGGAGGCGCGGCAGCAGGTGCTGGCCGAAGCGCCCCACATCGCCCATGACCTCGGGGAGCTGCGGCTGCGGACCCTGCGCAGGATCACCACCGGCTGCGGCTGTCCCGCCGTCGCGGCCGAGCAGGCGCTGGCCGTGTTCATCGACGCGCGCAACGAGGTGGAACTCTACGACGACACGCGGCCGGTACTTGATGAGCTGTATCGGCGTTATGTCCTCGTGGCCCTGACCAATGGCAATGCCGACGTGGGCCGGATCGGCATCGGCCATTACTTTCGTGCGTCCATACTGGCAAGCGAGGTGGGCGCGGCGAAGCCGTCGGCGCTCATGTTCGAGACGGCGATGCGTCATGCCTCCGCGCGCCCCCACCAATTGCTGCATGTCGGTGACGATCCGGAAACCGACGTGCTCGGAGCTGCCCGCCTCGGAATACGGGCAGTCTGGCTCAACCGCACCGGAGTGCCCTGGCCGGAGTATCTGCCCCGGGTCCCATATACGGAGATCCGCGGTCTGGAAGAACTGTTCGGTCTTGTCGGGGCTCCATCGCTGCCGGGTCAGGAGGTGGGCCCATGACCACCGCGGACGTCACACCGGGCTTCGGCGTTGTGATCATCGGTGACGAGATTCTCTCCGGGAAACGGCAGGACAAGCACCTGGCCACCACCATCGGGCTGCTCCACGCGCGGGGGCTGGAGCTGTCGTGGGCCCGCTACCTTGGAGACGATCCGGCATATCTGGTCCGCAACCTGACGGAGACCATGTCCGGTCAGGATATCGTCTTCAGCTTCGGCGGCATCGGTGGGACCCCCGACGACCGGACCCGCCAGTGCGCTGCCGAGGCGGCCGGATTGCCGCTGGAGCCGCATCCCCGGGGAATGGAGCTTCTGGCGGAGCAGTTCGGCGCCGCCGGCGTCACCCGGCGCCAGCGGATGGTGGAGTTCCCCAGGGGGGCGGATCTTGTTCCCAATCCGGTGAACCGGGTGCCGGGCTTTTCCCTGAAGCATCATTACTTCGTCCCCGGTTTTCCGAACATGGCCTGGCCCATGATCGAGTGGGTGCTGGATACCCGCTATCCGCACCTGCACGCCGCCGGGCAGCGCCGGGAACAGACCGTGACCGTGTACGGCGTGCGGGAGAGCGACATGACGCCAATCCTGGAGGACTTCATCCGCCGCTATCCAGGCCTTCGTGTGTCCTGCCTGCCGCGCTGGTGTCCCCCGGATTACGAGCTGGAGCTGGGGCTCCGGGGGGCAGTGCACGAGGTCGACCGCGCCTGGGAGGAACTGCGCAGCGTGCTGCAAGGCAGGGGCTGGCGGCATGACCACTGATTCCTGCCTCACAGGTGGCGGCGCCGCGGCGGTGGATACGGTGTCCCGTAACCGCGCGCGCCGCGTGG
>SLLM01000062.1 GCA_007134055.1 Ectothiorhodospiraceae bacterium | reverse complement strand
CGCGTGGCGATCTCGTCGTCTTCGAGCCACTCCCCCAACACCTCGGGGTAGAGTCGCGTGCCGCGCTCACGGGCCTCGCGCAGGTGACGCTCGAGAACCGGCAGGCTCGGGCCCGCCACCAGGCTCATCCAGTCCACGCCCAGGCGGTCAGCCTTGTTCGACGAGAACGCCAGCTCCTCGTGGCGCTCCGCCAGTATGCCCAGAGCCAGCGTGTGCCAGGGAACGGTGTCGGGTGCCCGGGCGGCGACGATGGACTCGGCGTCAGGGTAGATCTGGTCGCTGTAGACCTCAAGGATCAGGGGATCCTCGGAGACGATGCGCCAACCGCGGAAATGGCGCTGGAATACCTCGAAGGTGGGAACGTGGGCCGGGTCGAAGAGACGACTGGATTCCTTGGCCCGGTCGAAGGACAGGATCCACGAGAGAACGATGTCCGCCGGGGAGACCCGGGAGCCGTCGTGCCAGCGTCGCTCCAGGTAGTCGTCCTCGTAGGTGAGCCGGATGCGGGTGCGGGCGGAGAGCCCTTCGGGGTAGGCCTCCTCCACGGTGATGAAGCGCGCTTCGTCCGGGTCCCAGTCGATCCAGGCGTCGCCCGGGACCACGATCTCCCGGGCTGCCTCCACCTCCAACCAGTCATGGGTGCGGTTCACGGGAATGTCCTCCTGAACCGCCACCGTGGCCGAACGCAGCCGTTGCGGCAGGAAGAGGCCGGTGAAGGGGTCCGGCAGCACGGTGCTGTCCCGGAGCGCGTTGAGGATCATGTTGTCGTACACCCAGTTGGTGCCGGCCACGGGATTCCATGGTTCCGTCAGCAGGCCGGGAGAGCCGAAGACCATGGAGCCGCCGATCCGGTCCCGGTACCGCACGGTGTACGGCCACAGGGCCGAAGCAGCCATGCCGCCGGCCAGGTCCACGGCCATGTCCACCTCTCGGGAGCGGGGCCACGCGTTGAGCTGATCCACCAGCCAGATGCGGACCGAGTCCTGCAGGGAAAGCCGCAGGGCGTCCGCCATCATCTCCTGGCGCTCGTCCCAGGTTGAGTAGTCACGCCGCTGCAGTCGATCGGCAATCTCGTCCAGCTCTTCCGGGGGGGAGTACGCCTGCCAGAGCGGTTCCGGCCGCCCACGCGGGGTATAGTAGAAGGCGAAGGCTGCCGCCTGGTCCCGGTCAATGCGGGTGGAAATCCAGCTGCCGGTGTAGATGTGCCATTGCCCGCCGGCGGGGTCGCCGCCGATCCAGATCCTGGATGCCTCCTCCGCGGTGCGGTAGCGACGCTCCACCTGAAAGCCGAAGTCCTCCAGCAGATTGCCCACGTAGTCACCAACCTGGCGCCTTTCGTCCTCGGTCCGGATCAGCAGGATGATCCGTAGCGGGCGACCGGCGTACATCCACCGGCCGCGCTCCCGCGTGGCGCCGAGTTGTTCCAGTTGCCGGGTAATGGTCTCCCGGGCGGCATCCGGATCGTGCTGATAGCGCAGTTCCAGCTCCCTGGCCACGTCCGCCAGTCGCGCGTAGTCGGGAAATGCCGTGTTCAGCACCAGGTAGCGGGGCGTGGCCAGGCCGCCGAAAATCTCCTCGGCGATGTAGCGGCGGTCCACCAGCCTGTTGAATGCTTCCCGGATTTCCGGGACGTGAAACGGATTCAGTTCCCCGTCCGCAAAGTACGGCCCGGACGGGTTGAAGGAAAGCTCCACCGAGGTGCCGTAGGAGATGTCATAGTCGGTCTGCCGGGAGTCGCGGATCCGTCGGAACACCGTGCTGCTGGTGACTCCATGAGCAAACACCTGGTGCGAGCCCGACTCGATCAGTCCGGTCATTTTGCCGGTGTCCGTCTCCTGGGTAATCACAACCTGGTCCACCAGGGCCCCGCGACGGTCCGCCGGTGCGCCTTCAGCGGCGCCGGCAGGACCGGTTGCCTCACTCTCGCCGGAGCCCGGAGAAAGGAGGAGGGCAAGAAGCGCAATCACGCACAGGGCGGCGACAATCCCGAGCCAGTGCAGGGGGCGCATCATCCTAGGGATCCCCTCGGGCGTGTTCGCTCCTGGGAGCATTTCATGCGGATGTGGAGGATCCCGGTTAGCCGTTCGAATTCATGCATGGCCCTAATGTATCGCGGAAGTGCTGTTTTCCAAGCCGTCGAGTGTGAGTCTCCACGGCTGTGGTAGAGTTCCCGGCGGCCTGATCATGACAAGAAAGGAATGGGGGAATGCCTCGGCGCCGATCCACGCAGGGTGACTGGATCACCCTGCTGCCCGCGTTCGTGCTGCTCTGGTGCACGGGCGTATACCTGCGCACGCCGATCCTGATGGCGCCCCCGCTCGCACCGCTGATCGCCGATGACATGAACCTCGGGAGCGTCGGGATCGGCGCGCTGACGACGATCCCGATTCTTCTGCTCTCCGTGGCCGCGTTGGCCGGCGCTTTCATGATCACCATTGTCGGGGCGCGCCGGGCGGTGGCATGCGGTTTGCTGATCGTGGCCGCCGCTTCCGCCGGCCGCGGCCTGACGCTGGAAGCATGGCAGCTCTTCCTCCTTACCGGAGTGATGGGATTCGGTATTGCCGTGGTGCAGCCGGCCCTGCCGGCGCTGTTGACCATATGGTGCCCCCGGCGCATTGCCCTGGGAACCACGGTCTACATGAACGGTATGCTGGTGGGTGAGGTGGTGGGCGCCGGACTGACGATCCCCGTTTTTCTGCCAATGGCGGGCGGCGACTGGCGCCTGGCACTGGTGCTGGTCAGCATGCCAGCCGCGCTGGTCGCCTTCGCTGTATTCGGTCGCGTCCGGGGCGAGGGTGTCGCCGCTGGTCCGGTTCCCCGCTGGATGCCCGTCTGGAACAGCTTTCGCGTCTGGCGCCTCGGCCTGCTACTGGGGGCCACGGGGTCGCTGTTCTTCGGTGTCAATGCCTACATGGCCACGATTCTTGCCGGCAGGGGGGACCAGGATCTGCTCGCTCCGGGGCTACTGCTGTTCAATACCGGGCAGGTGATTGCGTCATTGCTGGCTTTCCGCTACGCCCCCCGCTGGCTGGGCCGCTCCGGTCCGGTGCTGATCATGCTCTGCGGAGCGCTTGCCGCCCTCATCCTGTTCGCGTCGCTGTCCGGCATTCCGGCACTCATGGCGGCGTTCCTGGTGAGCTTTACTTCCGCCACCATTCTGATCCTCCTGGTTTCGCTGCCCCCGGTGATTGCCGAACGGGACAGCCCCGCGGCACTCGCGGCGGGCATGTTTACGATCGGCTACGCGTTTTCGTTCCTCGTACCAATGCTGGGCGGGGTTCTCGTGGACCTGACAGGGCGCCCCCTGGCATCCCTGTTGCCGCCGTTCATCGCCGCCGTGGCGGCAATTCCCCTCGCGGCGGGCATTGGCAGTCTGAAGCGGGCACAGGGGGCACAGCAAGGGCCTCCGGGGAATGACTCATGAGCGCGGATCCCCTTTGGTCCGGGTGTGGCTCAGGCTCTCCTGGGCCAGCAGCCGCACCTCTCCGAGGTAGAGCAGGTGGCTGGTCGAGATGCGCATGCGCCGGAGCAGGGAGTCGGCCGAATCCGCCGTTGGCCGCTGCGCCAGCAGCACGTCCACATCAATGCCCCCGGCGTGGTAGTGGAGCGTCAGGCGGGGTGACGCGGGCAGTTCCCGGATGTCCCGCCAGGCAGCGGTGAGGTCGGCAGTCACCGTCTGCCGCAGGGGCAGGGCTTCCGCCGGGGAATCTCCCAGATCGTCGTCCGGCTCCACCCGTACCAGCACATCGGACATGGCTTCCATCTCTCCGAGCAGCTGCTGCTGCACGCGTACGGCGATTCGGTTCGCTTCCGAGAGACGGATCGCGGGATCCAGGCGCAGGTGCACGTCCATGATGATGCGCCCGCCCATGCGCCGGGTTCGCAGGTAACGGTGGCCCCGGACGCCAGCAACGGAATCGATGACCGACTCCAGTCTCTGCAGATCCTCTTCCGACAGGCCGGTATCGACCAGCTCTTCCACCGAGCGGCGGATGAATTCCCAGCCAACGTATCCCAGCATCGCGGCGACAACGATCGCGGCAACGGCGTCCAGCCATGGCAGCCCGAGCATGGCACCGGCCACGCCACCGATCACCACCAGCGACGAAAGCGCATCGGAGCGATGGTGCCAGGCGTTGGCCTCGATCAGGGGGGAACCAGTGCGTCGGGCCACCAGCCGCGTGTATTGAAACATCACCTCCTTGGCGATCACCGACAGGACGGCGACAGCGAGCGCAATCCAGCCGGGGTGCAGCAGGGTATCCGGGTTCAGCAGGCGGGAGACGGAGTCGAAGACGAAGCCACCGGCCACCATCAGCAACAGGATCCCGACGACAGTGGTGGCGATCGTCTCGATCCGGGCGTGCCCGTACGGGTGGTTGCGATCCGCCTCCCGGCTGCCCCAGTTCGCCGCGGCGAGGACCAGCGCATCGCTGAGAAGATCGGAAATCGAGTGCACACCATCGGCGATCAGCGCCTGGGACTGGCCCAGCAGGCCGCCGGCGATCTTGCCGGCGGCGAGCAGCACGTTGACGGCCGCTCCTGCCAGGGTGACCTGGCGTTTGATCGGCCAATCGTCCTCGGGGGAGGTTCTGGTATCCTGCTCGGTGCTGATCAAGGTGTTTGCGTCTCCGGGGGCCAGGACTGGATCGGCCTGCCGGGCGAAGCCGCCGTTCCAGTGCCCGTTCGTCGGCCACGTCAGCCCTGCGGGGCCAACCGTTGGCAGGCAGTTGATACCGGATGCTTTGCGCGGCGGCGTCACTGGTATCAGAATACTATTCCATCCATGTCGGGTGAGGGAACGTCGGGATGCGCAAGGGACTGATTTCCAGCTGCGTCGGCTTGCTGATCGTGTTCGCCGTCGGGTTGCCGGCGGCGACGTACTGGAGTGGCCAGCAGCTCGAAGCGGAGTTGCGGTACGCACTGGCAGCGCTGCAGGGAACGCCCGGGGTTGAAGTCGAGGATGTGGAGCTGCACCGCGGCCTGAGAAGGACGGAGCTGCGCTTCACGCTGCACCCCGGCGACGCACTGGAGGGACTCCACCGCCAGGAGCTGGAGCGGGCCGGTTTCCCCAGCGCCACCCGGGATTTCCATGTGCAGGTATCCGTGGATCACGGCCCCATCGTACTCCGCGACGGACGCCCGCGGGCTGGAATTGCCGCGGGACGATTCCAGGTGTCGGAACCGCAGCCGCATCTGGATCGGAAGTACGGCTCCCGCCACCCGGAACCCGGAATCGGCGAGTTTCTCGTCTCCCTGTCGGGGCAGATGAAGGGTACCTTTCACCAACCCGCATTCGAGGGCGAGGCGTGGACTTCCCTGGAGGGGGTGCCCGCCGACCTTCCCTATCGCCTGCGCACCGCCGCGGATCACTATCAGTACCGGTACAGGCCGGATGATGGTGCCCTCCAGCTGTCCGGCACCATTGGCGAAGTCCACGTGGAGTGGCTGCATGGCCAGGAACTAACGACCGATGCCGGAACCCTGGAGGCCAGCGGCCACCTGCGCCGGGATACCTACCGGATCGCGTATCGCATCGGCATGGACGCATTGCGCCTCAAGATGGTCGTGCCCCCGGCCCTGCAGGAGTTCCGCGACCTGGTGGTATCCGGCGAGATGGCCGGCCCCGGGTCTGGTCTCCAGCGCCTGGATGCCATGCTTTCCATTGGCCGTTGGGACTATCAGTCCGAAGGAGACCGGCTCAGCGGCGATTCCCTGCGGTTTTCCGGGAACGCTGCGCGGGCGGAGGACGGGGTGTGGTTCGGCGGGCTGGCACTGGCGCTCGGGCCAAGTCTTGCCGATATCGACGCGGACCCCGAAGGGCCCTTTGCCATGGAGGAAGCGTCGCTGCGCCTGGGTGTGGATGAGGGCGTGAACGGTGTGGATGTGTCCCTGGATCTGCAGTTCGCGGTGGCGTCGCAAGGACGGGTGAACGCCGGCGTCAGCCATTCCGGTCGCCTGGCCGTGGAAGGGCTGGACCGACCTGCGCTTGCTGCCCTGACGCGGGATCTGGAACGCGCCCTGGAAGGTGTTCCGCACGGTGCCGAGGTTGTCCTCGGACGGCTGGAAGAGCTGCTGATCGATTCTGCGGGGCATGTGCCGGACCTCCTGCGCGGGGAACCGGCGCTGGTTGTCGGACCCCTGGATCTCGTCGTACGGGATCAGAGTATGCGGCTGGAAGCCCGCTTCCCGGTGCAGCTGGAGTGGCTGCAGCAGTTTGGTGCTACGGGATTGTTCTGGCCGCAGGCCGGCCTGCGTGGGGAGCTGGCCATGGAGCGGGGATTGTTGCCGGTGATGGCCGCTGCCCTCGCTCCCTACGGCGCGGGCGACACGCCCCTGGGAGGGATGCCACTGGAACAGCAGGTGGAGTTCGTCGTCCTGGGAATGCTGGGCATGGGGCTGCTTACCGAGGACGACGGCACGCTGCGCATGGGTTGGCGGGTGGATGGGGAGCAATTGCTGGTGAATGACACCCTCGACATGACAGCGGAGTACCAGGCGATCCTCTACCAGCTGCTGGCATTCTGACTAAGTCCGACAGGCTGCACCAGAGAAGTGCATTTGACGCTCCGAACCGCCTGTGAAACACTTCCCCACCCTCGCTGAAGCGGATCATTGCAGGTCCCCCTGGAATCATTAAATCCCCGCAAGAACAAGACTTATGCCCTGGAATGGCTATGTCTCCGGCGTCTTTTGATCGACAATACGCATGCGTTTGGAGAGAACGCACCAACAGTGTGCAATTGTTCGAATCAGGAGGTGAATCATGGAACGGATGGATGGCCCGATCCGGGTGACCGCGGAGGAAATGGACCGGGTGCGTCGGGAGGCCATGGTCTTGCGTAGCCAGGTGATGCGGCAGTTCGGGGGCTGGATCGTCGCCCGGGTAACCGAGGCTGCGAAGCGTCTGGCGAGCAATGATGCCGAGCGTCTGCAGCAGGACGAGCCGGACTTCGCCAGCCGGGCCTGACACATGAACCGCGAGGGCCTGTCCCATGGAGACCCGCGAACCCTGTAGTCGCTGACAGCCCCGGGCGGCCAAGCTGCACGGGGCTCTTTCGTACGATCCCGGTCCTGCTGCCATCAATCTGCGGCATGATCCCCTCGCTCCCGTCCCCCCGCTCATGTAACCTTTCCTCTGTTTCGTTTCCCGGCACCGGCGTAACCACACGGCCGTTGCAGACCGCAGTCTGGTCTGCCTTCCCGGCTCCCGGGCGCTGCGTTGCATGATGCGCCGCAGGTTGTCCGGTGCCCTGCTTGCAGTGGATGCTGCCCCGGCAATCGAAAGCTACGGTTGACAGTGACGATCAATGGAGCAATCGGGTTTCGCCCACATAGACCCTTCCCGGGTTCCGGACACCAGACCGGACCGCAGCCAACTCGACGGACGGCGCAGGGCGGTGGAGCAATGGCTGGCACAGCTCCCTGTTGCCGATCCGGACGTGACCGGCCGGCGGCTGCTTGAGAAACTCGATAACGCCGCTACCTGCGGGATGAAGCCGGGCGCCCGGCTTGATCTCCTTGCGCGGCTGGAAGGAATGGTCACCTACGTCACGGACAGTCTGCGCAAGCGCTATCACCTGCAGCCGTTGCCACTACCCAGTCGCAGCGCCCGGGCGGTACGGTTGCTGCTGCAGCTCGCGGAAGCCATGACCCGTGGTTATCGTCTGGTACTGATCACCGATCCTGGGGGGCTGTTCGGGCTGGGCAGAAGGCACCGCGCCCAGGCGGGCGCCGGCATCTGCCGGCATGCCGGCGTGGCATTGCTTGAATGCTGGCACCTGTACCGGCGGCCACCCGGTGGTGTCTGGCGGATCCTGCATACGGCGTGGCACGAGGCGGCAGCGGTACGGGCGCACGAGCGCCGGGTGAAGGGGCCCGCCGGCCGGACCAGCGTGGACAGTCTCTACAAGCAGCTTCTGTTGACTGCGGCGGCCAACCCCTGGCAGATGCCGCGAGGGGAAGTGCAGTCGGTGTTCACGGCTCTCCAGGGATTGGCCCGGCATGCGCTCCTGGTGGCCGGGGATAGCAGTCGGGCGGCGGATGCGGTGTTTCGACTGGATCCGGCCGAGGACCGGGAGCCTCAACCGGTCACCGCGAAGCCGCGGGAACACCGGGGAGGCGACGTACTGCTGGTGACCGCCGACGTGGTCCGGATACTGGAGCAGCGGCTGCAATCCACGTCGCGGGGACGCAGTCGTGCAGACGATGCCCCGGGCCGGGAACCGGAACGCATCCGCTTTCTCATCCAGGCGCTGGGGGAACCGCCGGAACGTGGCGAGGAGCGTGAGCCGGCAACCGGCAGTCCGGACCTGGTTTTCGGGTTGAACCGGATCCATCGCCTCCTGGAAGCTGAACTTGCGGACGATGAGAAGCAGTTGAGTCCGGGGTCGGGACGTACGGGTACCGAATTGCAGGAGCCAGCCGGGATCGACGAGGATTCCTGGGATCTACTTCCCGGGATGGATGAAGAAGCCGAACACCTGGTGGCCAGTCCGGTGGCCCCGTTCCGCGGCGGCGACCGGGCCGAGATCGAGGCAGACCAGGAAAGCGGCTGGGAAACCGTGAATGTCAGCAGCGGTGGCTACTGTCTGCAGAAAACGTCCGGCGGCGAGACCCGGGCCCGGGTAGGAGAACTGGTGCTGCTCCAGGGACAGAGGCAGGTCGGACGGGAAGTCCGTGCGATTGGCATGGTGCGCTGGGTGCGGCGAGACGGTGCCACGGGCATGCGGATCGGCGTCCAGCTCCTCGGGCGTTCCCCACGACCGGTTGACGCGGAGACGCTGGACCCACAGCCGGGAGGGGCGGATCGCCAGGCGTGCCTGCTGCTGACCGAGCCGGACCGGCGTGACGAGCCGGATTCGTTGCTGTTCCCCCCCATCGACCTGCCCGGGGATGGCCGCATTCGACTGCAGCAGGGCAGTGCCGGCCACGCGGTGGAGGTGACCGGCGAGGGGGCCTCCAGCCCCGCTTTCCGCCAGGTCCGGCTGCGCGCCGTGACGGATGACGAGGGGACCTGAGCCGGTCAGCGGCCCGTTCCGCTGCGCATCGCCAGTTCGATGCGCTGCAGGGCCAGTTCGATCCGGTTGAGTTCCTCTGCGGTCACGCGGGCGATTTCCTGCAGTACCTCGGCATTCTCGAGCTCCTGCGCCTGCTCTTCCAGGTCAGCGTTCAGCCCGCTGCGGTAGTCCAGGTTGATCTTTCGCAGACGCGCGGCGAGTTCGTCACGCTTCTGTTGCAGTTCCACCTTCCGTGCCTGCAGATCCGATGACATTCGCACCTCCGGAGGGTTCCGCGTTGCCTGTCGCACAGTGTACCCTTTCCGGCGTCCAGCCGCCGCCTGCGCGAACCTTCGACCCGGGAGAACAATGTCAATCCGCCCGCTGCTCCTGAAGGCCTTCCTGCCGGTGCTGATTGTCGTTGTTGCCGGTGGGGCGATCCTGTTGTTGCTGGCCACGCGCCCGGAGACCACGGCGCAGCCGCTGGAAGAACGGGCGTGGCCAGTGGACGTCTTCGAGGTGCGCCTGGATGCCAATGCCCCGGTCCTGCGACTGCACGGTTTTGTCGAATCCCCGCGAACCAGTACCCTGCGTGCCGCCGTGGAAGCGGATGTGACGGCCGTTCCGGTGAAGGAGGGTGAACGGGTTGCTGCAGGCGATGTGCTTGCGGTGCTCGATCCCGAGGAACTCGAACTGGCACACCGGGAGCGGGAGGCGGAGGTGGCCGAGCTCGAGGCACAACTGGCGCTGGAGCAGCAGCGAATCGCCAGTGATCGGGACGATCTGGATACGGAGGAGAGGTTGCTGGGGATCGTCCGGCGGGAGCTGGAGCGGGTCGAGGACCTGGCCACCGAAGCCTATACATCCCAGGCGGAGCTGGATCAGGCCAGCCGGGCCGTGGAGCAGCAGTCCCTGGCGGTGAGCAGCAGGCGGCTCGCCGTGGAAGGGGCCGAGGCCCGCCTGAGTCAGGTCCGCGCCCGGCTGGACCGGGCCCGCGCGTTGGCCGCACGCGCGGAGCTGGACCTGTCGCGCGCGACCATACATGCACCGTTCGGCGGGCGTATCCTGGAGGTTCGGGTCGCGCCCGGGGATCGCGTCGGCCCTGGCGAGACCCTTGCCTCGGTGTACGATACGGACAGCCTCGAGATCCGTGCCATGCTGGTTCGGGCGCATGTGCCGCGGGTGCGCCAGGCGCTGGCGGGCCGTTCCCTGCAGGCCTCCGCGCAGATCGATGACACCCGCGTCACGGTGGAGCTGTCGCGGCTCGCGGGGCGAGCGGATCCCGGCCAGGGAGGCGTGGACGCGCTGTTCACCATTGCCCCGGGAAGCGACCTGCTGGTCGGACGTTTCGCCAGTCTGGAACTGGAGCTGCCGCCGCTGCCGGACACTGTCCTGGTTCCGTATGAAGCCCTGTACGATGCCTCCCGCGTCTATCGCCTGCGCAATGGCCGCATGCAGGCCGTGCCGGTACTGCGGATCGGGGACGCGCCGATGGCCGATGGCCGGCGCGGCGTGGTGCTGTACAGCGAGGATCTGGAGAATGGCGATCAGGTGGTCACCACCCAGCTTCCGCAGGCGATGGACGGCCTGTCCGTTCGGCCCGTGGATAGTGGGACCGGTGGATGAACGACCAGCAACTGCCGTCGGCCTCGTGGGTGGCATGGGTGGCCCGGCATCCGGTGGCCGCCAACCTGATCATGCTGCTCATGGTCGTTTCGGGTCTGTGGGCCCTGCAGCAGCTCAATACCCAGTTCTTCCCCAGCTTTGAACTGGACTTCGTCGAAGTGCGCGTCGAGTGGCCTGGCGCCACGGCGGAGGACGTGGCCGACGCCATCACCGCCCCGCTGCAGGATGAGCTACGGGATGTGGATGGTTTGCGGACCATGACCTCCGTGTCGACGGAAAACCGCTCAACCGTCGTCCTGGAGCTGGAAGAAGGAACCAACATCAGCGAGGCCACCGAGGCAATCAAGGACCGCGTGGCCCGCGTGCGCAACCTGCCGGAGGAAGCCCGGGATCCCACCGTGACCCGGATCGTCCGCTACGACCCCATCGCCCGGGTTCTGGTCAGCGGGGCTGTGGAGCCGGCGGAGCTGCGGGAGCTGATCCGCCAGCTGGAAGATGAATTGCTCGAACGCGGTGTCGCCAGCATCGAGATCACCGGGATGCCGGATCAGGAGATCCGTATCGAGCTCTCCCAGGATACGTTGCTGGACCTGAACATGAGCATCCGCGAGGTTGCGGACCTGGTGGACAGGCAAAGCCGTGACCTTCCCGCCGGGGAAGTCGGGGAGCACGACGTGGCAAGGCAGCTGCGGGGGCTGGATCAGGCCAGGACGGCGACCGCATTCGCCAATCTGCCGCTGACCCTGCCCGGAGGGGCGGCGGTCGTGCTGGGGGATATTGCGCGGGTCGGGCAGGTGGCGCGGGACAATACGATCTCCCTGCGCTTTGAAGGACGTCCCGCAGTGGAGTTGCTGTTGCAGCGGGCGGAACGGGAGGATGCGCTTGTCGCTGCCAGGGTTCTCGATGAGTTCCTTGCCGACAGCGATGCCATGGTTCCGTCCACGGTGAGCCTCCAGGTGTTCGACGAATTCTGGCAATTCCTGCTGGAACGCATCCAGCTGCTACTGAAGAACGGGGCCGGCGGCCTCCTCCTGGTGGTCGGGGTCATGCTGCTGTTCCTCTCGGCACGGCTAGCCTTCTGGGTCGGACTGGGCATTCCGGTTTCCTTCCTGGCAGCCATGCTGGTGCTCCTTCTCGCCGGTGGCAGCATCAACATGATCAGCCTGTTCGGCCTGATCATGGCGCTTGGCATCATCGTCGATAACGCCATTGTGGTCGGGGAGAATGCGCTCGCTCGCTACCAGGCGGGAGAGGCGCCGGCGGACGCGGCGGTCAACGGCGCCCGCCGCATGCTGGTCCCCGTGCTTGCGGCTTCGCTGACCACCATCGCCGCCTTCCTCCCACTGATGATCATCGGGGGGCCTATTGGCAATATCCTGTTCGCCATTCCGCTGGTGGTGATATGTGCCATTGCCGCTTCCATCGTCCAGGCCTTCTTCATCCTTCCCGGACATCTGCGGCGGACCTTCGAGCGCGGGAGCCGGATCGCGCCGGGGCGGTTGCGGACACGCCTGGACCGTACATTCAACCAGTTCCGGGACGGGCCGTTCCGGCGAGCGGTGACGACTGCGCTCGACTACCGCTGGGCCACGGTGACCGCCGCGGTCGCCATACTGGCGATCTCGGTCGCGCTCGTGCCCGCCGGCCGTCTGCCGTTCACCTTCTTTCCCTCGGTGGAGGGAAACGTCATCCACGCCAATGTGTCTTTCGTGGCGGGTACTCCGCGTTCCCGGGTCGAGGCGTACCTGGAGCGCCTTGAGCGCAGCCTGCAGGAAACGGATCAGGCCATGGGCGGTGACCTGGTGCGTACGCATGTGGTGCATTCCGGGCAGACGGTTGCCTCGGATCCCGCGGACTTGCGTCGCGGTGATCAGTTCGGAGCCATCATGGTGGAGCTCGTCTCTCCGGAATCCAGGGAAGTCCGCAACCGGGACTTCATCCGCGAATGGGAAGCGCGCACGCCCGCAGTTCCCGGACTGGAGAACCTGGCCGTGCGGGAGCGGGGCGCCGGACCGCCGGGGTCGGATATCGACATCCGGCTGACCGGAGCGACGGCGGAGCGGCTCAAGTCGGCATCGATGGAGCTCCAGGATCGCCTGCGACGGTACCCGGGGGTGAGTGGAATCACCGATGACCTGCCGTATGGCGCGGAGCAATGGGTCTTTCGACTGCTGCCGGAGGCCCGGGCTGCCGGACTCGGGACCCGGGATATCGGCGAGCAGTTGCGGGGTGCGTTCGCCGGTGAGCTGGTGCAGATCTTTCATCACCGCCGCGATGAATTCGAGGTTCGTGCCCGGCTGCTTGAGGAGGAGCGCTCGGAGCTGGCCGCCCTGCATGACTTCCGTGTCCGGCTCGGAGATGGCCGCACAGCCCCCCTGGATAATCTGGTGGAACTCGAGGCAAGGCGCGGCTTCGACTCCATTCCGAACTTCGATGGTCGCCTGGCCGTCCGAGTCAGCGCCGACGTGGATGCAGAGGTGGCCAACGCCAACCGGATCCTGGACGAGCTTTCAGCCGGGTACCTTCCGGAACTGAGCGAGCGCCACGGGCTGCAGTTCGGCTTCGAGGGACGGGCGGCGGACGAGGAGGACACCCTGGCGGACATGCGCGCGGGACTGCTGCTGGCGCTGGCCCTGATCTACCTGATCCTGGCCTGGGTGTTTGCTTCGTATGGCTGGCCGCTGCTGGTGATGGCCGTGATTCCCTTCGGTCTGGTGGGGGCGCTGCTCGGCCACTACGCCATGGGCCTGGATCTTACCGTGCTGTCGCTCTTCGGCCTTTTCGGCCTCACCGGCATCGTCGTCAACAATTCCATCATTCTCACGGTCTTCTACCGTGACATACGTAGGGAAAATCCGGAGCACGATGTGCTGGAAGCGCTGGTGGAAGCCTCCCGCCAGCGGTTGCGCCCCGTGATCGTGACCACGCTCACCACCATCGGCGGTCTGCTGCCGCTGATCTTCGAGACCTCGCTCCAGGCCCAGTTCCTGATCCCGATGGCGGTGGCAATCGCCTTCGGCCTCGGCGTTGCCACCGCCATTGTCCTGTTCCTGGTGCCGGCGATGCTGGCGATCTACGAACGGGCGGCCCAGCGTCTGGCGCGCACGTAGCGTCTGCTGGCCGGAGACCGGCGCGGCAGCGGCAGGCGGTGTGCCCGCGCCGCTGCCGGATCCTTGTCCGGCTACTTGTCGCCGGGTACGCCGTAGCTCGGTGCCGCCGGCGGGTTCAGCGCACGGGTGATGTAATCGTTCATCTGTGGCTGGTAGGCATTCCACAGATATTGCAGTCGGGCGACCGGATCTTCGTCGTCCCAGTCCACCCGCAGGTCGACCAGGGGCCAGAGCAGCTCGCCGTAGACAAGCAGCGCCGCCGAGTGCACCGGACCTTCCTCGCCCCCGGCGGCGATACCCGCACGCAGGGATTCCACCAGCCGGGTAGGCAGATCGTCACCCGGCAGGGCCTCGAATCGATCGACGATGGCATCGACGACCTTCGTGGAGGTCAACAGATTGCCGGCGGCCACGCAGTCCCGGCCGGTGGCCACTGCATGGGTGCCCAGGGTCCTGTCGCCGCTGAAGTGCGCCTGTCGACCATGCGTATCCACGACCGTGACTTGCCGGTATTCACTGAATCCGTTCTTCTTCAGCGCCTTGTTCAGTGCTGCCTCGGGGTCCATGCCGTCCTCCAGCAGATCGAGGATCTCCGGGCCCAGGGAGGGAAGGGTGACGTTCTGTGTGGACACTGCCCCGACTCCGGCACGTGCCCAGGGACAGCGGCTGCCGACGGCAATGCTGGATGTGGTCACCGCAGTGCCGACCATGCCGGTCTCACTGCAATATCCGGAAACCGAAAAGGTCATGCCGTTGTCTCCTCCTCGGGAATGATTGCTTCCACATCGATCTCCATGACCATGTCCGGGCGCGCCAGGCCATTGACGATCAGGCCGGTGGAGCATGGATAGACGCCCTTGAGCCAGCGGCCGATGACCTCGTACACCGGTTCCCGGTATGCACGGTCCGTGATGTAGACGGTAATCTTGCAGATGTGCTCGAGGCGGGCGCCTGCCTCCTCGAGCAGGGTCTTCACGCACTGCATGGCGTTCTCGGTCTGTGCTGCGGGATCGCCGATTCCAACCATGTTCCCTTCCAGGTCAAAGCCCGTCTGACCGCGCAGGAATATCCGGTTGCCGGCGCGAACCGCCATGCACAGGTCGTTGTCCATGCCCTTGCCCGGGTACATCTCGGCGGTGTTGAATTTTCTGATTCTCGTGTGTGCCATGCTCGTCTCCATCATTGCCATTCGTCGACGCCCCGGACTCGGAGATCCGGGGTGATGTTTGTTCACCCTGCGGTTTCATCGGCGCAATGCGCGGATCACCTCACGAAGGAAGCGCTCGCAGTGCTCCAGCTGCTCGACTTCGACATACTCGTCCGGCTGGTGCGCCTGGTCGATGAAGCCCGGCCCACATACGACGCAGTCTGTCCCCAGGCGCCTCTGGATCATGCCGGCTTCGGTCCCGAACGCGACCTTGCCGGTCGCCGGAGCATCTGCCAGCCGCGTGGCGAAGATGACCAGATCCGAGCTCGTGTCCGTGCGCAGCCCCGGGTAGGAAGAGATTACGTCCAGGCGAACATCACAGGCTGGATCGACATCCCGGACCCGCTGGCGCAGCGTTCCCTCGATGAAGCCGCGATAGGACTCCAGGAATGCGGCGCCGTCCTCCTCCGGAAGGTTGCGGATCTCGAAGTCGAACCAGCAGGTGCCGGGAATGATGTTCACCGCCGTGCCGCCCTCGATCCGCCCGACGTGAAACGAAGTCCAGGGATAGGCGTAACCGTGGTCAGCCATACCGTCGTGCCGGCACCCGTGCGCCATTTCCCGCAGGAAGGCCATTGCTTCGGCGGCAACGTCAATGGCGTTGACCCCCGCGTCGGGATTGCTCGAGTGACCTTCGCGTCCGGTGACGGTGAGGCGGCAGGCCACCTTGCCCTTGTGGGCCGTGACTACCTGCATGCCGGTAGGCTCTCCGATGATGGCCCAGCGAGGCTGTACCGGCATGCGTTCCATGACTTCCAGCAGGTCGCGGATGCCGACACAGCCAATCTCCTCGTCATAGGTGAACGCGAGATTGAGCGGCATGCCGAGCGGGGCCTCCGTCATCTCCGGCAGCACGGCCAGCAGCGCCGCCAGAAATCCCTTCATGTCGGCAGCCCCCCGACCGTGGAGGCGACCATTCCGGTGGCTGAGAGTGAACGGATCCGAGGACCAGTTCTGCCCCTTGACCGGCACCACATCCGTGTGGCCGCCGAGCAGCAGCCCGGGTTTGCCGGCGTCACCGATGGTGGCCAGCAGGTTGACCCGGTCCCGCCCCTCCGGGATACGCCGGAACTCCACCCCGTACTCCCGCAGGTGTGCCTCCACGTACTCGATGAGGGCGAGATTGCTGGTGCGGCTGGTGGTGTCGAAAGCCACCAGCCGTTCGAGGATCTCGATTGTGCGGCTGTTCATGCGCATCCCCTGCCGACGATGGAGCTCAGGCCCGCTTCTTTTCGGCCTGCGCCTGCGCCCCGCTATTGCCCCGAACCCGCGGGGAGAGCCCGGCTGCCTTCTGGACGAAATCCAGCGGGCCGTCCCAGTCGAAGCTCCGGTAGACCGTAGCCAGGTGCGCGAACGGGGGCGACTGGGCAAAGAGCTGGAATGTCAGTCGGTGGCCGGCATAGTCGGAATTGAGCAGGTCACGGGCGAACGCCAGCAGCTTGCGACGGTCCTCCGCCACCCAGTCCTCGTTGATGGAATAGAACTTCTGCAGCCACTTGCCGGACTCCGGGTGCTGGAAGGAGGCGTAGTCGGGCGTCACGCAGATCTGCCCGCCGCAGAGCTCCCGGGCAATGTGCATCATGTCCGGCAACTGCGTGCATGCCAGTACGCGTCCGGTATAGAGAAGGGACTGGTTCGGCATCAGCAGTTCTCCGGGGCTCTTCTCGGCCATGGCGATCGCCGCGGAGAGGTGTGCGTTGATGCTTTCCCGGTAACAGGCCAGCCGCGCCAGCTTCTCCTGTACGGCCTGCTGCTTGTCCAGCCCGGTCTGGCGGACGTTGAACAGGGCGGCGCCGATCAACATGTCGGCGAGCTTGAGATTACGCTGCACGAATGCGAAGGCACTGTAGCGATGCAGCGTCGCGCGGATGAACGTGGCCGCCCGGGTGTGCCGGTAGAAGAGCACGTTCTCCCAGGGAATGAGCACGTTGTCGAACACCACCAGGGAATCCACCTCATCGAAGCGGTTGGCCAGCGGGTAGTCCTCGATCGGCGCACGACCGGCGAAGCCGGTACGGCAGATGATCTTGATGCCCGGCGATCCGAGATCGCAGATGAAGCCGACCGCATAGTCGGAGAGGGCATCGTTGCCCCAGTTGGCAATGGTGGGCTTGGTGAATGCCTGGTTGGCATAGGCAGCGGCGGTCTCGTACTTGGCTCCACGAACGACGATGCCTTCATCGGTCTCCTTGACGACATGCAGCAGCATGTCCGGATCCTGGTCCTGGGGAGCCTTGGAGCGGTCCCCCTTGGGGTCGGTGTTGGCGGACACGTGAAACGGGTCCTGCTTGATCACCCGCGCGATGTGATTGCGGATGTTCGCGGAAAACTGGGGGTCAACTTCGTTGAGAACATCCTGGCCGTCGTAGAGTGACCACATCTCGCCCACGGTTTCATCGCCCACCCGGGTGACGACACCGCCGACGTCTTCGAACACGAGATCGGTGGCCGCTCGCTTATCATCCCAGTCCTGCCGGGTATAGGGCAGCTTGAGGCCGATGGCGCTGGCTTCGCCGTCCTCGTCCGTGTAGGTCATCGACTCCCGGGTTTCGGGGTCGTGGGCCATGTCATAGATCCGTGCACGGATATCCACCAGCGGCTTGAACATGGGGTGAGACGGGACATCCTTCACCTGTTCGCCGTTGATGTAGACGGCACGGCCGTCCCGGATCGATTCTCTGTATTCCTCACCCGTACGCAACATGGATGTTCTCCTCAGAATGCCTTGATCAGTGACTGGTAAACCGGGGTCGCCCGAACTGACGCTGGTTGTACAGCAGCGCCTCGCCGTCCCCCTGGCTGGATTGCAATACCTCGCCGATGAAGATCCGATGGGAACCTACCCGGTGGGATCGGAACACCCGACAGTCGAACCGGGCGACGGCGCCGGCGAGCATGGGGGAACCGGAAGCACCCACGGACCATTCACCCCGGGCGAAACGTTCTTCCGGCGGCAGCTTGCCGACACCGGCGAACACCTCCGCGATGTGCTGCTGCTCTGCACCGAGGACGTTCACGCAGAAGACGCCGTTGTTCTCGATCACGCCACTGGCGTAGCTGTCGGTGTTGACGCAGACCAGCACCGTAGGCGGATCGGCCGATACGGAACTCATGGCGCTGACCGTGACACCACAGCGTCCGCAACGGCCGTCGGTGGTCACCAGATTGACCCCGGTGACGGCCTTGGCCATTGCAGCAATGAAATGATCCCTGGTTCCGTCCATCTCTGGAATGCTTGCGTTGGAATGCGTATCTACGTTTGCCAATCGGCTTGCATTGGTCTTCATCTCGCACCTCCGGTTTGCACAGAATAATCATGTCTGTATTCCGTTTCACGGTGCAAATATTCTTTTTATGGATATGATCAATGCAATTGTCGATGTGACTCCGGATTCCTTTCGTCAAAGGCCATGAAACCGATGGTGACAGTACCATTTATCTTCGGCATGCGAACCGCCGGTATCCGTACCGTCCGAGTTGGATGATTCCCTGTCCACCGATCCGGGGAACTGTGATTCCCCGGATCGGTGGACGCACTTACTGAAATCCTAATGGCTGTCGATTACGGTCCATTCACCATTCTCGACCTGGAGGATGTCAATGGTGACATCGATTTCCGTCTGTCCGAATTCATCGAAGGTGGTGGTGCCGAGGGTGCCCTGGAATTCGATGTCGCGGATCGCCTGGGCAAGGGCGCGCTTGTCCTCATGGCCCACCTGCTCGATGGCGGCCAGGATCAGGTTGGTGGCGTCGTAGGCGTACTTGCCGTAGGGCCCGGCGGCATCCGAGAAATTACGGGACTCGTAGGCGGCTTCGAATGCATCCAGGGCCGGGTTCTCCACCACCTGGGGTGAGCTGACATAGGCAAGCCCGGCGGAGCTGCCGGCAATTTCGATGACCATCTGGTCGTGGATGCCGGAGATGCCGATCAGGGGTATATCCATGCCGAGTTCCCCCATCTGCCGGAGCACCAGGCCACCCTCCGCGATTACTCCGCCGAAGTAGATGGCATCCGGCTCCTGGTCGCGAATGCGGGTAAGCAGAGAGCGGAAGTCCGTGGTGTCGACGGGGAAGCGCTGGACATCCACGATCTCG
>SLLM01000196.1 GCA_007134055.1 Ectothiorhodospiraceae bacterium | reverse complement strand
GGGAATCTCTATGGATGCGGCGCAGCGGGAGCTGTTCAAACGCTTGGAGGTTAAACCGCCGCACCGCGATACCGTAGCGTAGTTGTGCCAACTCAAAAATAGATTACCGGCACATCAACCACTTATGGCTGCGGCTGATGAACTTGGGATACCCGACACATACGTTGGGTGGTGCAGGCAGAAGATGATGATCATGTCCAGTAGCATTCAGCCATGCAAGGCAGTTGAGACGTACGTTCACCTCACGACGATGCAGTGATCCGCGCCCTTGGCTATCGGGATGGTGCGCGACGGGGCGGAATCGAGGGGCGATGACAATGGGCGCTCTTGATGCACGAGCATGGCGTTACGAGGGTGCCAGGCTTTGCATGTGGCCCCCGAACGGCGGATCTCGCGAGCCTCGGGGGTGATTCGCGGCGTAACACGGGATGCCGCGGAAGGCGCAGGGTCCATGATCGGCAGATTGGCATGCAGGATTGACGTGCTCAGGCGGGCTGCGGCCTGCATGGGGCTGGGGCTGGTTGTGCTGCTGGTACTGTTCGGTGTGACGCTGGCCATGCCGGTGGAAACCTGGCGCACCGGGCAGCAGTTCTCGGGGCCATTGCCGGTGCTTGCACCCTCCGAGCTGCCGGCCGCGCCCGGCCGGATATGGGTCGACGCCGACCCCGCCTGCGGGGAAGGAGCCCGCGTCGATCCGGATGATTGCCTTGCCATCTGGTATCTCATGGGTCTAGGCGACGTGACTATCGCCGGCGTATCCACGGTGTTTGGCAACGCGCCGCTGAAAGCCACGGACACCGTAACCCGGGAACTGATGACCAGGCTTCGGCCGACGCACGGCCTTGTCCCAGTATATCGAGGCGCGGAGGCACCGTTGCCGGAGTCGGGTGCGGGAACCGACGCCGAGCGCGGTCTGCTGGCCGCTCTGGCTGAGGACGAGTTGACCGTTGTTGCTCTCGGGCCGTTGACCAATGTGGCCGCCGCACTGCAGGCCCGGCCCGATCTGCATGGTAACGTTCAGAAGATTGTCGCGGTGATGGGTCGCCGGCCAGGTCACATCTTCCATCCGGCGGAGGGTGCCGGCGGTGGCACGTTGTTCGGCCACGGGCCGGTGTTCCGGGATTTCAACGTGGTCCAGGACCCGGACGCATTGCGCGTGGTCCTCAACCTGGACATACCGCTTGTTCTGATTCCTTATGAAGTCGCCCGTGATGTGGAGGTCGACGAAGAAGCGCTTGGCCACATCGCCGCGAGCGGAACTGCCGGACGTTGGGTGGCCGAACGGGCGCGGCCCTGGCTGACCTACTGGAAGACAGATATCGGGCGGGACGGTTTCTACCCTTTCGACTTGATGGCGGCCATGTTCGTTGCCGAGCCGACGCGATTTGCCTGTGCCGGCGTGCACGTCGAACTCCGGCGCGACCGCACCGTGTTCTTCCCCTTCAGTCGCATGCCCGCGCTGCTGATCGAACCGCTGGCTTCGGGGCATCACGGCAGCCATCCCGGTACGCTGTACTGCCACGGGCTGCAGGGCGATCCGCAGCCGCTGGGCTTGGGCGGGGTCGTTGCCCGGACAACGGGCGACCCGGATATGCGACGGGAACGGGCATTGGGCAGGTGAAAATGCCGTGCCGGGACGATCGGTCGCTGTTGCCCGGAGAACGGCAGGGAGGTGCTCTATGGACGAAGATCTTGATCACATGAAACGCGAGGAGCTGATTGAAGAAGCCAGGAGATTACGGCAGGGCATTCGTCAGCATCGTGACAGCAGCCGCCACGAACTTTGCTGGCACCATCCTGCCCTCTGGGAATTGCTGCCGGAGAAGACCGATCCGGTTCCTGTGGTACCGCAATGGCCGGAGTTCATGAGAGGTTGCATCAAGTATCGGCAGTCGCTGGATAAGCAGGCGCCAGATGCCCCACGGACAGATGAACCCTATGAGGAATGAACTGCTGGCGTGGTCACGTGATCCACCACGGCCGGGTTCGCTAATCCTGGTGCCGCCAGAGGGAATCTGCCTTCCAGTCGGAGACATTCCGGTGATGGCCCCGGAACTGGCGCGTCATCGCCGGGGACAGGGTAGGGGCCGGTTATCAACCGTCCCCGAAGATTGGTCCGTTGAAAAATGGTGGTTTCCGGACCGACTATGCTCAGGGAACCCCGGACGCGCCGGCTCATGCCTGTACGCGAGTCTTATAGGGAGAATTGCGATGGCAGTGATCAAGCAAAGGATCGTCCCGCATCTGTGGTTCGACACAGAAGCGAAAGAAGCGGCGGGCTTCTATTGTTCCGTCTTTCCCGATTCAGGAATCATGAGTGCCACCCGGCTTCATGACACGCCATCGGGAGACTGCGATGTCGTATCGTTCGCGCTGTGGGGGTACTCGTTCATGGCGATAAACGCGGGACCCCAGTTCACGTTCAATCCGTCGGTATCCTTCATGGTCAATTTCGATCCGTCGCAGGACGGGAACGCGAAAAGGAGGATCGACGAAGTCTGGGATAAACTCTCCGCGGGCGGGAAGGTGTTGATGCCGCTCGACGAATACCCGTTCAGCGAGCGCTACGGGTGGATTCAGGATCAGTACGGGCTGTCATGGCAGCTCATTCTCACCGACCCGGAGGGTGAGGAGCGACCAGTCATGATCCCGTCGCTCCTGTTCGTAGGGGATGTGTACGGCAAAGCGGATGAGGCCGCCGATTTCTACGTTTCCGGGTTCAGGAACGCGAAGCGCGGCGAGATTGCGCGCTACCCCGCCGGCATGGAGCCCGACAAGGAGGGCGCGGTGATGTTCACCGACTTCATGCTCGAGGGGCAGTGGTTCGCCGCCATGGACAGTGCCCGCGAGCACGACTTCGGCTTCAACGAAGCCGTTTCGTTCATGGTGAATTGCGAAGACCAGAACGAGATGGACAACTACTACGAAACGCTTTCCGCTGTTCCGGAAGCCGAACAATGCGGCTGGATCAAGGACAGGTATGGTTTCTCATGGCAGATCGTACCCACGGTCATGGGGGAAATGATGCAGGGTCAGGATCCTGAAAGGCTGGACCGCGTAACCCAGGCACTTCTCAGGATGAAAAGACTCGATCTTGCTGCGTTGCAAGGCGCCTATGACGGGAAGTGACGTTGGCCGGCGCAGGCAGGAGGCTGATTTCATGTCCAGTAACGTTGCGCCATACAAGGCAGTTGAGACGTACGTTCACCTCGGGCCGAATGGCACCGCCGTGCCCCTGCAGGTTACAAGTACATTCTGGGACGAACTTGCGTCAGGTGCCTTTGCAAAGCTCGGTCCGGGGCGCCTTGTGTCAACCTACGATTTCGGAGAGGACTGGGCCACCTGGGAGAAGCACCCAGCGGGTGAGGAATTGGTTATCCTTCTGGCCGGAGCCATGGATTTGATCCTTTCCATGGACGGCCGGGAAGAGAGCGTCTCGTTGACCAGCCCTGGTCAGTACCTGATCGTCCCTCGTGACACCTGGCACACAGCCAATGTTCCGCAGGGCGCAGTTGCGCTGTTTATTACGGCTGGAGAAGGCACGCAGCATCGTCCCCGGGCATGAAGGCCGTGTCCGGCAACAAGTTGCAGAAAAGGTTGGTAAAAGCCGAATATACTTCGGAGGAATAGCGAGCGCGAGCAGGTGGACCGACTTCGAAACCGCATCGTAGCCGCAGATAAGGGGGCAGAACTGTTTCCCATCGCTCTTCATGGGAGGAGCAGGCCACGGCCTGCGCCCACGGCAGCGGGCAGTACGCGGGGCGGGCATGGAGGCGCGTGAGGTCGCCAACCATGTGGATGACCTCCTCATGGAACAGGGGGAGTATGTCCCCGTGGAGCTGCTGTTGCGGCTCGGCCAGCTTGCCTACAGCGACTATGAGGCGTGGCGGCGCGCCGCACTGCCTACCCTGGCCGGGGCGTTGCAGGACAGCCCGGAGCGGATTGCCGGCCTGCTGGAGGATGCCGCGGCCCACTGCCGCGGTTTGGGTCTTGAGGCGCAGTGCCGCAGCTTTGCGCCCTGGAAAACCGCGGTTGACACCGATGCCTTGCACCTCGCCCATGCCGACGCCCTCGCGGACCTGCTGGCCACCGGGTATCGCCCGGTCCCGGAACGCGCGCAGATGGATCTCTTTTTCGACACCCGGGGGACGGTGCTGGAGAACCGCCTGCGTGAGGAGCTGGCCACGTGTGACGGGGAGGCGTCGCAGTCACTTCTCGCGAAGCTCACGGAACAGCGGCCCGACCACCCGGCTCTGGAAGCCTTCGGGGCGCTGGTTGACGGTGTGTTCATGCCGGCGAACCCGCCGCAGTCGGCAGGCGACTACCTGCACCACATCGATACCTCCCTTGAGCCGTACGCTACGGACTGCCTGGGCGCCGATGCCCGCGACTACCTGGCGCCCCACTGGCGAACGCTGGGCGGAATGCTGGAGGGAATGCGCTTCGACCGTCGGCTGCCACGGCTTCACCGCAGTTATAGCGCCGCGCGGCTTGGCTACTGGGAGGAGGTGCGCGGCGCCGTCGAAGCAACCCCCGGGTGGTGGAGGCAACCGGTTCTGATTGAACGGCTCTGGGGAGCCGCCGAGCATCTTCGTGAACCCCAACTGATCCGACGGTGCATGTGTCTTCTGTGCTGGGATCACCCGACGCACGCCGCGGCCGTGCTATCCGGGACCCCGAGTCTTGCGGCGGCCTACCGGATGTTCACGGAACTGGACGAGTTCCTCGAAACCACGGACTTCCCCGCCTGGCACGCACTGCGCTACCGGCAATGTCTCCCGGACGTCGCTGCCGACAACCAGGACGCCGTCAGAATTGCCGCCGTCGTCAACGCGCTGATCACCGCCGCCAGCCGCGCACCCGGTGGCACGGAGGAAATCAGCCAGCGGCGGGCGTTGCAGGAGGCGTGCCCGGCGTTGTTCCGGCAGTACATGACATAACCTCCTCAGCGACTCCGATACCCTGGTTCCTGAGACGATGGCGGAAGCCCTTGACCACCTTGGGACACCGGGGATGAAGGAGTAATCGGCGTACCGATGGCGTGGTTGACGGCGTCGCCTACGTGGCTGAAAGCGACACGCTCCTGCTCCAGGCGCAGGCGCTCCCCGAGGGTGTTGTCGCGCAGGGCCTTGTACAGGGCCTGTTCGTCGTCCGTGAGGTGGTCAAGGTCACCCGTGAACCGCTGGTGCGCGGGTTCCTGCCCGCACAGCGACCAGTGCGCCTCCAGGGTCGGCCTGTCCATGAGGAACGGGCGGGTCCGGGGCAGGTGACTGCGCAGGCGGATGAGGATGGCGAAGCCGTGGGTATCGATATCGCCCCAGTAGTGGACAGCGGCCTGCCCCAGCCACGGGATGTCTGCCAGGCGTTCCACGCCGTACCCGAGGCCGAAGATCACGATGGCCTTGGGGCAGGCGGGGAAGGCCAGGCCGTTGATCTCGTTCTCGGTGATGAACACGCGCAGGGCGTCGGGCCGCCAGGCGGCGAATTCATCGACCGGCACGCTGAGGTCCGTGAAGCCGTGCACGCCCAGTGACCGGTCCAGGACACGGAAGCGAACCAGCGCCGGGCGCTGCCGTAACCCGTACCGC
>SLLM01000194.1 GCA_007134055.1 Ectothiorhodospiraceae bacterium | reverse complement strand
GACCGTGGCGAAGGCCTCCGGAAGGAGCGCGTCCAGGGACTCCCCCTGTTCCACACGCTCACGGAACGCGTCCGTCTTCGCCGCCAGTTCGCCATCCGAAAGCGCACTGTACTCGGGCTCCAGGGCATTGATGCGCTCCACGTCCCTGCGCATCCGACGGATCGTGCGTTCGTTCCGGCTGCCGAATACCTTTCTGGCAATTGCACCTAGCATAGATGTCCACCTGGAGTGAGCGACCGATGGTGTTGCCGCCCCCGGGGCCGATCAGCCCAGGGCGGCTGGCTTCCGCGACACGTACCACGCGCCCTGCCTGCCTGGCGATGCCGCATGCCTTCACGGGCTGCAGGGATACGCCATGCGCCGCAGGAGCCCCCATGCCTGTCATCGGCAATCGGCAATCCGGCGCGCACGGGACGGCAGTTGCTTCGCGGCCTGAAAGCACGACATGATACCGTATCAGCGGGCAAATTATTACCAGCCTGCCACGTCGCGTGTGTTGTACCGCGCGTCACGGTGACAGGCTGCGGGAGCAGCAGAAATCCATGCACGGCAAGCGCCCGATTCCGCCGGCGGTCGGTCGGATCTTCGAGGATCCGCACGGAACGCTGGCCGCCTTGCGCAGACAGGCGCGGACGCTGCAGGAGCTGGAAGAGGCAATCGCCGACGCCCTTCCCGGGCAGCTTGCCGGCCAGTGGCGACTGGCAGCGGCCGGCGGACAGCAGGCGCGCCTCATTGCGTACAGCTCCGCATGGGCCACGCAGCTGCGCTTCTCCGAGACTGCCATTCGCACGGCCCTGACCCGGTGCGGGCTGCACGGCATCCGGCGGGTGAGCGTCCGGGTCGCGGCTCCACCGCCCGCTCCCCGGCCACCCCAACCGTCACGCAACCTTTCGGAAGTCGCGCGCCGTTGCCTGGAATCAGCTGCCCGAACCCAGACCGATCCGAATCTGGCGGCGGCGTTTCTCCGGCTGGCGCGCCATGGCGACGCCCAGGACCGGGCCGCGGGCCTTCACGGCGAGGCCGGTATCGGCACCGACTGATCAAACGAGATCGGCGCCGTCTCCTCGGTATCGAAACTCACTTCCTCCCACGCCTCGGGATCACGAAGCAGCGCACGCAGCAGCTGGTTGTTCAGTGCGTGCCCGGAACGACATCCGGTAAACGAACCGATCACACTGTGCCCCAGCAGATACAGGTCGCCGATGGCGTCCAGGATCTTGTGCTTGACGAACTCGTCCCGGTACCGCAGCCCATCTTCGTTGAGGATTCGGTAATCGTCCACGACGATGGCGTTGTCCAGGCTCCCGCCGAGCGCGAGCCTACGCTGTTGCAGCGCCTCGATATCCCGCATGAATCCGAATGTGCGCGCGCGACTGACTTCCTTCACGAAGCAGGTACTGGAGAAATCGACGATGGCAGACTGGGTCCCCTGCTTGAAGACGGGATGATCGAACTCGATGGAGAAGGCCACCTTGAAACCATCGAAGGGCTCGAAGGCAACCCATTTGTCCCCGTCTTCCACACGAATCGGCTTCTTGATACGAATAAACCGCTTGGCGGCGTCCTGTTCCTGGATGCCGGCGGACTGGATCAGGAACACGAAGGGGCCGGCGCTGCCATCCATGATCGGCACTTCCGCCGCACTGAGTTCCACATAGGCGTTGTCGATACCAAGCCCGGCGAGCGCCGACAGCAGGTGTTCTACCGTGGACACCCGGACTCCGTCCTTGACCAGGCAAGTGGACAGCTGTGTATCGCCGACATTCTCCGGATGCGCTCGAATCTCGACCGGATCGTCCAGATCCACCCGGCGAAACACGATGCCGGTGTCGACCGGGGCCGGCAACAGGGTCAGATAGACCTTGTCGCCCGTGTGCAGACCGACACCGGTCGCGCGGATGACGTTCTTCAATGTGCGTTGGCGGATCATGGGCAGTAACTACTCCTGTCTCTGCCACCCCCCGCGGCAGATCTGCTGAATACGGCCAGCCATGCCAATACGGACACGTATGGGACTGAATCTGTCATTTTACTGTAAACCAGACCGTTTTCATACTGCACTGCAACATAACGGTCCGGCCGCCCGCCTGGGCCAAAATGGGGCGTAGTGTAACGCAGGTGTCATGACAACCGCGAGACACAACGCACACATTCCGCCCGCGCGTCAATCCGCCTGCCTGCGCAGGAAGGCGGGGATATCCAGATAATCCATGTCCCCACCGTCCCCGTACTTGTCATTGGCGGCCTTCTTGCGAATGGCGGCGGGGGTCTCAAGCTCCCGGTAATCCACCTCTCCGCTGGGTTTGCGGGCAACCGTACGCAATTCCGGCTCCCTATGCTGGACCTTCGGCTGGCCCAGCCCGGTCGCCACCACGGTGACGCGCAGCTCGTTCTCCAGTTCCGGGTCGATCACGGTGCCGACGACCACCGTTGCCTCCTCGGAGGCGAACTCACGAATCGCCTGGCCGACCTCGTCAAACTCGCCGATACCCATGTCCATGCCGGCAGTCACGTTGACCAGGATTCCGTTTGCCCCCGCCAGGTTGACATCCTCCAGCAACGGACAGGCAATCGCCCGCTCCGCGGCCTCCCGCGCCCGACCTTCGCCGGAGGCGGCACCCGACCCCATGACCGCCATGCCCATCTCCGACATCACGGTCCGTACGTCGGCAAAGTCCACGTTGATGAGTCCCGGCCGGGTAATGAGCTCCGCGATGCCGCGCACTGCTCCCAGCAGCACGTCGTTCGCCGACTTGAAGGCGTCCAGCAGGGTGAGATTCTTGCCCAGAACACTGAGCAGCTTCTCGTTGGGAATCGTGATCAGCGAATCCACGCTGCGGGAGAGTTCTTCGATGCCTTCCATCGCCACCCGCATGCGCTTCGCACCCTCGAAGGGGAACGGCTTGGTGACCACCGCAACGGTCAGTATGCCGAGGTCGCGGGCGATCTCCGCCACCACCGGTGCGGCCCCCGTGCCGGTACCACCTCCCATGCCGGCGGTGATGAACACCATGTCGGCGCCTTCCAGCACCTCGGCAATTCGCTCCCGGTCCTCGATGGCCGCCTCCTTGCCCACGTGCGGGTTGGCTCCCGCTCCAAGGCCCTTGGTGATGGTACTGCCCAGCTGCAGCACCGTTTTTGCCGCTGTATTCTTGAGCGCCTGCGCGTCGGTATTGGCACAGATGAAATCGACTCCGTCGATATCCGCCGAAACCATGTGCTGGACGGCGTTGCCGCCCCCACCACCGACACCGATCACCTTGATGACTGCACTCTGGCTGAAGGAATCCATGAGTTCGAACATGAGTACTTCTCCTCTCGCTACAACGTGAAAACTGCACCGGCGTAGCCGGCTCAGAAATTCCCCTTGAACCACTGCTTCATGCGTTCCAGCACGGCATTGAAACCACCTTCGGACCGGAACTCGGTCAGTTGCTGTCCCCGGTTGCTGGCGCCGAAATGCAGCAGGCCGACACCGGTGGAGTAGATCGGATTACGAACCACGTCCGACAGGCCGGTTACGTTCTGGGGAACCCCCAGGCGCACCGGAACGTGAAAGACCTCTTCGGCGAGGTCGATGGCGCCTTCCATCTTCGAGCTGCCCCCCGTGAGCACGATGCCGGCAGCGATCAGGTCCTCGAATCCGCTACGGCGCAACTCCTGGTGGACCAGCGTCATCAGCTCCTCGTACCGCGGTTCCACCACCTCCGCCAGGGTCTGCCGTGAAAGCCGGCGCGCCGGCCGGTCCCCGACCGACGGCACCTCGATGGTCTCCTCGGGCCCGGCGAGCTGGGACAGCGCGCAGGCATACTTCACCTTGATTTCCTCCGCGTGCTGCGTGGGCGTGCGCAGCGCCACGGCAATGTCATTGGTCACCTGGTCGCCGGCGATGGGAATGACCGCCGTATGCCGGATCGCACCCTCGGTGAACACCGCGATGTCGGTCGTGCCGCCGCCGATGTCGACCAGGCAGACGCCGAGTTCCTTCTCGTCATCGGTCAGCACGGCGTGGCAGGAGGCAAGCTGCTCCAGGATGATGTCGTCCACCTCCAGACCGCAGCGGCGGATGCACTTGACGATGTTCTGGGAGGCACTCACGGCGCCGGTGACCATGTGCACCTTGGCCTCCAGCCGCACGCCGGACATGCCAATCGGCTCCCGGATGCCCTCGTGGGCGTCAATGATGAATTCCTGGGGCAGGATGTGGAGGATCTTCTGGTCGGCCGGAATCGCAACGGCCCGGGCGGCATCGATCACCCGTTCCACGTCCGCGGGTCCCACCTCCTTGTCCCGGATGGCAACGATGCCGTGGGAGTTGAGGCTGCGGACATGGCTGCCGGCGATGCCGGCGTAGACCGAATGGATCTGGCACCCCGCCATCAGTTCGGCCTCTTCCACCGCCCTCTGGATGGAGAGCACGGTGGATTCGATATTGACCACCATGCCCTTCTTCAGCCCCCGTGACGGGTGGGAGCCGATGCCGATGATGTCGATTCCACCATCCACATCCACGGAACCGACAATGGCCACCACCTTCGAGGTGCCGATATCAAGGCCGACCAGCAGGTTCTGATCCGATTTCTTCACCATCCTCCAGACCTCTTCCCCTCATTGATCTCCGTCAGGGGCGGTGCCCCAGCGGATTGCGAAACCGTTGGGGTAACGCAGATCGGCAGCCGCAAGCTGCTTCTCGCGTTCCCGCTCGAGCCCCTTCAGGGCATCGGCAAAGCGCTCCAGGCGCTGCTCCATGTCCTGCCGTCCAAGTTCGATCAGCGCACCGTTGTCCAGGCGCAACCTCCAGGAGGCACGGGCATCCAGCTTCACGCCTTCCAGCGCCTGTCCGGCGGCGGCGAGCGTGTCACGCCATTCCAGGTAGCGATGCCCCACCTCCAGGGCCTGATCGTCAGGCCCCGCCAGGTCCGGCAGGCCATCGGGCCAGGTGAGCCTATCCGGCGCGAAGATGTCTCCGCGGGCGGACAGCAGCGCCCGGTCGTTCCAGCGGGCCACGGCACGATGTTCGCGGATGTTGATCCGCAACGTGCCGGGCCACACCCGCCGGACCTCCGCCGACCGGACCCACGGCAATGCCTCCAGCGAGGAGCGCACCGCCGCCACGTCCAGACCCAGGAACCCCTGCCCGAGCATCGGACCCAGCGCGGCCCTCAGCTCGGACTCCCGGACATGCTCCAGCCGACTGTCGAAGTGCACTGCCTGCAACGGGAAGGTGCCCGGAGCCATCAGATGGCTGTATGCCTGGAAGCCCCCGATGGCGAGACCGGCAACCGCTGCCCCGGCCACCGTCACCAGCGCCGCACGCCGCAGTCGGGCAATGGACGCCCGCCACGACCGGGGAGCCGTCGCCGGGCGACGAACCGCGCTTGCTCCACGTCCCGTTGCGCGCCTCATCCCTCCCCCCGTGCCAAGGTGGTCTGCAGGATGCGCCAGACCAGTTCGGCAAAGTCCAGGCCGGCTGCTGCGGCGGCCATCGGCACCAGGGAGTGGTCGGTCAGCCCGGGCACGGTATTCACCTCCAGCAGCCAGAAGCCTCCCTGCCGGTCACGCATCAGGTCGACCCGTCCCCAGCCGCTGCCATCCAGCGCCCGGAATGCCCGCAGGGACAACTGCTCGAGCTCCCGCAGCGCGTCATCGCTCAGGCCGCACGGGCACAGGTACCGGGTGTCCCCGGCGTGATACTTGGCCTTGTAGTCATAGAAGGTGCGGGGGGTCTCGAGGCGGATCGCCGGGAGCACCTGCCCGTCGAGGATGGAGACCGTGTACTCCTCGCCCTCGACCCAGCGCTCGACGATGACCTCGTCGTCGAAGCGCACTGCCGCCTCCCAGGCCTCTCCCAGGGCCTGCGGCGTTTCCACCTTGGTCATGCCGATACTGGACCCCTCCCGGGAAGGCTTGACGATCAGCGGCAACCCCAGCTCCTCGGGCACCGGGTCGGTATCCGCTCGGGTCCGTGGCTGCCGGAATGGCGGTGTCGGCAGGCCCGCACCCAGCCAGACCTGCTTGCTGCGTAGCTTGTCCATCGCCAGGGCGGAACCCAGGACACCCGTACCGGTGTAGGGGAGTCCCATGAGCTCGAGCCCTGCCTGAATGACTCCGTCCTCGCCTCCACGGCCGTGCAGAGCGATGAACGCCCGGTCGCAGCGTGCCCGGCGGATCGTGTCCAGCACCTGGCGATCGGCATCAATGGCGACGGCATCCACACGCCAGCGTCGCAGCGCTTCGTAGACCGCACGGCCACTCCGGAGGGAGATCTCCCGCTCGGCGGACCAGCCCCCCATAAGCACCGCCACGCGGCCCAGGGATGCCGCATCAGCTTGCCTGCTCATGCCTCCTCCTCGCCGATGACAAGCACTTCCGGTTGCAGGCGTACGCCGTGCTTGCGCTCTACCGCATCCTGTATCTGCCGGATCAGGTCCTCGATGTCGCGAGCGCGCGCGTTGCCGCGGTTGATGATGAAATTCGCGTGCTTCTCCGAGACCACGGCACCGCCGACGCAATGCCCCTTCAGTCCCGCAGTCTCGATCAGCCGGGCGGCGTGATCCCCCGCCGGATTGCGGAATACCGAACCACAGCTGGGCTTGCCGATGGGCTGGGTCGCCGCACGGCGGGACAACAGCCTGCGGATGGCAGCCATCGCCGCCTCGCCGTCCCCGGGTTGCAACTGCAACATCGCCCCGAGATACCATTCCTCGCCCGGAGGCGTTACCTGCCGGTAGGCCACCCGGTACACCTCCGCGGGGCGGCGGCGCACGTTGCCGCTGCGGTCCACGGTCTCGACCCAGTCCACTACCTGCCAGGTCTCGCCGCCGAAAGCCCCGGCGTTCATCGCCAGCGCGCCTCCCATGGTGCCGGGGATACCGGCCAGAAACTCGGCTCCAACCAGGCCATGCCGGGCAGCGTGGCGGGCCGCCTTGGCACAGGCGACGCCCGCTTCCACCCAGAGGCGGTTACCCGCCAGCACGGACAGGGCGGTCAGGCCCGGTTGCAGAAACAGGACCGTGCCCCGCAGCCCGCCGTCGCGCACCAGCAGATTGCTGCCCAGACCACACCAGTACAGGGGTTCCCCTGGCGCCAGGCCCGCCAGGAAGACCTGCAGGTCCTCCCGGTCCGCCGGCCGGTAAAAGCGGTCCGCCGGACCTCCCACGTGCCAGGTGGTATGGCGGGCCATGGGCTCCGCCTCCCGCAACTCGCCGCGGAGCAGTTGCCGCTCGTCAGCCGCCATCGACGTCGCCCTCCCGCGTCCGTTGCAGTAACCGATCCGCCGCGCCACCGATGCTTCCGGCCCCCATGGTGAGAAGCAGATCGCCGTCACGCAGCACCGCTGGCAGGGCTTCCACGAGCTCGTCGATCCCGGCAACGAACACCGGGTTCACCCGCCCCCGCGCCCGGACCGCCCCGCACAGGGCCCGGGCGTCGGCACCGGCAACGGGCTGCTCACCAGCGCCATACACCTCGGTGACCACCAGCACATCGACGTCCGAGAGTACCCGTGCGAAATCCTCGAACAGATCCCGTGTCCTGCTGTACCGGTGGGGCTGAAAGGCGAGCACCAGGCGGCGTCCCGGCCACCCGTCCCGGACCGCCTGGACCACAGCCTGGATCTCGCTGGGGTGGTGGCCGTAGTCATCCACCACCTGGGCCTCCCCGCCGCCGGGAAGCTGCAGGACACCGTAGGACTGGAAACGACGCCCGATGCCCTGAAATTCCGAGAGTGCCCGCGCGATCACCTCTCGCTCCACGCCCAGCTCGTCCGCCACCGTGATCGCGGCCAGGGCGTTAAGCACGTTGTGGCGGCCGGGCAGATTGAGTTCCACCGGGAACGGCGGCTGGTCATCGATACGCACCTCGAACCGTGTCCGGGCACCGGTCTGGCGGACATTCAACGCCCGCACGTCGGCGTCCTGGTCCACGGCGTAGCTGCGTACCGGCCGACTGACCTCGGACAACAGTTCCCGGGTCCAGGGATCATCCAGGCAGAGCACCGCCAGTCCGTAGAACGGAAGGTGGTGAAGGAACTCGACGAAGGTGGAGCGCAGGCGCTGGAAATCACCGCCGTAGGTGCCCAGATGATCCGCGTCGATATTGGTGACGACGGCGATCATCGGCTGCAGGTAGAGAAACGAGGCGTCACTCTCGTCCGCTTCCGCCACCAGGAAGCGGCCTTCCCCCAGGCGCGCGTTGGCGCCGGCACTGTTGAGACGACCGCCGATCACGAAGGTCGGATCCAGGCCCGCGTCCGCGAGCACGCTCGCGACCAGGCTGGTCGTGGTGGTCTTACCGTGGGTGCCCGCCACCGCAACGCCGTAACGGAAGCGCATGAGTTCCGCCAGCATCTCCGCCCGGGGCACAACCGGTATGCGGGCCCGGCGCGCCGCCAGCACTTCCGGGTTGTCATCGTCAACGGCACTGGAGGTGACCACCACATCGGCACCCGCAACCTGCCCGCCGTCGTGGCCGATGCAAATGCTCGCGCCGAGACCGGAGAGGCGGGTGGTCACCGCGTTCTCCCGGAGATCGCTGCCGGAGACCTGATAGCCGAGGTTGACCAGCACCTCGGCAATGCCGCCCATGCCGGATCCGCCGATCCCGACCAGGTGAATGCGCTGCACCCGGCCCATGGCGCCGGGTCGGTGCTGGTGCCGATGCCCGGTACGGTTGCTCATGCCACCTCCAGGCAATGCCGTGCGACCCGCTCGGCGGAATCCCGCCACCCCAGTTCCCGGGCCCGGGTAGACATGCCGGCAAGCGCCTCCGGCTGTTCGATGGCCCCGGTCAGCAGGGCAGCCAGACGCCGTGGCGAGAGTTCGCTCTCCGGGAGCAGCCATCCGGCGTCGTTATCCGCCAGGTGGCGGGCGTTCGCAGTCTGATGATCGTCCACCGCGTGAGGCAGGGGGACCAGGATCGCGGGCACACCGGCCACTGCCAGCTCACTGACGGTCAGGGCGCCGGCCCGGCAGATGACCAGGTCCGCCCAGGAGTACGCCTCCGCCATGTCGTCGATGAAGGGAGTCACCTCCGCCTCGACCCCGTGGGTTGCATAGGCCTCACGAGCCAGGCCCAGCGTGCGCTCCCCGGCCTGGTGCCGGATCACCGGCCGCACGGATTCCTCCAGGGACGCGCAGGCCGCCGGAACGGCACGATTGAGCACCTGCGCCCCGAGACTGCCGCCGACCACGAGCACACGCAGCCGGCGTCCGCGCACCGGCGCCCGCGCCGGTGTCTCACCCAGACGCAGGATGTCCGCGCGTACCGGATTGCCCACGACCTCCACCGCGAAGCGTTCCGGAAATGCGGCGGGAAAGGCGCTCAGCACGCGGCTGGCAAGGCGTGCCAGACAGCGGTTGGTGAGTCCTGCGACAGCGTTCTGCTCGTGAATCACCAACGGCCGCCGCAACAGCCACGCGGCCACGCCGCCGGGAGCGGCGGCGTAGCCGCCCATTCCGAGCACCGCGAGTGGCTGCCTCCGCCGCAGAACCGACATCGCCTGCAGCACGGCCCGGAACAGGCGCAGCGGCCCCAGCAGCCATCCGGTCAGACCCTTGTTGCGCAGCCCCCGTATCAGCAGCCATTCGACGGCGATCCCGGCGTCCGGGACCACCCGTGCCTCCAGACCCTGGCGGGTACCGAGCCAGACCACCGGCACTCCCTGCTGCTCCAGCACCCGGGCGACCGCCAGGCCCGGGAAGACGTGCCCGCCGGTTCCACCGGCCATGATCAGTACCGGGCGGGAAGCGCTCATGTCCGCCTCCGCCGCCGGCGCGGCATACCTGCGGCACCGCGCCGCTCGTGGTCGGCACGCAGCACGAGTGCCAGGGCCACCACGGTCATGAGCAGGCTGCTGCCGCCGTAACTGAGCAGGGGCAGGGTCAGGCCCTTGGTGGGGAGCAGGCCCATGTTGACCGCGACGTTGATAAAGGTCTGCAGTCCGAACCAGAACCCGATGCCGAAGCACAGATACCCCGCGAACGGCTGGCCGGCCTGCAGGCTGGCTCGTCCGATGGCGAAGATTCGCCAGCACACGTAGCTGTAAAGCGCGATCAGCACCACGACGCCGAGCAGGCCGAACTCCTCGGCCAGCACGGCGAAGACGAAATCGGTATGCGCTTCCGGGAGGTAGAACAGCTTCTGCACACTGCTGCCGAGACCGACCCCCAGCCATTCGCCGCGTCCGATGGCGATCAGCGACTGGGTCAACTGGAAGCCGGTATTGAACGGGTCCTCCCAGGGATTGGAGAACGACAGCAGTCGCTCCAGGCGGTAGGGAGAGCCGACGATGAGCATCCAGCCGGCGCCCACCGATGTCACCACCAGCACGGCGAAGCGCCACAGCGGCACGCCTCCCAGGAACAGCATTCCCAGGCCGGTTGCGCCGATCACGACAACGGCACCGAAGTCCGGCTGACGCAGCAGCAGGGCACCACACAGCGCCAGCAGGCCGATGGGAATCAGGAAGCCGCTCATCGTGCCGCGGACCTGATCGCCGCGACGCACCAGGAAGGCGGCGAGATACACCATCAGCGCAATCTTGAGGACCTCCGAGACCTGCAGGTTGAAGATGCCGAGACTGATCCAGCGCGTGCTGCCGTTGACCTCGCGTCCCACTCCCGGCACCAGCACCAGAACCAGCAGCAGCAGTGCCCCGAGCAGCAATACGCTGCTGCCGTGTTGCCAGTACTCCAGCCGTAGCTGCAATGTCAGCCACCCCAGCGCCAGGGCGATGAGCATGAACAGCACCTGCCGCTCCAGGTAGTAGAAGGGTGTTCCGAGCTGCCGTTCCGCCAGGGAAACAGACGCCGAAGCCACCATGACCAGACCGATGAGCCCAAGGGCCAGGATCGCCCCGAGAAGCCGGTAGTCGGTCTCCGGCAGGAGGAGCCGGAACGGCCGACGAGCGCCCGCCTCCGCCGCCACGCTCATGCGCCCACCTCCCTCATTACCACCTCGCGGAAGGCGTCGCCCCGATGCCCGAAATCGCGGAACATGTCGAAGCTCGCGCACGCCGGTGACAGCAGCACCGCGTCACCGGGACGTACCACCTCACGCGCCCGGGCGACTGCCGCTTCCAGACCTCCAACCCGTTCCGCGGGCACCTGGTCCCGCAGCACCGATTCGATCTGCGGGGCATCCTCGCCGATCAGCAGGACAAGCCTCGCCCTGCCGGCAAGCGCGCCGGACAGGGGCGTGAAATCCTGTCCCTTGCCCTGCCCGCCGGCAATCAGAACCACCGGGCGTCCGACCCCGGTTACCGCTGTCACCGTGGCGCCGACATTGGTTGCCTTGGAATCGTTGATCCAGTCCACGCCATCGTCCCGCGCGACGAGCTCCATCCGGTGGGGCAGCCCGCGATAGCCGGCCAACGCAGTGAGTACCTGCCGGGGCTGGACACCGAGGGACTCCACCAGGCACAGGGCCGCCGCGGCATTGACCAGGTTGTGCCGCCCCTGCAGCGTCATCTCGCCGAGGGAGAGCAGCGGCTCGTCGCCACGAACCAGCCACGTGGTGCCGGAACGGATGGCGAGCCCGTAATCCATGAGTCGCTGCGGTGCCGAAGCGCCGAACCAGATCACCTCCCCGCCCGGAACCCGCATGCCACGGACCGCGGCGTCATCCCGGTTCAGCACCGCCTGCCCGGCGCGTTGCAGCACCCGTGCCTTGATTGCCGCATAGCGATCCATCGAGCCATGACGGTCCAGGTGATCCTCGCTGAGGTTGAGCACTGCCGCCGCGAGAACCGGAAACGCTTGCACGGTCTCGAGCTGGAAACTGGAGACCTCCAGCACATAGGCATCCGGGATCGGATCGCTTCGCAACAGGCTCAGTGCCGGTGGACCGAGGTTGCCGCCAACGGCCACATCCAGCCCGGCGCACCGCAGCAGTTCACCCACGAGACCGGTCACTGTGCTCTTGCCGTTGGTGCCGGTAATGGCGATGACCGGAGCATTCGCCGCAGCGGCGAACAGCTCGAGCTCGCCGATGACCGGCACGCCCCGGGCGCGGGCCGCAGCCACGACAGGCTCGTCCGGGGACACGCCCGGACTGAGCACGATGCGCTCAGCCTTGCACAGCAGATCCTTGTCCAGCCCGCCCAGTGCCAGCTCGGGCACGGGCTCGAGCATCCGCGCCTGGTCGGCGGACGGTGGATCACTGCGGCTATCGGTCACTGCCACGGTGATGCCGCGCTCCTGCAGGTGCCGCAGGCAGGCCAGCCCCGAGACCCCCAGGCCGACGATCACCGTTGTCCCTGCCGCTTGTTGTGTCATGACAGCCTGCATCAGCGAATCTTCAACGTAGCCATACCGATCAGTCCGATGAAGAAGAACTCCAGCACCGCGAACACTCCGTGCATCGCCCGCAGGGTGATGTACTGGAACACACGGAAACCGCTGTGAAACTCCTCCAGCCAGCCGGCGAGGTAGATCAGCATCAACGGCCCTCCCCCGGCGTGGCGTCATCCGCACACAGGCGCACCACGACAGCTTCCATGCCGGCGCGGCGGGACCCCTTGACCAGCAGGTCGACGCCGGCCGTCAGGTCCTCCTCCAGGGCAGCGATCAGATCCTGCTTCTGCTCGAAGTGCCTGCCCTCACTGCCGAATCCCCGTACCGTGTAAGCACTGAGCGGCCCCCAGGCATACAGCCGGCGCACGCCACGCTCCCGCAGCATGCGACCGGACTGGAAGTGCAGCTCGGCCGCGTCGTCACCGAGTTCTCCCATGTCCCCGAGGGCGACCCAGGGCTCACCCCCGGACTGCATCAGTACATCCGCCCCGGCTTCCAGCGATGCCGGATTGGCGTTGTAGCTGTCATCGATGATCCGCGCACCGCAGGTAGCCGCACGCGTGCACAACCTGCCGGCAGGCGGCTCGAACCCCTCGAGCCCCTCCCGGATCGCCGCCGCCGGCGCACCGAGCGCCACGGCAACGGCAGCAGCCGCAAGGGCGTTGTACAGGTTGTGCCGGCCCGGCACCGGCAACACCAGTTCAAGCACCCCGCCGGGCAGCTCGATACGGCAGCGGCCACTCGGCCCCAGGGGGATGCCGCGTACCTGCGCATGGTTGTCGATTCCGAAGTCGATGACGGACCGCTGACCGGCAAACCGGCTCCACATCGAGCAATGCGGGTCGTCGACGTTGATCACCGCCGTGCCGTCATCAGCCAGAGCCTGGTACAGCTCGCCCTTGGCCCTGGCCACCTGCTCGAGACTGCCGAAGCCCTCCAGATGCGCCCGGTTGGCATTGGTCACGACCGCCACCCCGGGCTGGGCGAGGGCCGCCAGCGCCGCAATCTCCCCGGGCCGGTTGGCGCCCATCTCTACCACCGCGTAGACATCCCCGAGCCGCAAGCGGGCAAGGGTCAGCGGAACACCGATGTCATTATTGAGATTTCCCCGGGTGGCCGACGTCGCCGCCACCCGCGAGAGAATGCTCACCAGCATCTGCTTGACGGTGGTCTTGCCGTTGCTGCCGGTAACACCGACCACGGTGGGCGCCACCCGCCGACGCCACCAGGATCCCAGCTGCCCCAGGGCCCGACGGCTGTCATCAACGATCACGGCCGGCGCCAGGGACGACGGCGCCCGCTCCACCAGCACCGCCGCGGCACCGGCTGCCAGCGCATCGGCGGCAAAGGCATGACCATCAAAGTTGGGCCCCCTGAGCGCCAGGAACAGGCTCCCCGGTTCGACCATCCGGGAGTCCGTGGAAAGCCCGCGGAAGGTACTGTCTGCGCCCTGCAGCCGTCCTCCCAGGCGTTCGGCCACGGCAGCGAGACTGTCCTCGATCATGACGCCCCCTCCAGCAACCTCGCGACGGTCCTGCGATCGCTGTACTCGCGCCTTCCGGCAGCATCCAGTTGATGATCCTCGTGCCCCTTGCCGGCCACCAGAATCACATCGTCGGGGCCGGCCTCGTCCAGCGCCCTGGCGATGGCGGCGGACCGGTCCCGCTCGACCGGTTGCGGCCCATCCCTGAATCCGGCCTGGATGTCGGCAACAATGGCATCCGGATCCTCCAGGCGTGGATTATCGTCGGTAACGATGATGCGGTGTGCGGCCGCTTCCGCGGCGCCGGCCATCAGGGGTCGCTTGCCCCGGTCACGCTCGCCGCCGCAGCCGAACACGCACCAGATGCGGCCGCCGACATGTTCACGAAGACTGGCCAGCGCGGCGGTCAGTGCGCCAGGGGTGTGCGCGTAATCCACAACCACCAGGGGCTGTCCTTTCGCCACGAAGGGCTCCATCCGCCCGGGCACGGGCGCGAGATGCTGCAGTGCCGCACTGATCCGCCCGGGTTCCCATTCCAGCCCTGTAAGGGCGGCGATCACCGCAAGCACGTTCGCTGCATTGAACCGGCCAAGCAGGGGCAATTCAGCGCTCACGAGCCCGCCCGGAGTAATGACCTCCAGGCCGAATCCCGTGACGTGGGGGCTGAACAGCGTACAGAGCACCCCGGCATCGGTTTCCGCCTGCATGGAGTAGCCGACCATCCGCACGCCGGCTTCAAGATCCCGGCGCACGGACCGTCCGAAGCCGTCGTCGAGGTTGAGCACGGCAACGCCAAGCCCGGGCATCCTGAACAGCGAGCGCTTGGCGTCCGCATAGGCCCGGACCGTTCCGTGATAATCCAGGTGGTCCCGACCGAGATTGGTGAGAATCGCGCTGCGGAAGCGGACGCCGTTGACGCGCCCCTGCACCAGCCCGTGGGACGAGACCTCGATGCAGGCATGGCGAATTCCCTGATCACGGAACTCCGCCAGGCTCGACTGCAGGCTGGCTGCATCCGGCGTGGTATGGGTACCCACCGCCAGCCTGCCGACCCTACCGGCGCCCAGGGTCCCGACGATGCCGGACGGCTCGCCCCCGGCCTGCAGCGCCTGGGCCAGGAACTGGCTGACCGAGGTCTTGCCGTCGGTCCCCGTGACGCCGTGCACCGCCACCGCTTCACAGGAAGGGTCGGCAAACGCCCGGGCCGCCAGAACGCCCAACCGCCGACGCAGGTCGGCCACGGACACGAGGGGGACGCCACGGCGGCGACATGCCTCGGCGGCAGAATCCGCGTCCGCGCCTCGTCCCGGCTCCCAGAGCACGGCCACCGCCCCGGCCGCCAGGGCCTGGTCCACGAACTCCAGACCGTGACGCCGCTCACCGGCGCAGGCGGCAAACGCCCAGCCCGGGCGCACCTGTTCTCCGGCTGCCGCCAGACCCTCTACACACACCGCGCTCGCGGCACCGGGGACGCCCTCCAGGAGCTGGCCGAGCGGGATGCTCCGGGCGCTGCCGGGAAGGGCGTTCATGGCGTTTGCGCTCCCATGGCCGTGAGTCCCCGCGAAGAGTCCTCCGCATCGGGCGCGATATTGAGCAGCCGCAGTGCCGCGCTCATCACTTCCGAAAACACCGGCGCCGCCACCTGCCCGCCGTAATGAAGCCCGCCCTTGGGCTCATCCACCATCACCGCCATGACGAGCCGCGGGTTACTCGCCGGAGCCATGCCGGCGAACCAGGTGACATGGCGGTCGTCGGCGTAGCCGCCGGCGACCGCCTTGCGGGTGGTTCCGGTCTTGCCTGCCACCCGGTAACCCGGCACGGCGGCAAGCTGGGCAGTTCCACCTTCTGCCACGGCCTCCTCAAGCATCCGCCGCACTGCGCGGGCGGTAGCGGGCTGCATGACACGCTCGCCCTCGGGAGCCTCGTCAAGCCGCAGGAAGGAGATGGGCCGCAGCAACCCGTCATTGGCAAGTGCGGCATACGCGTTGGTGAGTTGCAGCGGCGTGCTCGCGAGACCGTAGCCGAACGACAGGGTGGCCCGCTCAATGGCCGATCTGGGAGGATCCGCCGCCAGCGAACCTCCGGTTTCCCCGGGGAACCCGGCCCCGGTGACCCGCCCCATTCCCAATCGTCCGAGCAGCCTCCAGATCGCGTCGTCCGGCAGTTCAAGCGCCAGCTGGGCGGCGCCGACATTGCTGGACTTGCTGATAATGGTGGCAACGTCGATGCGGCCATAGTCACGCAGATCGCGCACGGTGTGATTACCCACCCGCATGGTCCCCGGACGTGTATCGAGTTCGGAATCCCGGCTGAACAGCCCACTCTCCAGCGCCGCTGCCACGGTGAACGGCTTGATGGTAGAGCCGGGTTCGAAGGAATCGGTCACCGCCCGGTTCCGCCGCTCCGCGGTACCTGTTCTCTGCCGGGCATTGGGATTGAAGGAGGGCTGGTTGGCCATCGCCAGTATCTCGCCGTTGGCGGCATCCAGGAGCACCAGCGACCCGGCCCGGGCGCCATGCGCCTGGACCGCCCGCTTGAGTTCGCGATAGGCGACATACTGCAGCCGACGATCGATGCTCAGCTTCAGGTCCCGCCCCGGCCCCGGCTCCCGGATCTGTTCCACGTCGCTCACGATCCGGCCCAGGCGGTCCCGCAGCACCCGCTTGGCACCGGGACGACCCCGAAGCCAGGTTTCGTACGCCAGCTCCAGGCCCTCCAGCCCGACGTCGTCCACGTTGGTAAAGCCCAGCAGATGGCCGGCGACCTCCCCGGCCGGGTAATAGCGTCGGTACTCGCGCTGGGTGGAGACCCCAGGAACACCAAGCTCGAGGACCCGGGCAGCCGCATCCGGAGGGATATGCCGGCGCAGGTAGACGAATTCCCGGTCCGCACGCCGCTCAAGGCGGGTGCGCAGACCCGTCGACTCCATCTCCAGGGCTCCGGCAAGCTCCGCCAGTCTCGAGTCCGCGGCCAGCAGATTGCCCGGATGCGCCCAGATGGAGTCCACCGGAGTGCTGATCGCCAGCGGCTTGCCGTGCCGATCCGTGATCATGCCCCGGTGCGCCGGTATGACCATTGTGCGCAGATGCCGTGAGTCCCCCTGAAGCTGGAGGAACTCGTTATTCACAAGCTGCAGATCCACGGCCCGCCAGAGCAGCACCACGGGCAGGCAGGCAAACGCCGCCAGTACCAGCAGGTAACGCCAGCTGGCGACTGTTTCCCGCGGTTTCCTTGCGTTGCTCACCGTCGTGCATCCACCTTTGAAGGTCCAGGCTTTCAGCGCCCCTGCCGGCGCAGAATGATGATCTCGTCGCGCCCCGGCATCTTCATGTCCAGCTGCTCCCGACCAATGCGTTCCACCCGGCCATGGGTAGCCCAGGCACCCTGTTCGAGCTGCAACATGCCCCACTCCGCATTGAGCCGATCCCGCTCCCGATTCAGCTCCTCGAGTTCCGCAAACAGCCGGCGACTCTCATGCTTCGCGTACACCACCGCCACACTGCTGGCCACCACAAGCAACGCCAACACCAGGGCAAGCAGTGGCTCCAGTCTCACGGCAGCCGCTCCGCCACCCGCAGGACGGCGCTGCGGGCCCGGGGATTGCGGACGCGCTCCGGCTCCGAGGCCCGTATCGCCTTGCCGATCCGGCGCATACGTGGCCGCAACCCCTCCGGGATGACCGGGATCTCCGGGGGAAGATCCCGCACCCCGGAGGCCTGCTGCATGAACCGCTTGACCATGCGATCCTCCAGGGAATGAAAACTGATCACGGCAAGCCTCCCGCCCGGAAGCAGCCAGTCACAGACACCGCCCAGGAAGCGCTCCAGCTCCACGAGCTCTCCGTTGACGGCGATACGGACGGCCTGAAAGGTCCGGGTGGCGGGGTTCTTGTGGCGTTCCCTGCGCGGCACCGCTTCGTCGACCAGCCGCGCCAGGGCTGCGGTACTGTCCGCCAGCCCGCTCTGCTGCCGCGCTTCGACCACGGCCCGCGCGATGCGTCGCGCGAACCGCTCCTCGCCGTACACCCGCAGCGTGCGCACAAGCTCCGCCTCCGGCACCTGGCACAGCCAGTCGAATGCGCTGGTACCGGACCGGGGATCCATGCGCATATCCAGCGGTCCGTCCCGAAGAAAGCTGAAACCGCGCTCGGCGCAATCAAGCTGCGGGGAGGACACGCCGAGGTCCAGAAGGATGCCGTCCACCCGCCCCGGCCCTTCCGTCTCCTGCAGCCACGCTCCCAGCGAGGAAAAGCCGCCGTACCACACCCGGCAGCGTGGATCACTGCCGAACCGCTCGCGGGCGTCGGCAACCGCGTCCGGGTCGCGATCGACCAGCCAGAGGCGGCCGCCACCCCCCAGGCGATCCAGGATCGCCCGGGCATGCCCTCCACGGCCGTAGGTGCCATCCACGTAAAAGCCGTCTTCCCGCACGTTCAGCCCTTCCAGGGATTCCGACAGCAGTACCGGTTGATGAGGCCCCAGATGCACCGCATCCGTCACAGCGAAATGGACTCCAGCCCGTCGGATAGCTCATAGTCCTCTGCCGCTTCCTCAAGCCAGACGTCGCAACGCTGCCCCCATGTGGTTTCATCCCATAGCTCGAACTTGTTGCCCTGCCCGATCAGCACCACTTTCTTGTTGAGGCCAGCGAACTCCCGCAAGGGCGGCGGCAGGAGAATCCGGCCACTGCCATCCAGCTGCGCCTCGGTCGCGTGCCCCATGAGCAATCGCTGCAGGCGCCGGGTCTGCGGCTTGAGGCTGGGGAGCTTCACCAGCTTCTGTTCGATCACCTCCCATTCCGGCAGGGGGTAGACCAGCAGACAGCGATCCGGGTCCACCGTCACCACCACCTCGCCGTCGCACCGCTCCATGAGCCGGTCGCGATAGCGCGACGGGAAGCTCATGCGGCCCTTGGCGTCCAGATTGAGATGGGTGACCCCTCGAAACACTGTGTGCCCTTATTAGCCCTGAAATTCCATTTTTCGCCACTTTTTCCCACTTCGAGACACTATAGGTATCGCTGAAGTGTATTGTCAAGCCGAAAGGAAGGGGATTCTTGCTTTCACAACAAGAACTTACCGAACACTTCTGCGTCGCCGGGCGGCGACAACCAATACCGGGAAACTAATGCTTTTAAATCATGCGATTGCAGACCCATTCTCGAATTCAAATAGAAACAGGCTCTAACCATCTAACAGGGAAATAAAATTCTCTTGGCAGAATGGAGCTGATGGAGTGAAGGGAGATATACGCGGGCACCCTGATGGGCGAAATAGAGGTGGAGCCGGCCTGTAAGCCGGGTTCTGTCTGGGACAGTCATTCATCTG
>SLLM01000089.1 GCA_007134055.1 Ectothiorhodospiraceae bacterium | reverse complement strand
GCGCTGGCGCTTCTCCGCCTCCCGCTGCCGATTGAGCTCCCGGTCCCGTTCCTGCTGCTCCTGCCGGCTCCGCTCGGCCCGGGCGCGGCTCTCCGGCGCCTCGGCCGGCGCGTTCTTGCCCTTCCTGCGGCGTTCCTTCTTCTCCTTGCGGGTTTCCCTGGCGGCCTTGTCCGCCTGTTTCCGGTCCACCACGCCGGCCTTCAGGAGCTGCTGTCTCAGGGCATCATTCATGTTCCACGCCCCCGAATCTCTCTGGTGGCGCTGGTGCGCCTGGCTGACACGTTTCGCGGTCACACCGTGGCATGAGCCCGCCTGCCGAAGATACGTAGTCTGCGCCGCAGGCGTGCGCGGGGCAAGGGTCGCCCGCCGTGGTGAATGCGCGCCATGGGCTCAGTGATGATCGCCGCCGGCACCGGGGCGGCCGATCTTGAGGCCGACCTGGGTGATGTTCCGTCCGCGCGTGGCGCGCACCACGAATTCCAGGTGATTGATCTTCACCCGGTCGCCAACCACCGCGCGATTCTTGAAGATCCGCTGCAGGTAGGCGTCCAGGGTTTCGTTCGCATCCCGCTGGCCGGGGATCTCGAGTTCATAGGCGCTGGCCAGGGCCGTGAGCTGGGTGCCGCCGTTCAATACGAATTCGCCGAAGAACTTGTGCTCTTCCAGGCGGGCGGGGCCGTGTTCCGCCACCAGGATCCGGTCGAGTTCCGGCAGGTATTCCGGCGGCGCAAGCATGTAGACATAGTCGTTCGGTTGCAGGATTTCGGTGGCCGGATCGTCCACCGGCCGGCCCTGGCGGATCATGGTAACGACCCGGGTGGACTCCGGGAACTTCAGCCGGTTCACCATCTTGTAGAGTGCCGGGCTGTCCTCCTCCAATGTGTAGCCGACCAGCTCATACTCCACCTGTCCCGGGAGATCGAGCTCCATACGGTGGATGACGCGGCTGCGGGGAGGTACGTCGAGTCGAAGCCAGCGCGCCACGGGAGCGATGGTCCAGCCCTGGACCATGAGCGAGATCAGAACCACGAAGAAGGCGATGTTGAAGTAGAGGAATGCGTCCTCGACGCCGCCGAGCAGGGGGAACAGCCCCAGCAGTATGGGCACTGCCCCACGCAGACCGACCCAGCTGATAAAGGCCTGGTCGCGCCAGGGGAAACGGAAGGGTGCCAGGCAGATCACCACCGCGAGGGGTCGTGCCACCAGGATGAGCACGGCCGCCACGAGCAGTGCCTGAGGGGCGATCGCCAGCAGGTGGCTGGGTGTGACCAGCAACCCGAGCATGAGGAACATGATGATCTGCGAAAGCCAGGCCATGCCGTCGTGGAAGCGACGGATGTTCTGGGCGCTCTGCAGCCGCCGGTTGCCAAGCACGATGCCCGCCAGATACACGGCGAGGAACCCGCTGCCCTGGAGTGCCGAGGTCGCGCCGAACAGCAGCAGCGCTCCCGCGAGGGCCAGCAGCGGATAGAGGCCGGTGGTCAGGGGCACGCGATTGATCAGATGGGCAAGCAGTACACCGCCGCCCAGGCCGGCAACTGCGCCTATGCCCATCTGGGTGACGAACTCCAGGAGGAAGCCCAGGCCAATGCTGGCGTGCTGCCCGGTCATGAACTCCACCAGCGCGACGGTGAGAAAGATCGCCATGGGGTCGTTGCTGCCGGACTCGATCTCCAGCGTGGCACTGGTGCGCTGCTTGAGCTCCAGGCCGTGGGAGTGCAGAAGCGAGAATACCGCTGCCGCGTCCGTCGAACCGATGATCGCGCCGATCAACAAGCCGACGAGCAGCGGCAGGCCAAAGGCCCAGGAGACGAACAGGCCCGTGGCCAGCACGGTGATCACCACGCCCACCGTGGCGAGCGTCACCGCCGGTCGCAAGCCGACCCGAAAGCTGTCAACCTTGGTACGTACGCCGCCGTCGAACAGGATGATGGCGAGCGCCAGGCTGCCGATCAGGTGCGCCATCTGGTAGTCGTCAAAGCGCACGCCGCCCGGCCCTTCCTCGCCGACCAGCATGCCGATGACCAGGAATACGAGGAGCAGGGGGGCACCAATCCTGCTGGACACCACGCTCGCCAGTACGCTGACCAGAAACAGCAGGCCGATGAACAGGATGATCTGGTAACTCAGGTCCAAGGCTGGCTCCGGACGAGGCGACTGGCGTCAGCACTCCGCCGTCCCGGACGATGCTGACCTTCCTTCAGGACGCTCAGTATAACAAGTGGATATTGCGGGCGGGTTTCTTAGACCGGATCGTGCATCAGGTCATGCGGCCGGGCCGAACGGTTCATGTCCGGTCAACCGTGGCAGCGCCCGCCCCTGCCGGCATCCCCGCGGCCTGTTTCCGGGCAGCGGCGGGACGGCGCGGGACGTCGACGTACCTCTTCGTGGGAGGTGGTGCAGTCGGGGGGGGGTTGCAGCCAATGGCGGGACGATCCGGGAGGAGGCCATGGAAAAGGCCACCCGTGGGTGGCCTTGCGAATCTCCGGACATCTCCGCTCAGGCGGATTTCTTGGTGCCGCCGGCAGTCGGCTTCGACGCCGCGGCCGGCTCCATGGTCTCTCCTGCAGCGTCTTCCATTGCGCCGTTGAAGGTGTCCTGCGTGACCTTCTGCAGTTCCTCGCCCAGCAAGCGATGGAGGCTGGTCAGCTCGTTGATGTCGGTGGACAGTTTCTCGCTCAGGGTCTTCACCAGCTCCGTATTACGGGTCAGGAGAGCCTGGAGATCCTCGGGGCTTTTCACGTCCTGCAGGGCACGCCACTGGTCGATGCCCATTTCCGAGTAGTTCTTCAGACTCTGCAGCTGGAAATCGGCAAGGCGAGCAGTGTGCTCCACCATCAGCTGCTGCAGTCTGCGGGCCGGAAGCAGCGCTTGCTCCATCTGTCCGGTTGTCCTGGAAAAGAGTTCCGTATACATGATTCACCTCCGCCTCAAATTTTGTTGTGCAACGCAATGCATCAGGGGGAATTGTGCTCTGCAACTGGTAATGCGTACCCTGTCGGTGCAGGGGGGCGTGCCGGGAATGGATCACCATATCGGGTGGACACCCGGATGAGTTGATCCTGGTCAAGCGGGTGCCATTTCGGAACGTGAATCCGATCGGCCATCACCGGCTCTGACGGAGGATATGCCTCCCGGCATGGCGATTGCGGCAAGCGTCAACGATGCCGGACCGGAGCGTAGACCGTACCTGCCATGAGGCGGCGTGCGGTTCGGGTGATGCGCACGCGCCGTGCGATCCACACGCCGTCTTCCCGCGTGACCTGCGCCTCCAGGGGCATGATGCCGGCAGCGTGGCCGAGATGCAGGGGGTTGGCATCCGGGCGGGCGAGTTCGTGCACGATGGTGCCGGGGATGCGGGCAGCCACTGCCAGGGCGACCGATGCCGTGGTGGTGAATGCGTGATGGGCCCGTCCCATGGAGATGATGCGGGCGCAGATGTCCATGGCGTCGCTGTCATGGGATCGCCCCGCGGTGTCCTCCATGGCGCAGGGCGGACCGACGATCGCGACCTTCGGCGTTGCCGGCCGCTCCCGGTGGGCGACGCCTGCGCTCGAGGCCAGCCCCATCCGTACCGAGCCGGCGCAGCGGATCTGCTCGAGGAACTCCAGCGTCGCAACGGTGAAGTCCTCGGGACGCTCCGTGGCGGTAAGGCCAAGATCCGCTGCACGGACGAATACGGTCGCGTTGCCCGCGGTAACGAGCGTGACGCGAACCTTCGTGCCGTCCGGCAGTTGCAGCATTTCCGCTGACCACTCCGAGGCCAGGCATGGGGCGGGCTGTGCGCGCCCCAGGAAATCGACGTGGACAGCGGCGCCTTTCCATGGCAGGCCGGGCACCTCCGTGTCACCACACACCAGGGGATTGCCGCCTTGCACCGGCACATGCACCAGAATTCGTTCCTGCAGGTTCTCCTGCCATACCCGTACCGTGGTGACCCCGTCCTGTGCCGCCACCAGACCTTCCTCGATCGCGTAGTGTCCGACTGCCGCCGCGAGGTTGCCGCAGTTGCCGGAGAAGTCGATCAGTGGCGTGTCGACGCTGACCTGGCCGAAGCGGTAGCAGACATCGCAGTCGGAGCGCAGGCTGGGACTGATCAGGGCAACCTTGCTGCTGCTGGAAATGGCACCGCCAAGGCCGTCCATCTGGCGATGGTAGGGGTCCGGGCTGCCCATGAGCCGAAGGAGCAGGCCATCCCGCTCCCGCGGGTCCATGGGCAGGTCCTCGCTGCGAAGAAACAGCCCCTTGCTGGTGCCGCCACGCATGAGTACCGCGGGAATGGCGTGTTGCATTGTCTCCACCCTGTCACGATCGGCATTAGCCAGTCGAAGTCCCTCTGGTTATACTGGCACACGCAGTATGTAGGCGTCCGCACGTGTCCGGCCCAGGGGCCGGAGGGAGCCCCCAGGCTCCCGTCCCGGCGCGCGCTGTCAGGCATGCCCTGGCCGGTGCGCCGATACCCGCCGCCAAGGATGATCGACGGCCACTCCGGCGGGGCAGCGCCCGGCATCACGTCATCCACCGAAACATGATGGAGGTCGCTGGTGAGCCAGACGATTCCGCTGCGGCGCACACGCGCCGACACTACCATGAAGCCGCGCAGGTTCCAGGTTTTCACCACCCGCAACATGGATGGTATCCCGGGTCTGGACCGCATGTCCGCCGATGAGCGCTTCGCCATGCGGGTGGTGGCGAACGTGCTGCCGTTCCGGGTGAACGAGTACGTGATCAACGAGCTGATCGACTGGGAGCGGGCACCGGATGATCCGATCTACCAGCTGACGATTCCCCAGCGGGACATGCTTGCTCCGGAGAGCTTCGACCGCATGGCTGATGTCCTTCGCGGCGGTGCCGACCGTGCCGAGGTCCAGAAGGTCGCCCGGGACATTCGCGCCACCCTGAATCCGCATCCGGCGGGACAAATGGAACTCAACGTGCCGGAGCTGGAAGGTGAGCGGGTGGAAGGCATGCAGCACAAGTACCGGGAAACCGTGCTGTTCTTCCCCAGCCAGGGCCAGGTCTGTCATTCCTACTGTACGTTCTGCTTCCGCTGGGCGCAGTTCGTGGGTGACAAGCAGCTGCGTTTTGCCTCCAACGAGGCGCATACCCTGGTTGACTACCTGCGCAGCCACGTCGAGGTGAGCGACCTGCTGGTCACGGGCGGCGACCCCATGGTGATGAAGACCCGCCACCTGGAGCAGTACCTGGAGCCCTTGCTGCAACCGCGGCTCGAGCATGTCCAGACCGTACGCATTGGCACCAAGGCGCTGACTTTCTGGCCGTACCGGTTCGTCACCGACGACGATGCCGACGACCTGCTTCGCCTCCTGGAGCGGTTGACGGCGGCAGGCAAGCATGTCGCGATCATGGCCCACTACAACCACCCCAACGAACTGGACACCCCGGTGGCCCGGGAGGCGATCCGGCGGGTGCGTGGTACTGGCGCGGAAATCCGTGCCCAGGGTCCCCTGCTCAACCACATCAATGACAATGCCGACGTCTGGGCCTCCCTGTGGCGCAGCCAGGTACAGCTCGGGATCATCCCCTACTACATGTTCGTCGAGCGGGACACCGGTGCTCGACGGTATTTCGAGGTTCCGCTGGGCCGGGCCTGG
>SLLM01000291.1 GCA_007134055.1 Ectothiorhodospiraceae bacterium | reverse complement strand
GATCGCGGGTTCCGTCCAGGCCGACGAACTGCGGTGTGAGCACCGAGCCCATGGGGCCCGGGTAGACCCAGCCGTAGGCGTGGCCGCCTATTGCCGAGTAGACCGGGCAGTGGTTCATGCAGGCGCCGCACCGGATACAGCGCAGCATGTCCCGGAATCGGTTTCCCAGCATGCGACTGCGGCCGTTGTCCAGGAGAACGATGTGGAACTCCTCGGGCCCGTCCGGATCCCCTGCGCGTCTTGCTCCGGTGACCAGGGTCGTGTAGCAGGAAGCATCCTGCCCGGTCGCGCTGCGGGCGAGCAGGCGCAGCAGCACGGATGCGTCCTCGAGCCGCGGCACCAGTTTCTCCAGCCCCGCGATGGCGATGTGGGTCGGAGGCACGGCGTGGGTGAGATCACCGTTGCCCTCGTTGGTCACCAGGACCATCGATCCGTTCTCCGCCACCAGGAAATTGGCGCCGGTGATACCGACATCGGCACTGAGGAACTTCTCCCGCAGTACCGTTCGTGCCTCGTTCACCAGTTCCGGCACATCCCGCAGCTTGTTCCCCAGGCTGCCTCCGTGATGGTGGGTGTCGAACAGCTCGGAAATCTGCTGCCGGGTCTTGTGAACCGCCGGGGCGATGATGTGGCTCGGGGGCTCCTGCGCCAGCTGGATGATGTACTCGCCGAGATCCGTCTCCACCACCTCCATGCCGTCTTCCTCGAGGGCCTCGTTCAGGGAGACTTCCTCGCCGGCCATGGTCTTGCCCTTGGTGACGCGGCGGGCACGGCGCCGCCGGCAGATGCCGACGATGATCTCGCGAGCCTGTTGCTCCGTCTCCGCCCAGTGCACCTGGCCACCGCGGGCAGTCACCTGTTCCTCGAAACGCTCCAGGTAATGATCCAGATTGGAAAGGGTGTGGTCCTTGATGCGCTGGCCCTGTTCCCGCAGGCGCTCGTACTCCGGATAGTGCTCGAACGCCTTCGCCCGCTTGTTGACAAAACCATCCTTGGCCCGGGCCATGGCCTGCTGCAGGGATTCGTCTGCCAGGGCCCGGCGGACGTTGGCGCGGAAGGCATGGGCGGTGGACTTCATGATCCGTCTCCTGCACCGATCGCAGGCGTGTTACCGACGCCGGCGAGGACCTCGGCAACGTGGAACGCCCGGACGTCCACGCCCTCTCGATGCAGGCGACCAGCAATGTTCATCAGGCAGCCCAGGTCTCCGGCCAGCACGGTGTCGGCACCGGACTGGCGAATGCAGTCCACCTTGTTGCTGACCATGCGCTCGGAGATCTCGGGATACTTGACGCAGAACGTGCCGCCGAATCCGCAGCAGACGTCGGTATCCGGCATCTCCCGCAGAGTCAGTCCGGAAACGGCGCCCAGAAGCCTGCGCGGCTGCGTGCGGATGCCCAGTTCCCGCAGACCGGAGCAGGAGTCATGGTAGGTGGCCGTGCCCTGGTAGTGACCCGGTAGCTGCTCGATGCCCGCCACCTCGTGCAGGAACCGCGTCAGTTCCCAGGTGCGTCCGGCCAGGTCCAGCGCGGCGTCCTGCCACTCCCGCTCGTCCCGGAACAGCTCCGGATAGTGCCTGCTGATGGTCCCGCCGCAGGAGCCGGACGGGACCACCACGTAGTCGAATTCCCGGTACGCGTCGATGATCTGACGCGCCAGTGCCCTGGCCCGGGTGTTGTCGCCGCTGTTGTATGCCGGTTGACCGCAGCATGTCTGGGCATCGGGTACGTGGACACTGCATCCGGCATCTTCCAGCAGCCGGGCTGCGGCAAAGGCGACGGACGGACGAAAGAGATCCACCAGGCAGGTGGGGAAGAGTCCCACGCGTTTCCCGGCTACGGGCGATGTCTCCTTGTTCATGCTCTGCGCGTATCCCTGTTGGCCGTCAGCGGGGCGGACGGGGTTGAATTCCGTGGCCACCACCGCAAGAGTAACTGTTAACGGGACATGCTACTAATCCCCCGTGGCCCGGCAAACCATTCGCAGGAGGCACCATGGATCTGACCAGCAAGACCTGCACACCCTGCCAGGGCGGTGTCGAACCCATGTCCAGGCCCGAGGCCGAGGGCATGCTCGGCGAAGTGCCCGGCTGGGAACTGGTGCGTGACGCCACGCGTCTGGAGCGCACGTTCCGGTTCCGCAACTTCGTCGAAGCAAACCGGTTCGTGGACAGCGTGGGTGAATTGGCCGAGGCGGAGGGCCATCATCCGGACATCACCTTCGGCTGGGGCTACGCCACGGTGCAGATCTGGACACACAAGATCGGAGGTCTGCACGAGAACGACTTCATCTTCGCCGCCAAGACCAACGCCCTGGCCGGGTAGCGCCCGGGCGGGCCTGCGATCCACCGTGCCGGAGGCCGGCTTCTTCGGGGATTGCCTCCGGCACGGTGGATCGCAATGACCGGCATGACTGCCCGGCGCAGCTCACTCCGGGGCGGCGTTGCGGTCCCATGTGCCGGAACGGCCTCCGCTCTTGTGGAGCAGCCGTATCCCGTTCATTTCCATCCCCCGGTCCACGCTCTTGCACATGTCGTAGATCGTCAGCAATGCGGCCTGAACCGCGTGCAGCGCCTCCATCTCCACGCCCGTGCGCTCTACGGTGACCGTCTCGGCGCGGCACAGGAAACCGGCATCCTCCGACAGGGGCACGATCACGACCTCGGCGTGGGTGAGCGAGATGGGATGGCACAGCGGCACGATCTCGGCCGTGCGCTTGGCCGCCATCAGACCGGCGATGCGGGCGACGGCGAGGACGTCGCCCTTGCTGACCTGCTGGTCGAGCACGGCGCGGGCGGTGGCCGGCTGCATCAGGATTCGGCCTTCGGCTATGGCTACCCGACGGGTGCGGTCCTTGCCGCCAACGTCGACGATGTGTACTTCCCCGCTCGCGCTCAGGTGTGGAAGCTGGGTCATCATATGCCTCCGGAAGAAATCGGCGCCAGTATACTGAAAGTGTGTCCTTACCGGGCACTGTTGTCCGCAGGCGCGGGGTGAGCTCTTGTCGATGCCGTTCACCGGGCCGGGGATCTGCTTGCTGGTCGTGGCCTCGTGCGCCGCGCTTGCCGGCGGCTGTGCGGCGGGGAGGCCCGTGCCGCCGGTGCAGCTCTCCGCGGAGATCCCCGGAACCGTGGCCTGCGAGCGGTTCTACGCAATCCTGGACGACCGCGTCGCATCCGCCGGCGTTGGGGACGGCGCAGGCGCAGCGATCGCCGGAGCTCCCTGGCTTCGCAGCAGTCGGTGGCTGGCGGCGGGGGCGCGCCTGCTCCAGCCCTACGAGGACTGGGTCGCGGCCCTGAGGGAGCGGGAAGTCGAGGCGCGGTTGTCCGAAGTGATCAACCTGCCCGCGGCAACGCGGCAGGAACTGGCTGCTGCAGGCCCCGGTCCGGACCTGGCGTCCGCCATACTCACCTGCAGCGAAACTCTGGCGGCCGCGACAATTGCGGCCGGGGGCGCCCGGGAACCCCTGCACGAGGGTGCGGCGGTTGCCGATGAGTACATCAGCTGGCACCGCTGGGCGGGCCTCTATCCCCTGACCCGGTTCGCGATCCAGGTCGGGGTGCGGGTCTGGCAGAATCGCGTGGAGGCGGAGTTCCGGAACACGATTGCGGGCGATCCCTGGCCGGCGCGCTACGTGCCCGCCGCCGATGCCCGGTTGCCGGCGGCTGGTCCGGACGGGAGACTGTTCCGCCTGCCCCGCGACGGTCTGGACAGGCTGGACAGCGAACACATGATTACCGGTCTGCTGTTCGCGGCCTATGCCCCGGTGATCGAAATGGAATCCGGCCAGCCATGGAATCTGCCGGGTACCCCGTTCTGGGAAGCACCGCAGCGGCCCAATGTGCTGACCGGTGCACCGCGGCTGTACACCTTCCTGGACCACGTGGATTTCCACGGAGCGGTGCTCCCGCGACTGAACTACGTTGTCTGGTTCTCGTCCCGGCCGAAGCGCCACGTGCTAGACCTGCTCGGCGGCCGGCTCGACGGCATGACCATACGCATGACCCTGGATTCCAGGGGACAGCCGCTTCACCTGGAGACCATGCACAACTGCGGCTGTTTCCATCAGCACTACCTGCTCGGTGATGCAGCGGCCCGGCCGGATCACGGCTATGCCGAACGCCCGCTGGTGCTTGCCGGACCGCAGCTCCCCGGGCCCGGGGAGCGTTGGCTGTTCCGCCTGCAGGACCGCAGTCATTATGTTGCCGCCATCGGCGTGACGGCTGCCACGGAGACGGGAACTCCCTACGCCCTGTCTGCATACAGCGAGCTCGCGGCGCTGCGCGACGGCGACGGCGGATATCGCAGCCTGTTCCGGCCCGACGGGCTGATCGCCGGCACGTCCCGGGACGAGCGGGTGCTGTTCTGGGTGTCGGGGATCCCCGATCCCGGCGCCATGCGCCGGCACGGACGCCATGCCACGGCATTCGTCGGTCGTCGCCATTTCGACGATCCGGACCTGCTTGAGCGCGTGATCATTCCCGACCGGATGCCATAGTGCTACCAGTACCGGTCCGCAAGGGTTGATGCCCGGCTGGCGGATCCTACATGCCGGAATCCGGCGGCTTGCGCAGCCGCTTCTTCCGCCCCTGTCCCTTCTTGCCTTCGAGCCGCCGTTCCCTTGCCGCCCGCCCGGGGCGGGTCGGAACCCGCTTTCGGGGCTGTTTGCGGGCCTCGAGGAGCAGTGCCGTCAGGCGTTGCCGTACCGCATCGCGGTTGCGCTGGAGACTGCGGTGCTGGTCACCGATGAGGATGATTTCGTCCTCCCGGGTGAGTCGCTGTCCGGCAAGCTCCCGCAGTCGCTCCAGTACGCGTGGCGCAAGCCCGCTTCGCGCGAGATCCAGGCGCAGCTGCACGGCGGTGGAGCTGGTGTTGACGTGCTGTCCGCCCGGGCCGCGGGCGCGCACGTACTGCTCGCTGATGGCGAGGGGATTGACCAGGTTCTCTAGGGATTCCATGGGCTTGATTCGTTCAGGGTGATGGAATCGCAGTGATGAAGAGGCCGATAACGCAGCCGAACCCTGCGAGCCAGGCAAGGCTTCGTAACGCCTGCAGGTCGAATATGTAGAATGCCGAATAGAGGATGCGGCAGGCAATGAAGAGCAGTGCCAGGGTGTCGATGGCGGTCCGGGATGCGTCGAGCTGATGGGCGATGATGACTGCGGCGGCGAAGGGTGGAAATGCCTCGTAGCCGTTCTGCTGCGCCCAGTTGGCCCGCTGTCGCCAGCCGGTCTGTGCCGCCAGCCACCGGCGCGGGCGGCGGTTGTCGAAGGATGCGCCGCCGCCCTTGGCGATGCCGGCGAGGAGGATGGGCATGACTGCCGCGGCCAGTACGGTCCAGTAGGCGATGGTCATGGGATTCCCGGCATGCGCAGTGGTGTGGACAGGGCCTTGTCACCGGACCGCGGATCGCTGCAGCATGGGGTCGATTCGGTGCAGGCCTGCCGTCCACGAAAAAGCGCCCCCGGGGAGAACCCGGAGGCGCTTTGAGGAACAGCGTCCAAGCAGGATCCTAGAAGCTGTAGCGGACCATGCCGTGCAGACGCAGGGCGTCCTCGGAGTCACCGTCCTGGTTCTTGGCTTCGTTCCAGCTCAGCTCCACGCCGTAGGAGACGCGCTCGACCGGGGACCAGAT
>SLLM01000347.1 GCA_007134055.1 Ectothiorhodospiraceae bacterium | reverse complement strand
GACGAGGCCCGCCTTTCGAATCGAACGCTCGGCGCGCTCCATGTCGATTTCTTCCGGCGGCCTGCGGTATCCCGGTTCCGTCATTGCGTCCCCCTCATTCACTCACTGACACGAACCCGAACTGGACTCGCCTCCGGACCCTGCGACCGTGCAACGCCTGCATTGGCCGGCGCTGTTGCTTTTCCGGCATCCGCGTTGGACTCTTTACTGATGTAGTACACTCGGCGCGATCGCAAATGAGGAGCCTTGTAAATGCCAGCCAAACCGAATGTCGTTGTCTTCGATGTCCTGGAAACCCTGCTTAACCTTGATCCACTGGCGAAGCGTTTCGAGGAAGTTGGTCAGCCCGCAGCCATGCTCGGCCCGTGGTTCATGCGATTCCAGCGCGATGCCATGGCGCTGAGCCTTGCCGGCGATGCCGCACCCTTCGAGCCCGTTGCCCGTCAGTCCCTGAGGACCGAATCGCAGCAGACGCTCAGCGAAGACGACATCGATTACATCCTTGCCGGTTTCGCCACGCTGCCCACATATGATGACGCCCTGCCGGCCATGCGCATCCTGTCGCAGGCCGGAATCAAGGTCGGCTGCCTGACTGTCGGCAGCCCGGACAATACGCGCGCCTTTCTTGACGGCGCCGGCCTGCTCGAGTTCGTTGATCACGTCGTCACCGCGCAGGCGGCAGGCATGTGGAAACCGCATCCGAAAATCTACCACTTCGCCGCGGAGCAGTTGCAGACACCGCTCGACCGCATGGCTCTGGTTGCCGTGCACGCCTGGGATTGTCACGGCGCCAAGCGGGTCGGCGCGCTTGCCGGCTGGTGTGCCCGTCTTGAACTCGAGCCCGGCGATGTTTTCTTGCCCGCAGACGTCACCGGCCGGACCCTGACCGAGGTGGCGGAGAAACTGGTGGCCCTGGGAGAGAGCTGACGTGTTCACGCCGGCGGGTATCGCATACAAGGCGGGTGACCCGGTGGGTCGCTGCTTTCCGGATCGCTAGGCCTTCGGCTCATACCGCAGTGCCACCGCTCCGGAGCCGACCTCCTGCCGGCCCACAAGCTCCAGGTCGACATACTTCGACAAGCCCGCCAGCAAGGTCGGACCGTGCCCGGCCAGCCTGGGATGCACGACGAACTCGTACTCGTCGATCAGTCCCAGCTCCGCCAGCGCCAGCGGGAGCGTCACGCCCGCCACCAGCAACCCCTTGCCCGGCTCGCGCTTGAGCTGTTGCACAGCCTTCCGCAGATTCCCGGTCACGCGCTCCGCGTTCCAGTCGACCCGGTCCAGGGTACTGGAAACGACATACTTCCTTGTCGCGTGAATCACCCGGGCGAAGTGCTCCATCCATGGTTCCATCCAGTCAGCCATCACTCCGGTCTCGGCCGGCTCTCGCCACGCCGATTCCATCATTTCGTAGATCACCCGGCCACAGAGAAATCCGTCGGCCGCGGCGAGGTTGCCGGCGTGGTGACGATGCAGGGCTTCGTCCGCAGGGATGGCACGGTGATCGCAGCACCCGTCAAGGGTGACATTGATGGAGTACCGAAGCGTTCGCGGACCTCCGCCCTGAACCGGGCTGACATCTCGGTTACGTGGCATTGCCGCTCTCCTCCGAAGGATGGCTCGGGCAGCACACGTCGTCACCCAAGCGCGGCGCGCATGTCGGCAGGAGTGAACATGTGAGGGAACAATATGCCGCCCGGATCGAGCGGTGAGGATTCAGCAAGGAGTCCGATATCCTCCGGAACGAATCCGGCATCGCGCACAAGGCTTGCTGCGGTCTGCTTGGCCGCCGGATCGTCGCCGGCAATTGCCATTGCCCACAGGCCCGACTGCGTGGTGCCGCGGCTGACCAGCAACTCGTCCATGACGTGGCTGAACGCCCGGACAACCATGCTCTGAGGTAATAGCGAGGCCATGCGGCTTCCGGCGGTGCGACCCGGGTCCAGGGAGGAAACGATACCTCCGGCCGGGGAGAGTGCGAACGGGTTGGTCGCGTCGATGACGACCTTTCCCGACAGGAAGGATTGCAGGGATGGAATCAGCTCATCCACTGCTGGATATGGAATGGCCAGGAAGATGATCTCGCCTGCGGCGGCAGCCTCTGCCACGGAGCGCGCGCTGGCTCGTTCTCCCATGGCCTCGGCGAAAACGGACAGGTTCTCCGGGATACGGGAACCGAAGCAGACCGAGTGTCCTGCACGCAGCCACAGCTCGCCAACCGCCCGGCCAATCTTTCCTGCGCCGATGACCGCGATGGAATGGCTGGTTCGCGGATCAGACATGACAAGCTCCTTACCCTTGTGGGTGATGATGCAGTGCCCAAGGTTTCGCCTGGAGTCCGACCGGCGAAGGCCGCGACGTCGCATTCGTACCAATGCAGGCGGTACATACTACTGAACTCGACGACGGCCACCGCATCGCACAATACTTGAGAATGATGGAGCATGGCCTGGGACCCTTCGCCTGCGGAGCAGGGGCATGACGAATCAACCGCAGGACCGCGTCCGATTGCATCGGCCAGGGACAACTAGTCCTCCTGGAACACGCGATAGCTCTCGGCAAGAAAATCAATCAGCGCCCGCACTGACGGCAGCATGCCGCGCCGGGAGGGAAACACGATGTGGATCACCTCCCTCGGTGGCTGCCAATCGCGTAGCACCCGTACCAGCGCACCGCTTTCGAGTTCCTGCGGCAACATCAGAATCGGAAGCTGGACGACGCCCACACCGGCGAGCGCCGCCGACTTCAGCGCCAGCATGTCCGTGGTGACGAAACGGGGGGAGTGGTCGACAACCACCGTTTCGCCGTTCGTGTTCTCCAGCACCCAGGAATGGCTTTCCTCCGGCACTGCCCGGCTCAGGCTTGGCCAGCCGCTCAAGTCCTCCGGCCCGTCCGGAATTCCCATGCTCTGGACCAGCGCCGGAATGGCGACCAGGCACTGCCCCCGGTCCGACAGCACCCGGTGCGCCAGGTCGCTGTCCTCGAACGGCCGCGGACGCACCCGAATGGCCAGGTCCAGGCCCTCACCAAGGACATCCACGCGCCGGTTGGTCGCCTCCAGTTGTATCGAGATCTTCGGACACCGCACCAGGAAACGGGAAAGCATCTCGCCGACGTGGAAGTTCAGCAGCCCTATGGGACAGGTCAGGCGGATGGTGCCGCTGGGCTCCGCAGCCAGACTGTCGATGGCCTCCTGGGCGGCTTCCGCTTCAACGAGCATGGCACGGCAATGCCCATGGTAGAGTCGCCCCACCTCCGTCAGGACAAAGCGACGGGTCGAGCGGTGAACCAGCCGCACGCCCAGTCGGTCCTCCAGCTGGGCCACACGCCGGCTGAGCTTGGACTTGGGCACGCCCAACGCGCGCCCTGCCGGCGCGAAACCACCATGCTCCACCGCCTGCACGAAATAGTAGAGATCGTTTAGATCCTGCATTACCCGACACTTATCGTTCCAAAAACAGAACTGTGAGTCTGAAATTTGCAGTCTACACGGCCTATCGTCCCATATGTAGTCTTGCATCCACGCTTCTACCTGAAGGAGGTGGCAGATGAAGACGATAGTGCACACCCGCCCGGGCGGACCCCGGCACTGGGTGGGAAACGGCTTTCCCGTCAGGTCACTGTTTTCCTACCACGACCATGCGGAGTCGATGGATCCCTTTCTGTTGCTCGACTACGCCGGCCCGGCGAGCTTCCAGCCGACCGGATCGCGGCGTGGTGTCGGCGTGCACCCTCACCGGGGCATTGAAACCGTGACCATCGTCTACCAGGGCGAGCTGGCGCACCGCGACACGGCAGGCAATGGCGGAGAGATCAGCGCCGCTGACGTGCAGTGGATGACCGCCGGCGCCGGCATCGCGCACGAGGAATACCATTCCGATCGTTTCGCGAGGACCGGCGGCACCCTCGAAATGGTGCAGCTTTGGGTCAACCTGCCGGCCAGGCACAAGCAGGCTGAACCGCGCTACCGGGCCATTGTCGCCGGGGAGATCCCGACGGCCATGCTGCCCGACAGCGCGGGATACGTGCGCGTGATCGCCGGCGAGCACGACGGTCACATCGGCCCGGCCCGCACCCATACACCGATGATCGTGTGGGACATCCGCCTGAAGGCCGGATGCCGCACAGAGCTGACCCTGCCCGAAGGCTGGGGTGCGGGGATCGCGACCCTGGGCGGCCCGGTACTGATCAACGATACCGCGATCACGCGGGAGGCCGAGTTCACCGTGCTGAGCCGGGAGGGCACCCACATCACGCTGGAAGCGAACAATGATGCGACGCTCCTGCTGCTGAGCGGAGAGCCCATCGACGAGCCCGTGGTTGGTCATGGTCCCTTCGTCATGAATACCACCGAGGAGATTCACCGGGCCCTTCGCGACTACCAGGACGGTCGCTTCGGCCAGGTCAACCACTGACAGTACGCCACCGGCCTGCGGGCAGTGGCATCAATTCACCGACCCGGACATACGAACGCAACCTGCACGAGGTAAACCATGAAGACCGCATACAATCGTCTCGACAAGGATCAGGCAGCCGTGCTGCTTGTGGATCATCAGACCGGGCTGCTCTCCCTGGTCAGGGACATACACCCGGACATGTTCAAGAACAACGTGCTGGCCCTGGCGAGCCTTGCGAAGTACTTCGCGCTGCCGACCATCCTGACCACGAGCTTCGAGGACGGGCCCAACGGACCGCTCGTGCCGGAACTCAAGGAGATGTTTTCGGAAGCCCCCTACATCGCCCGCCCCGGCCAGATCAACGCCTGGGACAACGAAGACTTCGTCAGGGCGGTACAGGCGAGCGGCAAGAGGCAGCTCATCATCGCGGGTGTCGTCACGGAAGTATGCGTGGCATTCCCCACGCTCTCGGCGCTGGCCGAGGACTTCGAGGTCTTCGTCGTCACCGACGCTTCGGGTACGTTCAACGAGATCACCCGCAATGCCGCCTGGGATCGCATGTCGCAGGGCGGAGCCCAGCTCATGACCTGGTTCGGTGCGGCCTGTGAGTTGCACCGGGACTGGCGCAACGACGTCGAGGGATTGGGCACCCTGTTCGCCAATCACATTCCGGACTACCGGAATCTGATCAACAGCTATCGCAGCCTGACCGACTAGGCCTCAACGGAACACTGCCCGGCCGGACGTGGGTTCTGCCGGGCAGTCCCGCCGCAGAGCTGACCAATTCGCCAGGCAGGCCAGTCTGGTCATGTGTTGCTTCAGGCGGCGACAAGCTTCTTGACCTTGAGCTCTCCACGATGCTGCTCAGCATGCCAGAGTTCGTACTGGGACTGCTGATTCAGCCAACTCTCTGCCGAAGTATCAAACGCAATAGAAAGCCGAATGGCCATTTCTGGACTAATGCCAGCCTTGCCGTTCAACACCGCACTGAGAGTCTTCCGACTTCCTCCCAGTACTTCTGCAGCGGCCGTTAAAGAGAGGCCCATGGGCTCCAGGCAAAGGTCACGCGCCAGCGCCCTTACTAACCTTTCAGGAAGTATTGTCAGGTCCCAGCGTCCTTGTGCGGCATGCCGGCAAGGCGCGCGAGCGCAGGCGTGGTGATTCCACGTCAAGGGAGCGCAACGCCGGCGGCGAGCCGCACAAGAACGCCCTGCGGGTGGTTTCTGCGTTGCTGTGGACTGCG
>SLLM01000111.1 GCA_007134055.1 Ectothiorhodospiraceae bacterium | reverse complement strand
GGGCAGCATGTAGTTCTCGAACTCGCGCGCCTCCCCCGTGGGACTGCGCAGCCGATAGGTGAAGCTGGGGCCGATATTGCGCACATCCCGCCGGCTCTCCGCCGTTTCCGACGGCTGCACGTTCATCCGCTCGAACTCCTCGAGTTCCAGCGTGTACCGGGTACCGTCCACCTCCAGCTCCCGGCGCTGCTGCACGTTCTCGTCGAAATCGAAGGGTTCGCGGTCGGCGCCGGCCAGTGGCCACGCCCGCAGACCCAGGCGGGAGCCCCCGTCCCCGAAACTGGCCTGGTAAATGGCGTAGCCATCATGGATCAGCGGGTGGTTCACGCGGATGGTCTGGCGGATCGGCTCGTCCAGTTCCGGAGCGCTCAGTACCACGTCACTCTCGAAGGACCGGGGTTCGCCGGTATCGTAATGCTCGATGCGGAATTCCTCCACCTCCAGGCGGAACGGCAGATCCTGGACCACATAGCCTTCGCGCAGATTGAGAAAGGCGACACTGGCGGCACCGCCCTCCGGTATCGTGACGTTGCCGCGGAAGGCGCTCCGGCGCACCGGAAGGCGACTCTCCTCGCCGATCCGGGAGACGGGTATGTCATTGCGCGTCTCGATCTGCAGCGTCCCGGTGAGTTCCCGGAACTTGAGCAGCAGGTTACCGTCGATCAGCCCGCCGATGCAGATCACCACGATCGAGAGATGGGTGAAGATGTAGCCAAGCCGGTTGCTGCGCCCGCTCATGCCGGCGAGCACCGCGGCATCGCCGCGATCCTTGCGCCGCATGCGAAAACCGTGGCGACGCAGCGTCGTTGCAGCCAACCGCACGGCTTCCTCCGAATCCGCCTCCGTGAGCCATTCCCGGCGGTTGCTCAGCGCCCGGAGGGAGCGCTCCTGCTGATGCTCACGGAAACGGGTCATCTCCTTCACCACCGTCGGCGAATGACGCCAGACACAGACGGAGACGGACACCACCAGGAATGCCAGCAGGAACAGGTACCAGCCGGCCGAGTAGACGTCGTAGAGGCCGAAACGCTCGAAGATCTCGAACCAGAAAGGCCCGAACTTGATCAGGTAGTCCTGGTAGGGCTCGTTCTGATGCACCACGGTGCCGATCACGGAGGCGATGGCAATCACCACCAGCAACGTGATGGCAAGGTTCATGGAACCAAGGAACTGCAGCAGGATCGCCAGCGTCGATTGGCGCTCGCGGGGATTGCCGGAGGTGCTGATATCGGACGTCACACTGGACATGATACTTCCGGACCGCCGCAGGCGATCGTTTCATCCGGAATGGCGGCACCGGTTCGCCGGACAGCGCCTACGCCCTGCAGCGAGCCCGCGCACGCCCGGGATCCCGGTCGCCGGCGAACCGCGGTGACCACCCGGCAGGCATTGCCCTAGTCCCGTTGCCGGTACAGGCCCTCGATGTACGAGGAAACGGCGCGGATCTCGTCGTCTGACATGCGCTCCGCGACGCCGCGCATCATCCGGTTCGGATCGGTAGCCCGCTCCCCGGAGCGGTACTTCTCCAGCTGCCGCGCCGTGTAGGTGGCGTGCTGCCCGTAGAGGGCGGGGAACCCGGCAGCGGCCAGGCCTTCGCCCGCCCCGCCATGGCAGGCGATGCACGCGGCCACACCCTTGTCCGGGATGCCGCCGCGGTAGATATCCCGGCCCAGATCCACCAGGTCCGGATCGGCACTTCCGATCTCCGGTTCCTGGGCAGCGTAGTAAGCCGCCAGGTCCTTCATGTCCTGATCACTGAGATCCGCCACCTCGCCGGCCATCAGCGGATCGTCGCGTTCCCCGCTCTGGAAATGCCGCAGCTGCTCGTAAGTGTAGCGCGCATGCTGGCCCGCGATCTTGGGCCATTCCGGGTTGGTGCTGTTGCCATCCGCCCCGTGGCAGGCCGCGCATGAGCCGGACAGCTCCTCGCCCCGCGAGACGTCACCCGCATGGGCTGCGACTGTCAGTCCCGCTGTCATGGCGGCGATCGCAAGGCATTGCCAGATCTTCATCAATCGAGTGCTCCTGGACAGATGGAGGGTCGTCTGGGAACCACGGGGTATCGCTTCCGGCCGGGGCGCACAGGCGCACGGCAACCGGTCCTGTCCGGGGACAGAATGGCTGGGAGTTTATACCAGCCACCCCCCGGCAGGTCAATCTGACCCCACGGGGGGGCGCCGTGTACAGTACAATCGGCACCCCACGGCGGTGCGGAGCAACAGACATGAACGCCTACCGGAAGGCGACCTTCCTCACCAGCGCCAGCAGCCTCGACCAGTTGCCCCCGGACACCGGCCTGGAAGTGGCTTTCGCGGGCCGCTCCAACTCCGGCAAATCCAGCGCCCTCAACGCCATCACCGGACGCAAGCGCCTCGCCCGCATCAGCAAGACCCCGGGCCGGACCCAGCTCATCAACGTGTTCCCGTTCAGCGAGAGCATGGCGCTGGTGGACCTGCCCGGCTACGGCTATGCCCGCGTGCCGGCGAAGCTTCGCGACCACTGGCAGCGCACGCTGCCCGCCTACCTCGCCCGGCGACAGGCGCTGCAGGGGCTGATGCTGATCATGGACATCCGCCATCCGCTGCGGGAGTTCGACCGCCAGCTGCTGTCGTGGAGCCAGCACGCCGGCCTCCCGGTGCACATCCTGCTCAGCAAGTGCGACAAGCTCCGGCGGGGGCCGGCGCGCTCCGCGGCGGAAGCGGTCCGCCGTGTGCTGCGAGCCGATTTCCCCGGAGCCAACGCGCAGCTCTTCTCGGCGGAATCCGGCGAAGGCGTGGATGCGGCCCGGGCTGTACTGGACCGCTGGTTCGGCCTCGCGGAGGCACCCTGAGACCATCATGGGGCGGCCGCACCTGGAGGTGAACTAACCGGTGGACTGCACTGTCTACCTCCATAGCGCCAGTGCCCGGCGCTTCCCGGCCGCAGGAACGCGGTACCGGGACATACGGCCTGAACCCCAAGGCCGTCGTCTTGGCCCTGGTCTTTCCCCCCGAGAGTCAGGGCCTTTTCTTTTTCCCGCACAAACGGTGTCGCCTGGCCGCGTTCAATTGGAAAAGGCCGGAATGTCGGTCTGGGCACGCCCGAGAATCAGCGCGTGTATGTCGTGGGTGCCCTCATAGGTGTTGACCACTTCCAGATTCACCAGGTGGCGGATCACGCCGAACTCGTCGGAGATGCCATTTCCTCCCAGCATGTCCCGGGCCGTTCTCGCCACGTCCAGGGCCTTGCCGCAGGAATTTCGCTTCATCATGGACGTAAGCTCCAGCGCGGCGGTGTCCTCGTCCTTCATCCGCCCGAGGCGCAGGCACCCCTGCAGGGCCAGTGTGATTTCCGTCTGCATGTCCGCAAGCTTTTTCTGTACCAGCTGGTTCGCCGCCAGTGGCCGCCCGAACTGCTTGCGTTCCAGGGTGTATTGCCGGGCGGTGTGCCAGCATGCCTCGGCCGCGCCCAACGCACCCCAGGCGATGCCGTAGCGGGCGGAGTTGAGGCAGGTGAATGGCCCCTTGAGACCGGAGACACCGGGGAGCAGGTTGGCGTCCGGGACGAACACATCATCCATGACGATCTCTCCGGTGATTGAGGCACGCAGGCCGACCTTTCCATGGATCGCCGGCGCCGACAGGCCGGGCATGCCCCTCTCCAGCAGGAATCCACGGATCACGTCATCCTCGGTCTTCGCCCATACCACGAACAGGTCGGCGATGGGGCTGTTCGTGATCCAGGTCTTGCTGCCGCTCAGGGCATAGCCGTCCGCCACCTTTCTCGCCCGGGTCGCCATTCCGCCCGGGTCCGAACCGTGGTTGGGTTCGGTCAGGCCAAAGCAGCCGATCAGCTCGCCCGTGGCCAGTCGCGGCAGATAGGCCTGCTTCTGCTGTTCGGTTCCGAACGCGTGAATGGGCACCATCACGAGCGACGACTGGACACTCATCATGGAACGGTAGCCGGAGTCCACCCGTTCGATCTCCCGCGCCACCAGACCGTAGCAGACGTTGTTGAGTGCGGCGCAGCCGTACTCCTCCGGCAGGGTCGCTCCCAGCAGGCCCAGTTCTCCCATCTCGCGGAAAATCGCCGTATCCGTATGCTCGTGGCGGAACGCGTCCAGTACCCGCGGCGCCAGCCGGTCCGCGGCGTATTGGCGGGCGGTATCCCGGACCATCCGCTCTTCCTCGCCGAGTTGCTGCTCCAGCAGCAATGGATCGGCCCAGTCCAGACGTACCCGGTTCGACATGATGTTCAGACCCCCTTCTCGGTTGGGTGATGCGGCAATGGATAAGCCTCAGCGGCGGTCAGCCGCCGCGTCCGGTACCGCCTTCCGCGGGCGCCGCCGCAGCATGTAGAGCATGCATAGCACAAGCACGGCCAGGGCGATTCCAGCCCAGTAGAAAGCGTTTTCGAGGCCCACCAGCTCGACCATTGCCCCCATGAGCACAGGCACCACCATCCAGGAGAGGTTATTGGTGGTGGAGCGCAGGCCCACTCCACGGCCCTGCATCTCCGGACCCACGGCGTTGGACATGACGGTCATGACACCCACCAGGCTCAGACCGATACCCGCCCCCATCAGGATGGCGAACATCATCAGCGTGGCGTAGTTCGGAAGCAGCGGAGTGATGGCAATGGCAACCACGGTGCTCGCAACGGCGGCCACGAGCACGCGTCCTTCCCCGAAGCGGCGGACCACGCCTCCGGCGGACAGGGAGCCGGCTCCTGCCGCCAGCGAGCCCGCCCCGATCAGGATCCCGATCAGGGTCGCGGAGATGCCCGCGCCCTCCAGGTAGACCGGATAGAACGAACCCTGGATACCCACCACCGCGATGCGCACGAAGGTGGCCACAACGACCACTGCGACCAGGGGGTAGGCGAGGAGACGCAGCGCCTCGACGTAATCACTGGTCCGGGGGATCAACAGCCGGGTGCTGGTCAACCCCTGCCCACGGGGAATCACTACGGGTGCCTTGAGCGCGGCGACCAGCAGCCCAAGGGCCCATGCGGCCATGAGACTGAACCCCGCCCAGTGGCCTCCGGTGTCCCAGGCGATACCCACGGCCAGAGGCGCAGCGAAGGCTCCGATGTTGGCACAGAAGCTGAACCGTCCCGCCGCCGTGGCATCCCCCCTGGCCACCTGCCCGATCTGGGCCTGGGCGCCGACCCAGGCGATGCTCTGGGCGAAGCCGGCGATCAGCTGCAGGGCTATGGCCAGCCAGATGGAGGTGAGGAACGGAAAGATGACGGCGACCACCAGCTGCATGACCGCGACCCAGATGAGGACGGCCCGCGCTCCCACCATGTCCATCAGGGAGCCGGCGTGGATGGCAAAGCAGGTGGGCAGCAGTGAACGCAGGCCGATCATGAGCCCGATCAGGCCGGCGCTGGCACCGAGGCTCAGGCCCCACAAGGGCATCAGCAGGGCCGCCATCTGGATCTGGCCGAGGCTGAAGAAGGCCGTGGCGTGACAGGCGATCAGGCTGGCTGGCTTGGACGGGGTTGTCATGCTCTCCCTGTATCGAGCGGCTGTCTGCCAACGGATCCCGGCGTCCTGCCCCGGACGCGGGACAGCACTGGGTGGCCACGCGGCGGGTGCCGCGAACCTGTTCGCGATGCTTGTATCCCCCGTAGCCGGTGGTCGGTCGGCATGCAGGGAGAAGG
>SLLM01000358.1 GCA_007134055.1 Ectothiorhodospiraceae bacterium | reverse complement strand
GAAGAATGCCCGAGGGGATCAGGTGCAGGACGGTTTTCTCGCCGTCCAGCCAAAGGGTGTGTCCGGCATTGTGGCCGCCCTGAAAGCGGGCCACCGCCTGGGCGCGGTCGGTCAGCAGATCCACGACCTTGCCCTTGCCTTCATCACCCCACTGGGTGCCGATAACCACTACGTTCTTCGCCATGCGCTCCGTCCAGGATCCGTTCGGGCCCGTGATGGCCCTGTTATGCCAAGTTCTCCAGTCGCCAGCGGCCGTCCCTCTCCACCAGGTGCCGGTCGTAGGGGCCGTCCTGCGGCGGGGGTTCCCCGGGCAGAGCCAGCACGACCCGCTCCCCGCCCTCCCGCAGGCGGCGAATTTCCCGCAGAAGCGCCGGGTCATCCGACCAGGGTGCCAGTATGCCGGGGGCGCGATGATCGCCCACCTGTTCAGCGGCAAAAGCAAGCAGCTGCTTGAGATCGGTGCTGAAGCCGGTGGCCGGACGCGCACGCCCGAAAACCCGGCCGATCCCATCGTAGCGCCCGCCTCTGGCCAGCTCCCGGCCGTGACCGCGGACGAAGGCCGCGAAGACGACTCCGGTATGAAACTGGTACCCCGAGAGTTCCGCAAGATCGAAATGCAGTGTCATTTCCGGGTGCCGATGCTCCAGCCGCGAAGCCAGCGCCCACAGATGCCGCAGCGCGTTCTGGACCCGCGGACCGGCGTCGTGCAGATGCTCTCCGGCCTGGTCGAGCACCGTGAGGCCACCATTGAGGTCACACAATGCTGCAAGCCTTTCCCGGGGCCGCGCGTCCGGCACCGCGCGCAACAGCTCGTTGATCTCCGGTCGGGCCTTGCGCTGCAGGGCCTCGAACAGGCGGTTCTCGAGATCAGGACCGAGATCCGCATCCGCTGCCAGACTGCGGAAGACATCCACGTGCCCGATGTCGAGGTGAGGGGATTCTATGCCTGCCAGTCTCAGGGTCTCGAGCATGAGGTCAATGACCTCGACATCGCTTTCCACTCCTGCATGCCCGTACAACTCCGCTCCCACCTGGACCGGGTTGCGGGACTGCCCCGGCCCTTCCGGCCGGGTATGCAGCACCGTGCCCATGTAGCAAAGCCGCACCGGGCCGTCGCGACGAAGCTTGTGCGCATCGATGCGCGCCGCCTGCGGCGTGGTATCGGCACGTACGCCCATGAGGCGGCCAGAGAGCTGGTCCGTCAGCTTGAACGTCTGCAGTTCAAGATCATGGCCACCACCGATCAGGAGTGACTCCAGGTACTCGATCGTCGGCGGCATGACAAGCTCATACCCCCAGCTGGCATATACATCCAGAATCCGGCGGCGGAACAGCTCCAGCGACCACGCCCTGGGAGGAAGCAGTTCATCCACCCCTTCCGGCAGCATCCACAGGTTGTCATCGGAGAAGTCCGTATCCTTCATCGGTCGTCACTCCCGCGTTCAGGGGCGCATCAGGTACAGAATCGCCACGCCGGCCACCATCGCGGCCAGGCCCACGAAACGCAACGTGCGATCATCCATTTCGATGATCTGGCGCATGTACTGCCGCAGGGTCCGGGGACTGAGGAAAGGCATGATGCCCTCGAAAACGAGCATCAGCGCCAGCGCCGAGAGCAGATATTCCCACGTACTCACGCCGCCTCCACAAAAAAAACCCGGGCGGCTCCGCAGCACCGCCCGGTGGTTGCATCATCGGTGTTCCGTCCTCTACCGCGGCTGGGGCCACGGATCAGGATACGCTATTCACTGCCCTGGGCATCCTCGAAGTACCGGAAGAAATCCGAACGCGGTGACAGGATCATGATGTCGTCGTCACCGTCGAGGGCACGCTCGTACGCCCGCAGAGTCCGGGTGAACAGGAAGAACTCCCGATCCTGCTCGAATGCGTCGGCGTAGATCTGGGTCGCCCGCGCGTCCCCTTCACCGCGGATGGTCTCGGCATCACGCTCCGCTTCCGCAACGAGGACGGTAACCTGCCGATCCGCCTCGGCCCTGAGGGTCTCGGCCTGTTCCTCGCCCTGGGCGCGGATATTGCGGGCCACCCGCTCACGGTCCGCCCGCATGCGGGCGAACACCGACTCGCTGACGTTCGGCGGCAGGTCTACACGCTTGATCCGCACGTCCACCACTTCTATGCCGATATTGGTGGCGAAGTCCCGGAGCTCCTCCTGGAGGATATCCATGATGAGCGCACGGTCCCCGGCGATCACGTCATCCACCTGGCGACGGCCGAACTCGCTGCGCAGGCGGTCGCGGACGCGCACGCCAAGCCGGCGGTTCGCCTCGTCGACGTTGCCGCGCACCGTGGTGTAGAACTCCCGGGCACTGTCGATACGCCACTTGACGAAGGTATCAACGATGAGGTTCTTCTGCTCCCCGGTCAGATAGCGCTCCGGCTCCGCGTCCAGCGTCTGCACCCGGGCGTCGAATTTCCGGACGTTGTTGATGAACGGCATCTTGAAATGGATGCCGGGTTCATAGTCCGCCCGCACCACCTCACCGAGGCGGAACTTCAGGGCCCGCTCAGTCTCGTGCACCGTAAACACGGAGAAATACAGCAGGGTGCCGGCCACGACCAGTACGGCAATAATGATGTTACGAAAAGCGCTCATCAGTTTGCCCCCCTGCTACGAAGGTCGCCCCGCGCACGCGCGTCGCTCCCTCCCGAGCCAGCCGTCGGGGCTCGCCGTTCCAGGACATCGCGATCCAGAGGGCGGACATCGCCCTCTGCCTGCGTGCCACGCCTGAGCTGATCCAGGGGCAGATACAGCAGCGGATCGCCTGCTTCCGAATCGATCAGCACCTTGCGATTCCGCTCGAGTATGTCGCCGATGGCGTCCACGTAGAGCCGGTCCCGGGTCACTTCCGGGGCCCGGCGATACTCTGTCAGCAACGCGACGAACCGGGTACTCTCACCATCCGCCTCGTTGGTGACCCGCGCCCGGTAACCCTCGGCATCCTCGCGGATACGTGCGGCCTGGCCCCGGGCTTCGGGGATGACCTGGTTGGCGTAGGCGTTCGCCTGGTTGATGACACGCTGGGCATCCTCACGTGCCATGATCACGTCCTCGAATGCATCCTGCACTTCATCGGGTGCCTGGATATCCTGCATATCGACGCTGACCACGTGCAGCCCGGTCTGGTAGGAATCCATGGCCTCCCGGATGAGTTCGAATACTTCCTCGGCAACCTCGGCGCGCCCTTCCGTCAGGACGAACTCCAGATTGGCGCGACCGACAACTTCCCGGATCGAACTCTCCGCAACCTGCTTGAGACTGTCGTCCGGATCCCTGAAATTGAACTGGTATGCGCGGGGATCCCCCACCTGGTACTGCACGGCCAGCTGGATATCCACGATGTTCTCGTCGCGGGTGAGCATCAGGGCTTCCCGCTCCACCTTGCGCCGCCGGTCGCCCGGCATCATCTCGTAGCCCACGGAGGCGACCCGCCGTTCCTCGACGTTGACCCGCTCCACCGACCCGATGGGATAGGGCGGACGCCAGTGCGGTCCGGGCGTGGTGGTTTTCTGGTACTCGCCGAAACGAAGCTCGAGGCCGCGATGCCCCTCGTCGACGATGTAGATGCCGGAGGCCATCCAGACGAGAAAAGCCACACCGACAATGATTGCGATCCCGACATTGCTGACACCGCCGCCACCGCCCTTGCCGGCATCATCCGGATCGCTGCCGTTGCCGCCGTTTCCACCCGCCGACCCCTTGTCCCCGAACAGCCCACCGAGCTTGCCGCGAACCTTCTTGATAACCTCGTCGAGATCCGGAGGGCCCTGGTTGCCGGACCCTCCACCGCCCCACGGATCGCGGTTGCCGCGACCGGGTTCATTCCAGGACATATAGTCTCTCCGTACCGTCAATCACTGTGCTACCCCCTTGCAGGCAGGCAGCAGATTTTAATGAGCGCTTGAAATCGGCCGCAAGGGGGGTCATGCACGCACAGGTTCCACGCGGCGGGTCAGATCTTCCGTATCGCACAGGCGCTCGAGATCCATGCGGCGAATGTCCACCTCCAGCAACAGCTCCCCGCATTCACCGGCTTCTTCCCCCAGCACCTTACCGTATTCGAACAGTCTGGACCGCAGACGCCCTTCGTCCGGGCGCAGGCGAATCGTGCCATGGACCCGTTCACGTCCCAGCAGACGATGGAGCTCGGCCAGCAACAGCTCCACTCCGTCCCCGCTGTGCGCGGACAACCATACCTCCCGCACGCCGGTCTCCGCATCCACGAAAACCCGTGGCCCCCTGCCCGTCAGGTCCACCTTGTTGTAAACCCGCAGCCGGGGCAGGTCACTGGCGTCGATATCGGCGAGGACCTGTTCCACTTCGGCGATGCTCTCGTCCCGCTGGGGATCGGTTGCGTCGATCACGTGCAGCAGGAGCTGGGATTCGGCTGCCTCCTCGAGCGTGGAGCGGAACGCCGCCACCAGCTGGTGCGGCAGTTCCCGGATGAACCCCACGGTATCCGCCAGCACAACGCTGTCCCTGCCCTCCAGGCTCAGACGGCGCAGCGTCGTATCGAGCGTCGCGAAGAGGCGATCATCAGCGTAGACGCTTGCCTGTGTCAAACGATTGAACAGCGTGGACTTGCCCGCGTTGGTGTAACCGACCAGGGATACCGTGGGCACGCCCCGCTTGCGTCGCGCCTGCCGCCCCTGCTCTCTCTGCCGCTGAACCTTGACCAGCCGCTTCTCGAGTTGGCGTATGCGTACGCCGAGCATGCGGCGGTCCATCTCCAGCTGGGTCTCCCCCGGCCCGCGGCCACCAATTCCGCCCTTCTGCCGCTCCAGGTGAGACCAGCCCCGCACCAGACGGCTCGCCACATGCCGCAGCTGCGCCAGCTCCACCTGCAGCTTGCCTTCATGGCTGCGTGCCCGCTGGGCGAATATATCGAGGATCAGCTCCGTGCGGTCCAGAACACGGCAACCGACAACCCCCTCCAGATTGCGCTCCTGGCTCGGGGACAGCGCGTGATTCACCAGCACCAGATCGGCCAGGCCGCTGCTGACCATGACCTGGATCTCTTCCACCCGACCCCGGCCGACATAGGAGCGAGGATCCGGACGGGCACGCTTGCTTACCAAGCGAGCCACCACCTCCGCCCCGGCCGAGAGGGCCAGGGACTCGAGTTCATCAAGGGCGTCCTCGGGATTGGTTTCACCCTGGTCCAGGTGAATCAGGATGGCCCGCTCGCCGCCGGCGGGCCGCTCGAACAGATTCAGCTCTGAAGCTGCAGCGTTGATTCTCTCAGGCGTTACCAAGATCCGATCCACCCCGGTCGCCGGCATCAGCCTGGGGCAACTTGACGTTGCGGGCCGGCACGACCGTGGAAATTGCGTGTTTGTATACCATCTGACTGACGGTATTGCGTAACAGGACGACAAACTGGTCGAATGATTCAATCTGCCCCTGAAGCTTGATTCCGTTGACCAGGTAAATGGAAACCGGAATACGCTCCTTGCGAAGCGTGTTCAGAAAAGGTTCCTGCAGCGACTGTCCCTTGGACATCTCATCAGCCCCTTATTGTCACTCGTTTGTTATTGTCCGTGACTCCGCGCTCACGCCTCACGGACCCGGATTCCGCGCACCCGACCGTCCGCCGCACACCCTCCTGCCAGGCAGGCATCACGACGGACCAACGCCGTGCTTCCCGCTCCCGACTCGCCAGCGACCGGG
>SLLM01000359.1 GCA_007134055.1 Ectothiorhodospiraceae bacterium | reverse complement strand
TCGCTGGCGGGCGATGACCACGGCCCTCGAGAAACTCGTTGCCGAGGATGACCTGCCCTGGCAGCCACGGGAGTTCACCACCAACACCCGTCGCGCCATCCTGCTCGCCCAGGGCGTGTTGCTGCAACGACCGGATGCCTTTATGCCCCTGCACCGGGGCATCTTTCACGCCTACTTCGCCGAGGGCCGCAATATCGGTGATACAGCAATCCTCGAGGACCTGGCCCGGACCCACGGGGTCGACGACCTGCTGCCGTTCGCCTGGCAGATGCCGGAACCCGTCCGGGTAGTGTTGTCCCACGTCGAGGCGGCACGGGAGCTGGGCCTCGACGGCGTGCCCACCCTGGTTGTATCCGGCCGCCCGTTTTCCGGCACCGTCTCCATGGATCTTCTGCGCCAGGCGCTTGAACAGGAATGCGTCCCGCATACATAAGGTGGCAGGGCGCGTGCGCCCGGAGTATTCCTTGACAAGGATTCGAAGAACCGTCCTTACAGCGCCTCAATCACCGCGGCGGCGCCCATGCCCGTACCCACGCACATCGTGATCATGCCATAGCGCTGTCGACGCCGTCGCAGCCCGTGCACCAGCGTAGCGGTGCGGATGGCGCCGGTCGCTCCCAGTGGATGCCCCAGCGCGATGGCCCCTCCCAGGGGATTGACCCGTTGCGGATCCAGGTCCAGCTCCCGGATCACCGCCAGACTCTGGGCGGCGAAGGCCTCGTTGAGCTCGATCCAGTCCAGCTCCGAGTCCTGCATGCCGAGCCGCCGCAGGAGCGCGGGAACGGCTTCCACCGGACCGATTCCCATGAACTCCGGCTCCACGCCCGCTACGGTATACCCGACGAAGCGTGCCAGCGGTTCGATCCCGAGCGCGCGCACCATGTCCTCGCTCATCAACAGGGCGGCACCGGCCCCGTCGCTCATCTGCGAACTGTTGCCGGCGGTCACCGACCCATCGGCGGCGAACACCGGCCGCAGGGCGGCGAGACTCTCCATGGAGGTCCCCGGGCGGGGACCCTCGTCATCGGATACGGTACTGCGACGGACCACCGGCATCGGTCCTGCGTCCGAGGGAAGCTGAACGCATACCTCATAGGGAAGGATCTCCTCCGCGAAGGCGCCATCACGCATCGCCCCGAGGGCGCGGGTGTGCGACTCCAGGGCGAAGGCGTCCTGGTCCGCGCGGCTGACGTTCCAGCGCCGCGCCACCCGCTCCGCAGTAAGCCCCATGCCGTATGCGATCGCCCGGTTGCCGTCCGCATCGAAACAGGCCGGATTCAGGAGCGGACGGTGTCCCATCATCGGTATCGCGGACATGCTCTCGGTGCCTCCCGCAAGCATCACTTCCGCCTCCCCGAGCCGTATACGATCCGCCGCCAACGCCAGCGCTTCAAGGCCGGAGGCACAGAACCGGTTCACCGTCACTCCGGCGACCGAGGCCGGCAGCCCCGCCAGCAGGACACCCATGCGGGCGACGTTGAGACCCTGCTCCGCCTCCGGCATGGCACATCCGATCACGGCATCGTGGATATCCGCCGGTTCCACCTCGGGAACGGCGGCCAGGGCTCCCCGCAGCGCGTGAACCAGGAGATCGTCCGGCCGTACATGCCGGAAGTTGCCCCGCGGCGCCCTCCCCACCGGCGTGCGTACCGCCGAGACGATATAGGCATCCCGCACCCGTCCAGTCATTGCGCCCACTCCTCTAATCGAACTCGCGCTCACACGCCAGTGGCACCAATCCGTCGCCGCACGACCCGTCGGCGCCCCCACGGGGTCAGTTTCGCAGCGGCTTGCCCGTCCGCATCATGTGGCTGATGCGCTCCCGGGTGGGGGGTTCGCGCAGCAACGCCATGAAGTGTGCCCGCTCGAGCTGCAGCAGCCACGCCTCGTCGACCTCCGTACCGGCCTCCACCTCGCCACCGCAGAGAGCCTCCGCGGCGAGGCCGGCAACCTTGTAGTCATGCTCCGAGATGAAGCCGCCTTCGCGCATGTTCACAAGCTTCTGCCGGATCACTGCGATCCCGGGCTTTCCCGCCACACGTACCGGCAGCCTGAGCGGTGGACGATAGCCGCTGGCGGCCAGGGCCCGCGCCTCCGCGGTTGCCGCATGCAGCAGTTCATGGGGGTTGGGCACCACCCGATCGGCATGCCGGAGCAGACCCATACGCTGCGCTTCCCGGGCGCTGCGACCGACCCGGGCCATGGCGACATGCTCGAAGACCTGCCGGATCCCGGGCAGCAGGTCCTCATCCGGCGCATCCTGCGCCACACGCAAGGCAAGTTCCTTGCAGCCGCCGCCGGCGGGAATCAGGCCGACACCGGCCTCCACCAGGCCGATGTAACTCTCCAGCGCCGCGACCGTCCGGTCGCAATGCATCACGAACTCGCAACCACCGCCCAGCGCCATGCCACGCACCGCGGCCACCACCGGTAGCTGCGCGTTCCGCATGCGGCCCGTGGCCTGCTGGAAAAGCTCGAGCATCTCTTCCAGCGCATCGAAATCATCCCGTTCCAGCGCATCCATCACCTGCTTGAGGTCGGCACCGACGCTGAAGGGCTCCCGGGGCTGCCAGAGGACGAGACCCTGGAAGCGTCTCTCCGCCTCGTCCATCGCCGCCAGCACACCATCCAGCACCTCGCGTCCCACCGCATGCTGCCTGCTGCGGAACGAGAGGATGCCGATGTCCTCCTCCACCCGCCACAGGCGCACTCCCTCGTTCTCGAACACGGTCTCCCCGCGGGTTGGCGATTGCTCGCCGAGCACCGTATCGGGGAACCACTGGCGCCGGTACACGGGCAAAGTCGAGCGGCGACGATACCCCTCCCCGGCCGGGGCCCAGGATCCCGCCGGCGTGTGCACCGCGTCGATCTGCGCCACCCACTGCGGCAGTGGTGCCCCGGCCATGGCTTCCCCGGCGCGGATATCCTCTTCGATCCATGCTGCCACCTGCCGCCAGCCAGCGCCCTGCCAGATCTCGAACGGCCCTTGCGTCCAGCCGAACCCCCAGCGCAGCGCCAGATCCACGTCCCGGGCGCTGTCGGCGATCTCCTCCAGCAGCACCGCAGCATAGTGAAAGATGTCCCGATGGATGGCCCAGAGGAATCTTCCCTGGGCATGGGTCGAATCCCTCAGTCCGCGGAACCGTTCCACTGGATCGCGCACGGCCAGCAGTTCCTGAACCGGATCCGCCGGCTTGCCGTCTGCCGGACGATAGTCGCCGCTGGCGGGGTTGAGCACCTGGATCCGGCCATCCTCCTTGCGATAGACACCCGCCCCGCTCTTCTGGCCCAGCGCTCCCTCGTCGATCAGCCCCCGCATCCAGTCCGGCAAGCGCAGGTGCTCCTGCCAGGGATCGTCCGCCAGGCGCGGCGCGGAGCCCTCCACCACATGGGCAAGCGTGTCCAGGCCAACTACATCGGCAGTCCGGAAAGTCGCGCTTTTCGGGCGACCGATGGCAGGCCCCGTGAGCGCATCGACCACATCCAGCGGCAGCTGCAGGCGTTCGGCATGATGCATGACCGCAAGGAGCGCGAACACGCCGATGCGGTTACCGATGAAATTCGGGGTATCGCGGGCATGGATGACACCCTTGCCAAGATCCGTGACGAGAAAGGCTTCCAGGGCGTCCAGGCGGGCGCGATCGGTATCCTCTCCCGGGATCAGCTCGACCAGGTGCATGTAGCGCGGCGGGTTGAAGAAGTGCACACCACAGAATCGCTGCCGCAACCCTTCCGGCAGCACCTGCGCCAGTTCGTTGATTCCCAGCCCCGACGTGTTGCTGGCAAGCATGGCGTCTCCGGCAACATGCGGGGCGATGCGGGCATACAGTTCCTTCTTGATGTCCAGCCGCTCGGCAATGGCCTCGATCACCAGATCGCAATCCCCCAGCAGCGACAGGTCGTCGGCATAGTTGGCCGGCTGCAGCAACCTGCCATATTCCGTGAGCGCCAGTGGCGCCGGCTGCAGCTTGCGCAACCGCTCGATAGCCTTGCGGGCGTTGGCGCTGCGGTCATCGCCCTCATCCGCGGCCAGTTCGAACAGAACCGTCGGAACCTGGCAGTTGACGAGATGGGCGGCGATCTGTGCTCCCATCACTCCCGCGCCAAGCACGGCAACCCGCCGTACGGCCATACGTTCGGACATTTTCTCAACCTCCGTGGATCATCGATGGTCTCCGGTTGTGCACCGGATACCGCCCGCCGCTTGGGCGCGTGTGGCTTACTGCCGTACCGTCACTACGGATCCAACCGACCCGATGGCGGCGGCGAGGCCGGGCGATGGTCCGCATCAAAACCGGGAATCAACACTTCACTGATGTAGTTCATGTAGTCATTGAACTCCGGACCGGTGGGGATGAGCTCCGGTGCATCACGCCGCAGCTGCAGCGTTCCAAGATAGACCGAGTAGGCAAGAACGGCGCGCTGCCGCGCTTCCTCCGCCCCCAGCCCCATGGCAACATAGCTCGACACCATGAATCCGATCCGTCGCTGGTTCACCCGCCGGACCACGGATCCCACCAGGGGATCATTGGCGGCCACCGCAAAGGCGAGATAGAGCTGTCCTGCACGTTTGCTGCCGTCCGCGCTCCGGAACAAGCGATCGATCCGGGCATGGGCGTCGCGCTCCAGCTCGGCCCTGGCGATGACCTCTTCCGTCTGCTGACGCTCCCAACGCCGCAACGCCGCTTCGAGGAGGGCATTGCGATTGTCAAAATGCCAGTAGAAGCTCCCCTTCGTCACCCCCAGGCCACGCGCCAGTCGCTCCACGGCCAGGGCTTCGACTCCGCCCTCGGCGATGGCGTCCAGGGCGGCATCAGCCCAGTGGTCGGCGGTCAGGGTTCTGCGTCCGGACTCGACATTCATGGTGCCGTTGTACCCCATACGCCTACGTACGGCAAGACGCCCGCGAGAGCGATGCCGCCTGCAGCCGAGAACGGACAGTCCTCGTCAGGCCTGCTCGCGTACCGATCGAGGTCCCGGCTCCGCCCGGGGTGCGTCCAGACGCCCGGCGATGACTTCCGGTACCTGCGATGGCCCGGCATGCCAGCTCGCTTGCTTATGCCGACGCCATGCGGCCTCGAGCCACAGGGGCAGGAACAGCACCAGATCGACCACCTGGATGGCGAGCCGCGAGAGCACCGCGCTGATCACCGCCACGGTTCGCGAGACGGCGGCCAGCGAGTGGAGAACGGCAGTCAGGAGCAGCCCCGACACCGGGCGGACCGATCGCCACAACATCCCCAGCGGGGCGCCCCAGAGTGCGAGTCCCAAAGGTAGAAGGAACATCGCCAGTGCATACATGCCGATACGCATCAGCTCAAGCTCGATCACCGCCGGTGCCAGTAGCAACCCTCCCGACAGGAACTGCCCAAGCTCCAGGCGCAGGTAAAGGACCGTTACCAGGGAGACCACGGCGAGCAGCGGCAGGAACGTGAACCAGAACAGGATTCGACGCTGGCGCATGTTCAGCGCTGCCGCGGGCAAAAGGCGGGAAAAACCGCACCCCTCGCACACGGCAAGGCCCAGGCCGAGAATGAAAACCAGTAACAGAACCGTAACCGCGGAGGCGGCGGCGACTCCGTCCATCACGACCTGCTCCCCCATGACAAGGGCCAGGGGCTCGCTCACCAGGCTGGCAAGCAGCAGGGTCCCGTACGCCACGGCCACCAGCGCCAGCAACGCCACGGCGCAAC
>SLLM01000260.1 GCA_007134055.1 Ectothiorhodospiraceae bacterium | reverse complement strand
GGCGCTCTTCCATCTCCCCGGGCTGCATCGCTCGTACGGCACCGGAGATGCCCACTTCCCGCGCCCAGGGGTAACCGGCGCAGCGCACCAGGGCGTCCTCCTCCACGAACCAGCCGACGAACTCCGCCCGGCTTGCCCTGGCAAATGCCGCCGCTGCATCCAGAACCGCCATACTCACCCTGGAGGCGTCCAGCAGGGCCACCACGCGTCGCACCCCCCCTCCCGGCCAGCCGGCGAACCACGGGATCCGGATTCCCCACCGCTGGCGGTGCGGTCATCAGCCCCTGCCATCACCCGCTGGTTCCTCCTCCGACCCACTGGAACCGGAACGCTGACATACTCGGGCCAGCGCCGCGAGTCGATCGGCCACGGCACGATTCAGGATTCCCTCTGGCCAGTTCCCGTCCCCGTCCCGGTCGCCAGGATCCATTCCGGTCAACAGTGCCAATGCATCGTCCACGTGCCTGAGCGGGTACAGGTGGAAGCGGCCGGCCGCAACGGCATCGCGGACGTCGCGATGCAACATCAAGTGAGGTACGTTGGCAGCTGGCAGCGCCACACCCTGATTGCCGTCGAGGCCCGCTGTCCGGCAGACGTCGAAGAAGCCTTCGATCTTCTCGTTTACGCCTCCCACCGCCTGCACCTCCCCGTGCTGATTGACGGAACCGGTAACGGCGATGCCCTGGTACAAGGGCACGCGGCTGATTGCCGAAATCAGCGCACAAAGCTCCGCAACAGACGCACTGTCGCCATCGATGCGTCCGTACGACTGCTCGAAGGCGAGACTCGCCGACAGGGAGAGCTCGTCCTCCGGCGCATAACGGCTGCCGAGAAATCGCGCCAGAATCATCACGCCCTTGGTATGGACACGCCCCCCGAGTTTCGCCTCGCGTTCGATGTCCACCACCTGGCCCCGGCCCGGCCGGGCCGTCGCGGTGATGCGCGTGGGCTGGCCAAACGCATAGTCACCGAGTTGCAGGATGGAGAGACCGTTGACGGAGCCCACCCGGAGCCCTTCCGTCACAATGACCTGGATTCCGCGGCGCACCATATCGCAGCTGCGCTCACGCACCCGTGACGCTCGGTACTCCTGCGCCTCCAGGGCCTTCTCGATGTGATCTACATCCACGCATCCAGCGTGAGCCTGCTCGGCATAGTGGCTCGCCTCGGCCATCAGGTCGGCTAGCTCACGCGCCTTGGCCGACAAACGTTCGCTGTCCGCCGCCATGCGACTGGCGTGCTCGATGAGACGCGCCACTGCCGTGCAATCCAGGGGGCGTAATGCCTCCCGGGTCACGATGGTGGCGATCATGCGCGCGTAAAGTTCTCGCACCTCGGCATCCCAGGGCAGATCGTCTTCCAGGTCCGCCTCCACCTTGAACAGATCGGTGAACTCCGGGTCGTGGGCAGCGAGCAGGTAATACAGCCTTCGGTCGCCGAAGAGAACGATTTTGATGTTCAAGGGCACCGGTTCCGGTTCAGGGCTTGCCGTGGTCCAGAAACCGTAGGTTTTCTCCAGGGATTCTGGTCGTATCTCGGCGGCGAACAAGGAACGCTTCAGCGTTTCCCAGGCGAACGCCTGGGTGAGCAATTTACGCACGTCCACCAACAGGTAACCCCCATTGGCGCGGTGTAGCGCTCCAGGCCGAATCTGGGTGAAATCGGTAACCAGCGCGCCGTGATGGACCAGATACTCGATACGCCCCACGAGACGTTGGTGCGTCGGCATATCCTCGTAAATCACGGGAGCCCCATGGTTTGCTTCGGAGTGCACCAGGAGATTGGCCCGGTAGCGATGCAGGAGTTGCTCGACCCGATCTTTCTGGCCCGAGCGGAACACTTCGAAGTTGCTGACCAGGTCTCCGCGGACGGCATCCAGATGGGCCACGGCAACGGTCAGCTCAGCGTAACGCTCGCGCAATTCCTCGATGGGGCGGCCGATTGCCAGCAGGGTCATCTCCTCATTGAGCTGACGGATTTCCTGCCGAGTCTCCTTCTGCCATTGCGGGAATTGTTGAAAAAGCTCCTGGAGCTGGGTCTGTAACCGCTCAATCACCTGCTGGAAGCGCTTGCGCTCCTCCTCCGGCAGCTTCTGGAATACGTCCGGCTCGATGACCTCACCGTCCTCGTTCATGGGGGCGAAGGCAAAACCCGTCGGCGTGGTCAGCAGTGCAACACTGCTCTTCTCGGCCTCCTGCTGCATCTTCTCGAAGACCTGGCGGTGGCGGCGGTTATGCTGCTGCTGTAACTCCTGGAGGCGATTCTGGTACTCCTCGCTCTCGAACGTGGCCGGGACGGACGTGCGCATTTCGTCGATCAGCTGTTCCAGATCCACGCGCCAGCGCTGCCCCTTTCCGGCAGGCAAGCGGAGCAACCGGGGCTGATCCGGATCATCGAAGTTATACAGGTAACACCAGTCCCAGGGGGGTGCTTCCGCCCGGGCGAGTCCTTCGAGATAGCGACGCGTGATATCGAGCGTGTCCGCCCCGCGCGGCCCCATGACAAAGAAGTTGAAGCCGGGCCGCCGAACGGTGGCGCCGAGATGGATCGCATCCAGAGCACGTTGCTGGCCAGGGGGCCGCTCCATCAGCTCCAGCTCGGCCGTCGTCTCGAATCCCAGCTCAGCCGGGTCACAGGCGCGATAGAGTGCGTTCAGCGGCAAGGGTTCGGGAGAAGGCATACTGACTCCTGGCAGCGCCGTCAGGGAGATCGTCGACACCGCAAGGCGACGACAACGTGCCCGGGTCCGACCCGCTTAGCGCTTTCTTCTCAACGTCCTCACGACACTGATTTCGAAGGGCTTGGAGCGCTCTCTTACAGGAAACTCTCAACAAGTCGTCATTGCGTAGAGAGCAGCGACGAAGCAATCCCGCAATGCCTTGTCATCCGGGGGGTGGAGATTGCTTCGCTACGCTCGCAATGACAGGGCCCGTTCATTCGGCGTGTGTCCAAACCTAACCCTGCCTGTGAATCGCCCGAGTTGACGTACATCAACGAAACCGTTCGCCGCCCGAGGCATTTTCAGCGGTGGTTCCCTGGGTGCATCGGCACTGGCAACAACTCTGCCGGGGGCTGCTCCGCCTTGACGTGGCCGTACACGTGGATCGTTACAGCATCTCGAAGTTCCCGGATGACGCGTTCCGGGAACTCGACCGGTTTTCCGGCTCCGTGGACGCTTTCGACAGCCACCGGGACTTCCCCATCAGAGTTCTGGCGCCGTCACTGAGTCGCGAATATGCTCGAACCGTCCAGGCTGCCCATTTGCCATGACGGCATCGTGCGGACGTTTCCCTGGGATGCGCAGATCGCCCCGCGCAAGGTCGATGTTGTCGTTTACCATTGAGCCATTCTAACCAGACAACGCCTTAACGGAAGGCATAATCCGGGAGAGACATCATGATCCATCGGGGCGATAGAGCAAGAGCGCAGGTATTCGCCCTCGGGCCAAGCCGCGCCTGGCGCGATGCCTTATCCCACTACGGGGAACTGGAATTCGCGGATGTCGAAGAGCGGGTATTCGAAGACGGCGAGCACAAGCTGCGGCCACTGGTTTCCGTACGGGATCGGGATGTTTTCGTCATCCAGGCGCTGGCCGGCGATGCGCAGCTCAGCGTCAATGACCGACTGGCTCGGCTGCTGTTCTTCATCGCCACCTTGCGCGATCACGGTGCACACCGGGTAACACCCGTGGTGCCGTATTTACCTTACGCCCGCAAGGACAGGCGCACCAAGCCGCACGACCCCGTCACCTGCCGCTATCTGGCACAGATGTTCGAAGCGATGGGTACCGACCGTGTCGTGACCCTCGAGGCGCATAATGTTGCCGCGCTCGAGAACGCGTTCCGATGCCCTACCGTGCACCTGACCGCAGCCGAGCTGTTGACGCAGGCCGTATGCGACGTGATCGCGGATCAGCCTGTAGCAGTGGTCTCGCCCGATGCCGGGGGCGCAAAACGGGCCGACGGATGGCGTGACGTTCTGGATGCGCGGACCGGAGGTGCCGCCAGCGCAGCGTTCCTGGAGAAGCGGCGCAGCGGGGGCGTAGTCTCGGGTGCGTCGGTAGTTGGTGACGTCAACGGCCGCATGGCGATCATCGTCGATGACATGATCGTCAGCGGCGGGACCATGGTTCGTGCCATCGACGCGTGCCGCGCAAGAGGGGCAATCGGCGTGATCGCGTGTGCGGCGCATGGGCTCTTCACGTCCGGCTCCGAGGCCTTGCTGGATCACCCGGGACTCGATCACCTGATCATCGCCAACACCGTGCCGGTGCGAGCTTCGGTGACCGAGCGCGAGCGGGTGCAGATCGTGCCCGTGGAGCCGTTCCTGGCGCGTGTCATCAGCGGCCTGGTCTAGTCTCGGTCAAGCGAAGCCCAGTGTCGATATACCAGGCTGCCTTGCGGCGCCAGCGATCACTGTTCTCCAGCTGCGTAATCAGGTGCCGGGCCCCAAGCAGGGCCCACAACAACGCTCGACTGGCCTCGTAGAACCGCTGCAGGTGTATCGGCGGATCGTCCCCGGTGTGCTTGCGATAATGTCGCAGGAAGCGCTCACCCACCCAGCGCTGGCCGAGGCGTTCACACTCCAGCGTGAGAAAGGCCAGCTCTTCCACGGGGTCAAGATGGCGAAGCCGCTCGTCAAATTCCAACCGATCGATCATGCACGGGCTCGGGCCCAGGTAGATATGTTCGGGTCGCAGATCGCCGTGAACCTCCAACTCCCTACGCGAGGACAGCAACTGGCCATGAGCATCCAGCCACGCGACAAGGCGGTCGCGCAACCGATCGCCACGGGCGTGGTCAAGCAGCTGGCCCAGTTCCGCCGATTGCGCATCGAACCGGGCGCGTCGGACGGCTGGGTCTACCCAGCCGGTAGGCGTGTTCTCCATATAGAAGTTCACCAGGTGACGCGCTGCGCGGTCCAGCTCCGCCTCCCGGGGCCGGCCCTGGAGCAGTTGCCGTTCCAGGTTCAGTCCGGCGTCGAGTCGTTTCATGTGGACCAGATAGTCCACGGTTTCCCCGGGACGCTCCAGGGAGAGCTTGCCGTCAGCGGTCCGGGTAAGTGTTACCACGCCCAGGTATACACCGGGAGCCAGACGACGGTTGAGCTGGACCTCTTCATGGCAATTCGCGCGCCGTGCAGCCAATGAAGAAAGGTCTACGATGGGATAGCGTTTGGTTTTTTTCAGCTTGTAGACATACCGGTCGGTGAGAAAAACGTACGAGAAATGTGTCTCGATCACCGAGACCGAGCCCGTCCGGTCGGGATAGCTGTTCGCGCACTCCAGGAAGCGGAGGGTTTCCACCAGAGAGACCGAGGTGGCGGGTGATTGCGGAAGCATTGCAGGCCCTCGCATCGTTGGTGTGCCGTAGGGCATGCCCGGCACGCTCTCGTGCCGGCACCCGCCAAGGATGCGTGGAGCCGCGGACAAATTCCAGGCTTCCGCGAAAGCCCCTCGATTTTGCGCCTCCGTGCACCCGTCATTCAGCTGTGCGGTGACCACGACGATGCCGCAGCGATCCCGGGAGATTGCCGCTTCGTTTTCAGCGCGTAATCGGGTCGCCCGCGGCAGGACACCCGGGCAGGGCCTTAGGTAGAGTTGCAGGCCCAGGGCAGCAAAGACCGCCATCCACCGGCCCATGCGCCGACGCTGCAGGAAACGGCGAACCGGGTGTTCGAAGATGAGCACCACCCCGATCTGCAGCCACATCACCCCGAGGAATGCCAGGGTCGGCGGCAGGAGGTTGGTCTCGCCGCCGATATTCCCGTTGACCATTGACACTGGATAGTCGAGAGCCATTGCCAGGCCGAGCCAGCCAGCTCCCAGCAGCACCATCCCGATGCCGGCGGATCGCCCGCTGAAGCGACCGCGCCACCAGGCAATGCCGAGTTGCTGCGGGACCAGCCACACAGCGACCGCGTTGAGCCACGCGAACAGGTCATGGTGGTCGGTGACCAGGCTCCCGAATTGCCGGGCCTCACCAGCGGAAACAGGCACAACGCGGAGGAAATCGACCGTGGCGACCACCAGAATCAGGCCGACAACCGCCGTGAGGCCCCAGCGCCGATCGGCCCAGACACTGAAGGGCAGCAGCGCCTGGACCCCCAGCAGGGTCAGCAGGAACCACAGGTGCACCGTCAGCGAATAGTTGAGTGGGCCCAGCACGTCACCGCCGGTGAACAGGGCGATGACCGTGACGACCACCAGTACCGCCAGATAGGTAACGGTGGGACGTGCCAGCCCCAGCGCCCTGTCCGCCCACCAGTGGCAATGCGGCTGGCCCGCGTGGAGCCGTTGCCGGACACCGTCCGAACTGACGGCTGCGGACACGAACACGAACAGCGGGACAACCTGCACCAGCCACGTGAAGTACCCGGCCGGCGCCCAGATGTTCAGAATATGCTCCGTGCCCACCAATCCGCCGCCTTCCACGCGCGGCAGGGTGGCGATCCAGTGGCCGAATACGACGATCAGCAACGCGCCGGCGCGCAGGGCATCAAGATAGGGATCGCGGTCCGACCGTGAAGGACCGTCCCGCTGCGTTGCGCCCACGTCCCCGCCCCTTGCCGGTTTCCGGCATTGCACGTTGAACGAACCCTTGAAATCCGGGATCGGGGCCTTGCGAAGCCCGGCCACGCCCGACCTGCCCAAGGCTGAGTCACGGGCGCAAAGGGGACACCTTGTCCGGACCGGCGGCAACAGGTGCCGGACAGGCTCCCGACGCTGGTCGACCGAATCGTCCCTGAAGCTGTGCAGGCAGATCCAAGTCGTTGCCGTTGCTTGACCGGGCCCCTGCGCAGGTCCTGCTCAGCATCGCACCGGCAACGTAGACGTCATGCAGTCCGTAGAATGTTGCAATCTCGCCAGGGCTGGTCGCGTGGCCAGATCCCGCTACGGGATGGCAAGAATGCAATCCTTCCTTGTGCCCTTGTCCTCATGCGGGCCGTCGGCGCCACGTCCAGTACATCCGCCTGAACCTTCCCGGCCATGGCAAGGAGGCGAACTCCAGTCGGCTTGCTGATGTCGCCATGGCGCGTACCAGTAGCCTTTGAGGGTTCCCGGCAGGAGCCCGGCCTCATTGCATGCCGGGATGATCATCGTGGGCCGGGGTGTTCAATTGCGACAGTCCCCGATCACCCGATCGTACCACCGCCCTCGGCCCCATTGACCCTCGTCATGGTTCCTCGGGGTAGAGGCCGGCTATGTTCGGCATATGGCGAACAGCCCCGCGCAGTAAGGAGGTCCCCGATGGCGCCGCCAGCACACCGCACGACTGCTCCTCGAGGGGGCCTGCTCCGGAACCTGCCCGACTACGAAGCTGCCCGCACCACGTTCACCTGGAATCAGGCCCGCGCGGAGCTTGCCGGGATGCCCGGAGGCAGGATCAACATCGCCTACGAGGCGCTGGACCGGCATCTGGATTCCCCCACCGCCCATCGGACGGCGATCCGCTATCTCCCCCGGGAAGGCGACCCGGTGGACATCAGCTACCGGAAACTGGCGGAACGCGCGAACCGCTTTGCCAACGTCCTGGCGGAGCTGGGACTGCAGCCCGGCGACGGCGTGTACTGCCTTGCCCATCGCATGCCGGACCTCTACGCGGCGGCCCTGGGAACCCTCAAACACGGCTGCGTGTTCACACCGCTGTTCTCTGCGTTCGGGCCGGAACCGATCCGCTCCCGGGTGGAGATCGGGCAGCCGGTTGCCATCGTGACCACGGAACGGCTTTATCGGAGAAAACTCGCCCAGTGGATCCGGGGTACGCCATCGGTGCGGCACGTATTGCTGATCGGTCCGGTGGAAGACACGCCCCCGGACACCCTGAATGCGGCGCAGGCCATGGCGGCCCAGTCCCCGGAGTATGCGACACGCCCCATGGACCCGGAAGACAGGGCACTGCTGCATTTCACCAGCGGGACCACAGGAAAGCCGAAGGGTGCCATCCATGTGCATGAAGCCGTGGTCGCCCACCACATCACGGGAAAGCTGGCGCTGGATCTGCACCCGGAGGACATCTACTGGTGCACCGCCGACCCGGGCTGGGTGACGGGTACCTCCTACGGCATCATCTCGCCGCTCACCAATGGCACCACCATGGTGGTGGACGAAGAGGAATTCGATGCCGAGCGCTGGTACCGGATTCTTCAGGATCAGCGGGTGACGGTCTGGTACACCGCCCCCACTGCAATCCGCATGCTGATGAAGCACGGGCCGGAACTGGCCAGGAAGCATGATCTCTCCAGCCTCCGCTTCCTGTCCAGCGTGGGCGAGCCGCTGAACCCGGAGGCTGTCCACTGGGGCCGGGACACCCTGGGATTGCCATTCCACGACAACTGGTGGCAGACGGAGACCGGGGGAATCATGATCGCAAACTTCCCCGGCATGCCCATCAAGCCCGGTTCCATGGGGCGCGCTGTCCCCGGCATCGAAACGGCCGTAATCCGCCACACGGATGACGGCATCGAACGAATCGAGGACCCCGCCGAGACCGGGGAACTGGCACTGAAGACGCCCTGGCCCTCCATGTTCCGTGGCTACCTGAACGAGGAAGAGCGTTACCGGAAATGCTTCGTCGGCAACTGGTATCTCACCGGTGACCTGGCCCGCTGTGACGAGGACGGCTATCTGTGGTTCATCGGCCGCGCCGACGATGTGATCAAATCCTCCGGCCACCTGATCGGGCCCTTCGAGGTGGAGAGCGTGCTGATGGAACACCCGGCAGTGGCAGAGGCCGGGGTGATCGGCATTCCGGACGAGGTGGCCGGCGAAACGGTCAAGGCCTTCGTATCCCTCAAACCCGGCTTCGAGCCCGAAGACGTCCTGATGAAGGAGATCCTCGCTCTGGCGCGGAAACGCCTGGGCCCTGCGGTTGCCCCGCGCCAGGTGGCCTTTCGCGACCGGCTGCCCAGCACCCGCAGCGGCAAGATCATGCGGCGCCTGTTGCGGGCGCGGGAACTGGGGCTGCCGGAGGGCGATACCTCGACACTGGAAGGGGGGAAGGAATGAACGTCACACCGGCGGAAAAACCCAGGCTTTCGCGGGCGCACCTGATCGACCTGCTGCGCCAGATGCTGCGTATCCGCCGCTTCGAGGAGCGCTGCGTGGAACTGTACACTCAGGAGAAAATCCGCGGTTTTCTGCACGTGTACATCGGCGAGGAGGCGGTGGGCACCGGCGTCATGCACGGGCTGAAGCCGGAGGACGCCGTCGTTTCCACCTACCGGGAGCACGGGCATGCCCTGCTCGACCGTATCGCCATGAACAAGGTGATGGCGGAGATGTACGGCAAGGTGGATGGCTGCAGCATGGGGCGCGGCGGTTCCATGCACCTGTTCGACGCAGCCAGTCGGTTCTATGGCGGAAACGCCATCGTCGGCGGCGGCCTGCCGCTGGCCGTGGGGCTGGCGCTGGCCGACAAGCTGGCGGGCCGGAAGCGGGTCACAGTCTGTTTTTTCGGCGACGGGGCAGCAGCGGAAGGCGTGTTCCACGAAAGCCTGAACCTGGCGGCACTGTGGAAACTGCCGGTGCTGTTCGTCTGCGAGAACAACCTCTACGCCATGGGCACCGCGCTGCGGATCTCCCATGCCCAGACCGAGCTCCACCGCAAGGCCGAGGCTCTTGGCGTGACCGCGGAATGCGTGGACGGAATGGACATCGTCCGCGTGGAAGCCACAGGAGCCCGCCTGCTGGATGCGATACGCACTGGCCAGGGGCCGCGCTTCCTGGAATGCAGGACATACCGCTTCCGCGCCCATTCCATGTTCGACCCGGAACTCTACCGTGACAAGGCCGAGGTGGAAGAATGGAAGAAGCAGGATCCGATTCCCAGGCTTGCCGAGTGGATGAAACACTCTGGCCACCTGGATGATGACGCACTGGAAATCATGGAGCGCGAGATCGCCACGGAAGTCGACCAAGCCGTCGCGTACGCGGAGGCCTCCGAGTGGGAACCGGAATCCAGCCTCTACGACCATGTCTTCCGGGAAGCCCCCTCCTCGCCGCCACCGCCGCCCGCCGGGGAACCGGAAACCCGGGACCTGAGCTTCCGGGAGGCCTTTCGGCTAGGGCTGATCGAGGCACTGGAGCATGACGAACGTGTCTTCATGATGGGCGAGGATATCGGCCACTATGGCGGCTGCTACGCGGTCAGCCGCGGCCTGCTGGAGCAGTTCGGACCTGAGCGGATCCGCGACACCCCGTTGTCCGAGAACGGTTTCACCGGGGCCGGCGTCGGCGCGGCTCTGGGCGACGCCCGCCCCATCGTCGAGATCATGACGGTGAACTTCAGCCTGCTGGCCATGGACCAGATTGTGAACTCTGCCGCCACACTGCTGCACATGTCCGGCGGGGAGTTCCACGTGCCGCTGGTGATCCGCATGGCCACCGGAGCAGGCCGCCAGGTGGCCGCCCAGCATTCCCACAGCCTGGAGAACTGGTACGCCCATGTGCCCGGTCTCAAAGTGCTTGCCCCCGGCACGCTGGAGGACGCCCGCTACATGCTCTGGGCCGCGTTGCAGGATCCGAACCCGGTGGTGATCTTCGAGCATGTGCTGCTCTACAACCGCGAAGGCCGGCTGGAACCGCGTCCCGAGGGCGTGGATATCAGCCGCGCTGCCCTCCGCCGTTCCGGATCCCACATCAGCCTGATCGCCTACGGCGGCAGCCTGCCGAAGACACTGGAAGCAGCCGAGGTCCTGGCGCAGGAGGGCATCGACGCCGAGGTGGTGGACCTCCGCGTCCTGCGCCCCCTGGATACCGAGACGATCATCGAATCGGTCCGCCGCACCCATCGCGCGGTGATCGTGGACGAGGGCTGGAAGTCCGGCAGCCTTGCCGGGGAGATCGCCGCCATCCTGGCGGAACACGCCTTCTGGGATCTGGATGCACCCATCGAACGCGTCTGTACCGACGAGATCCCGATTCCGTATGCCAGGCACCTGGAGAACACCGCGCTGCCGCAGGTGGACGACATCCTTGTCGCCGTCCGGCGCGCCTTGGAGGGCCAGGCGTGAGCGAATTCCTGATGCCGTCGCTGGGCGCCGACATGGAAGCCGGGACACTGATCGAGTGGCAGGTGCAACCTGGCGACCGGGTCGACAAGGGCCAGGTCATCGCGGTGGTAGAGACCTCCAAGGGCGCCATCGACGTGGAAGTCTTCGAAGGCGGGGTTGTGGAGGAACTCTATGTGGACCCGGACACCAAGGTACCGGTCGGAACGCCGCTCGCCCGGATTGGCAGCGGCGAACAGATGGTAATGGAGCGATCCGAGCCAGAATCCGAGCCAGAACCCGAGCCCGAACCCAAGCCCGAACCCAAGCCCGTACCCGAACCAAGGCCCTCCACAGGGAAGGCCCCACCGGGAATCCGCCGCACCGTGGGAACACCCCGGATGCGGGCTTCGCCGGCAGCGCGGCGGCGGGCGCGGGAGCGTGGCATTGACCTGGCCGCACTGACCGGCAGCGGGCCGGACGGCGCAATCATTCTGAAGGACGTCGAAGATGCGCCTTTCCGGGAGGCGGAGCGGAAACCCGCTGCGGGCGAGTTCGATCCCGACGCCATGCGGGAGGCCATCGCCGCCGCCATGACGCGCTCCAAGCGGGAAATCCCCCACTATTACCTGGCCAACACCGTGGACCTGCACGTCGCCGAGGCCTGGCTGGAGGACTACAACCGGGACCAGCCCCCCGAGTCCAGGCTTCTCATGGCTGCGCTGTTCATGAAGGCCGCCGCCCGGGCGCTGGAGCGCTATCCTGCACTGAACGGGCACTACACCGGAACCGGATTCACGCCGTCGGAACAGATCAACCTCGGCATGGCCATTCACCTGCGAGCCGGAGGCCTGGTCGCGCCGGCAGTGCTTGACGCGGCAACCCTCTCACTTCCGGAGCTGATGCTCCGTCTGCAGGATCTGGTGAAGCGGGCGCGCAGCCGCGGCCTGCGGGCCTCGGAAATCGGAGGAGCCACGGCCACCGTCACCGCCCTGGGCGGCCGGGGCGTGGACACCGTGTTCGGTGTCATCCATCCACCCCAAGTGGCGATGATCGGCGTTGGCCGCGTGCGGCCCCGCCCTCTGGTGGTGGGCGACGCGCTGGCCATCAGACCGGCGGTGGACGTCAGCCTGGCAGCGGACCATCGGGTCTGCGACGGTCACATGGGGGCCCTGTTCCTGAACGAGATCGATAGTCAGTTGCAACAACCGGAGGCATTGTGAACCGGGACGAACTGCGCGCCGTCATACTCGAGGAACTCTCATGCATCGCACCGGACATCGATAGCGATACGCTGGATGATCAGGCGCGTCTGCGCGATGAATACGATCTGGATTCCATGGACGCCTTAAATCTGCTCGCCGCGCTGCACAAGCGCGTCGGGGTCAACATTCCCGAGGCGGACTACGCCCGGATGCACAGCGTCAGCCAGCTCCTGGACTACCTGGAGCCGAGGGTCGCCCGGTGACGGCGGCGGCTCCGCCTGCGGGGCATGTCAGGCCGGTCCGGAGCGGGCTTGTCCCTCAGCGCTGACTGGTATACCCGTTCATAGGCTGCGGCACTGCTGTCCCAGTCGAAACGGCGGATCATCGCATTGCGCACCAGGGTTCGCCAGCGATCCGGCTGCCGGAAAGTTCCGACGGCCCGATCCACCCCCTCCAGAAGCGCCGAGACACTAGGCCGTGCAAGGTGAAAACCGCAGGCTTTCGCCTCCTGCGGCGCGGCATCACCCGAATCGACAACCGTGTCCGCAAGCCCACCTACCGGTGTCACCAGCGGAATGGTGCCATAGCGCATGGCATACATCTGGGTGAGTCCACAGGGCTCGAAGCGCGAAGGCAGCAGCAGCATGTCAGCGCCCGCGTAGATACGGTGCGCCAGCGCCTCGTCGAATGTCGGGTGTACCGCAAGCAGGCCGGGCCGGCTGCGGGCCGCGCGTACCAGGGTCTGCTCCGTTTCACGGTCGCCGCTGCCCAGCACCACCAGCCGCACCGAACGTTCCATGAGTCCCGGTAGCGCTTCCACGAGCAGATCCGCGCCCTTCTGTGCCGTCAGTCGCCCCACCCAGGCCAGAACCGGAGTTTGCGGGTCCGTCACCGGGTCCAGCCCCAGGCCATGCAACAGACGATCGCGCTCGTCTTGCTTGCCGTCCGGCCGGACGGCATCGAAATGATTCTCCAGTGCGGGATCCGTCGCCGGGTTCCACGCCTCCAGGTCGATGCCGTTGAGAATGCCGGTGAGCCGGTCTGAGCGGGCGCGAACCAACCCGTCCAGGCCGGAGCCGAATGCCGGCGTCTGGATTTCCGCCGCGTAGCGCGGGCTCACGGTGGTGACCTGATCGGCGAAAGCCAGGCCACCCTTCATGTAGGCGATGTCGCCATAGAACTCCAGTGCCTCCGGATGATTCATGGAGGGAGGCAAGCCCAACCGTGACAGGATATCCGCGGCGAAACGGCCGATGTACCCCAGGTTGTGGACGGTGAACACAGACGCCGCCGCGCTGTTCTCCAGGTGCATCCACACCGGCGCCAACCCGGTATGCCAGTCGTTGGCATGCAACACGTCCGGCTGCCAGGCATCGACCAATCGGCCGCTGGCAATATCCGCAGCCGTCCGTCCCAGCCTGCCGAACTGCAGCGGATCGTCTGCCCAGGGCGTCCCGGCACGGGTGAGGTAAGGCCGGCCGCCACGACGCAGGAAGCCCGCCGTCTCCAGCAACCAGACCGGCACTGGAACGGTGCTGGCCCGGTATTCCAGCAGCCGGCCGCTGCCGTCCGGCAGGAGGGTGATCACCCGGGCCTTTCGGGTCATGACCGGATCATAGGCGGGCAATAGCACCCGTGCGTCGTGACCCCGGGCGGCCAGCGCCGCCGGCAGAGCGCCCACCACGTCACCGAGCCCACCCACTTTCACCAGCGGCGCCATCTCGGCAGCCACGAACAGGATCTTCAGCGGGCGCATGTCAGCCCTCCTCCGGTTCCAGGTAGACACAGGCCAGTGGCGGCAGCGTCAGGGTCATGGAGCACGGCCGGCCCATCCACGGGACGGGCTCAGCCCCGGCCCGGCCACAGTTGCCCACGTTGCTGCCCCCGTAAACGGCGGCATCCGAGTTCAGACATTCCCGGTACCGCCCCGCATGGGGGACTCCAATGCGGTAGCCGTGGCGCGGCACCGGGGTGAAATTACAGACCACGATCATCAGCCTTCCTGCGCTGCGCCGCAGGAAGCTGAGCACAGATTGGTCGGCATCATGGCAATCGATCCATTCAAACCCGGAGGGCTCGAAGTCCTCCGCATGCAAGGCCGGGCGATCGCGGTAGAGGCGGTTGAGATTGCTCACCAGGCGGCGCACGCCTGTGTGGGCAGGTTCGCCAAGCAGGCTGCGGTCCAGCCCGTGGGCATGGGACCACTCGTGCGGTGCCCCGAACTCGTTGCCCATGAACAGGAGCTTCTTCCCCGGGTAGGCGTACTGGTAGGCATACAGCAGTCGAAGATTGGCGAACTTCTGCCAGCGGTCCCCGGGCATGCGGTCCAGCAGCGAGCCCTTGCCGTGTACCACTTCGTCGTGGGAGAACGGCAGCACGAAGTTCTCTGTATAGGCGTATAGCAGGCCGAAGGTGAGCCAGTCATGGTGGTAACGGCGGTGCACCGGATCATGCCGCATGTACTGCAGCGTGTCGTGCATCCAGCCCATGTTCCACTTCATGGAAAAACCCAGCCCGCCCAGGTGCACCGGGCGGGTCACGGCCGGCCAGGCGGTGGACTCCTCGGCAATGGTCATGGTGCCGGGGCATTCCCGGTGCGTTACGTTGTTCAGGGCCTGGAGGAAGGAGACCGCCTCCAGGTTCTCGTTGCCACCGTAGGCGTTCGGGACCCACTGGCCATCACGCCGGCCGTAGTCCAGGTACAGCATGGCGGCCACGGCGTCGATGCGCAGCCCGTCGAGATGGAACTCCTCCAACCAGTAAAGGGCGCTGGAGATCAGGAAACTCCGGACCTCGTTGCGGCCGAAGTTGAACACCAGGGTTCCCCAGTCCACGGTCTCCCCCTGGCGCGGGTCCGCATGCTCGAACAGCGCCGTGCCGTCAAATCGGGCCAGCGCATGATCGTCGCGGGGAAAATGGCCGGGCACCCAATCCAGGATCACGCCCAGGCCGTTGCGGTGCAACGTATCAATGAAGTACCGGAAGTCCTCCGGGGTGCCGAAGCGGCTGGTGGGGGCGAAGTAACCCGTGGTCTGGTATCCCCAGGAACCATCGAAGGGGTGCTCGGTAATCGGCATGAGCTCCACGTGGGTGAAACCGGTTTCCCCTAGTTCCTCCACCAGTTGGCCGGCAAGTTCGCGATAGCCGAGGAAACTCCCGTCCGCGTGCCTGCGCCAGGAACCCGCATGGATCTCGTAAACCGCCATCGGTGCGCGCTGCCAGTCTGGCCGGTGCTGCAGCCAGGCATCATCACCCCAGCCGTGACCGGGTGGCGCATCAACGACGCAGGCGGTACGGGGCCGCACTTCGAAGCGCCTGGCGAAGGGGTCGACCTTCTGCTGCACACGGCCGGTATCCCGATTGCGCAGCTCGAACTTGTAGAGGGCGCCCTGGACCACCTCCGGAATGAACAGCTCCCAGACGCCGAAGCCTCCTCGAACCGTCATGGGATGACGCAGACCGTTCCAACCGTTGAAATCACCCACCACGCTGACCCGTTCGGCGTTGGGCGCCCAGACGGCAAAACGGGTTCCCGGCACCCCGTCCCGCTCCATCACCTGGGCTCCCAGCAGCCGCCAGGCGCGAATGTGCTCGCCGGCACAGAACAGCCGCAGTTCATCGGGATCGAGGTCCGGCGGGAAGGCATAGGCGTCCGGGCCCTCCAGCTCCTCGCCGGAGTCATTCCGCCAGCGCAGCCGGTAGCCGGGGGGCACACTTCCGCCCGCACCGTACCACTGGAACAGTCCGGCCGGATCCAGCAGGCGCATGGGGTGCCCGCCGGGTTCCACCCAGGCCGACACCGCACCGGGCAGCCAGGCGCGAATGCTCTCGCCGTCCGCATGCCGGAACCGGCCGAGCACCGCGTGGGGATCATGCAAACGGCCTTCCATCAACCCTCGCATGGCCGGCGACTGTCCACCGGTAAACAGGGATTCGTACCCCATGATCGCTTCGCCTCAACTGCCCTCGGGGGCCCGACGGCGCAGTTTCGTGATAGCCGGGCCGCGAGCTTCACCGTGTTGCCGGAATCATCCCCCCCCCACGATTCCCTCTGCGTTGACGGCAGTCAACGCTCCCGGCCATGGACAGTGGTCGAATCACGTGGACTCCTGGTTCCACTTGGAGCGGTGGCCATGCAGCATAAGCAGAAACTGACCAGCGACCGCTTTGTCAGCCTGATCACCCGGGACACGCTCGCCCTGGTCCTGGCGGGCGGCAAGGGAACCCGCCTGGGCGCACTGACCTCGCACCGGGTGAAGCCGGCCGTACCGTTCGGCGGGCACTTCCGGATCATCGATTTCACTGTCTCCAACTGTGTCAACTCCGGTATTCGCCGAATGGGGGTCCTCACCCAGTACAAGGCGCATTCACTCATCCAGCACATACATCAGGCCTGGGCCTTTCTGCGGCCGGATCTTGGCGAGTTCCTGGAGTTGCTCCCGGCACAACAGCGCGCGGGGGAGGACTGGTATGCAGGGACGGCAGACGCCATCTACCAGAACATGGATATCATCCATCTGCATGATCCGGCCTTCCTGCTCATTCTTGGCGGCGACCATATCTACAAGATGGATTACGGGGCCATGCTGGCCGCGCATGTGAGTTCCGGTGCCGACGTTACCGTGTGCTGTATGCCGGTCCCGCTGGGAAAGGCCTCCGCCTTCGGAATTCTGGAGGTTGACAAGGACAACCGCATCCGGCGCTTCATTGAAAAACCCGAGCAATGCCGGGGAATGCCAGATGATCCCATCCATGCGCTGGCCTCTATGGGGATCTACGTTTTCAACACCGATTTTCTACTGGAGCGCCTACCCGCGGACGCGGTTAACCCGGAATCCAGTCACGACTTCGGCAAGGACATCCTCCCCGAAGCGGTCAACAACGGAAGTGCCGTTCTCGCCTTCCCGTTCCGGGATCTGGAAACCGGGGGACCTGCGTACTGGCGCGACGTTGGGGATATCGATTCGTACTGGGAGGCCAATCTGGAGCTCACCCGTATCGAGCCGGAACTGAACGTCTACGACCGGCGCTGGCCGATCCTGACGCTCCAGCACCAGGCGCCGCCGGCCAAGTTCGTTCTCGACGAGGACAACCGCCGCGGGGAGGCCATCAATTCCCTGGTGGCCGGCGGCTGCATCGTGTCGGGAGCATTGATCCGCAACTCGGTGCTGTCGTCGGACGTCTGGGTTGGCGAAGGCTCCACGGTGGAAGACTCCGTGGTGCTGGACAATGCGCAAATCGGGCGTGACGTCCGCATACGACGCGCGATCATCGAAACCGGCTGCGTCATCCCCGACGGCCTGCACATTGGTCATCACCCGGCGGAGGACACCGCACGTTTCGAGGTCAGTGCCGGGGGCGTGGTGCTGGTCACCCCGGAGATGCTCGGCCAGGAAGCCCGCTATGTCCGCTGAGCCGCTGAACGTGGTGCTCTGTTGGCACATGCACCAGCCCGAGTACCGCAGCCCGCTTGACGGACGCTTCCTGGCACCCTGGACCTATCTCCACGCACTCAAGGATTACGCCGACATGGCCGCGCACCTGGAGCAGGCCCCGGAAGGCGTCAGAGCCGTGGTCAATTTTCCCCCAGTGCTTCTGGAGCAGCTTGCCGAGTACGCTGTCCGGATCGCAGCCCATCTGGACACCGGCGGGGACCTTGGGGATTCCCTGTTATCAGCCCTGGCGAACCCGGATCTTCCGGAGGCGCGCGCCGACCGGCGGGCGCTGCTGGAAAGATGCCTGCATGCCCAGCAGACCCACATGATCGACCGCTTTCCGGCCTACGCACGTCTGACGGCCATGACCCGCACCGCCCTGGAGACGGAGTCCGGTCCGGACTATCTGACTGACCGGCACCTGGCGGATCTGCTGGTGTGGTACCACCTGGCCTGGATGGGAGAAACCCGCCGCCGTGGCGATCAGCGCATCCGATGCCTGATCGACAAGGAGCAGGAGTACACGCCGGAGGATCGCCGCCAACTGCTTGTCGTCATGGGTGACATCATGGGCGGTCTGCTGTCCCGCTATGGCGAACTGGCCCGGGCCGGGCGTGCGGAACTGTCCACCAGCCCCTACACGCACCCCATCCTGCCCCTTCTGCTGGATTTCAACGCCGCCCGGGAGCCCCGGCCGGAACTGCCGTTGCCGGCTGCTCCCGTCTACCCCGGGGGTGAGGAGCGGGCCCGCTGGCAGTTGGAACAGGCCAGGGCCGCTTTCGAAGCGCATTTCGGCATTCCGCCGGCCGGATGCTGGCCATCGGAAGGCGGCGTGTCCGCACCCACCCTCACGTTGATCGGGGACCAGGGCTTCACCTGGGCAGCCAGCAGCCAGGCCGTGCTGCACAACAGCCTCAACGACGGGGAAGCAGACGGTAATGCGGTTTACTGCCCCTACAGAAACGGGGATGCGGGCCCCCTGTGCTTCTTTCGCGACGACGAACTCTCGGACCTGATCGCTTTCGTCTACAAGGACTGGCATGCCGACGACGCGGTGGGCGATTTCGTCCACCGCCTGGAGGGAATCGCCGCGGATGGCGGGGCGGGCCAGGTGGTCGCGGTGATCCTGGACGGCGAAAACCCATGGGAACATTATCCGCACAACGGCTTTCACTTCGTACCGGCCCTGTATCGGGCCCTGGTTCAACATGACGGGCTGCGCCTGACCACCTTTTCCGAATGCGCGGAGAACGACGCGCTTCCGGTGGCCACGCTTCCCGGCATCGTGGCCGGGAGCTGGGTATACGGAAACCTGGACACCTGGATCGGCAACCCGGACAAGAACCGGGCCTGGGATCTCCTGTGTGAAGCCAAGACCGTCTTCGACCGGAAGCTGCCCGAAATCACCGATGCCGCCCGACGAGCCCAACTGGAGCGTCAACTCGCGGTCTGCGAGGGCTCCGACTGGTTCTGGTGGTTCGGCGACTACAATCCGGCGACTGTGGTGGCGGAGTTCGATCACCTTTTCCGCCAACACCTGGAGGCCCTGTACCGGATGCTGGATGAACCCGTTCCGGACCACCTTGGCCGCCCCATCAGCCATGGTCACGGCCACCCTGAACTGGGCGGAACCATGCGGCGGGGACACGAGTGACCGAGGAAGCACCATGCTGGTTGCAGGAGCGGCGGGCGGGCGT
>SLLM01000084.1 GCA_007134055.1 Ectothiorhodospiraceae bacterium | reverse complement strand
GACCGACCCGGGCGCGCCGCAGCATGTCCCGGGCGAGAAAGTCGTTCAGTGGCGGCAGCCCTGCGGCCGCGTCCGCGATCACCTCCACCATGGAACCGCCGCAACCGAAGCAGAGCACGGGTCCGAACACGGGATCGCGGACCGCGCCAAGCATCACTTCGCGCCCATTGCGGGGTGCGTGCATGGGCTCGACGGAAACGCCGTCGACGATCTCCGGCGGATGATGCCGGGACACTGCCTGCAGCACCGAGGCGTAGGCCGCCGCGGCCCCATCCTCGCCGATGACGTTCAGGCGTACGCCACCGACGGCGGCCTTGTGGAGGATGTCGGCGCTGTTCACCTTTACCGCCACGGGGCAGTCGAACCGGGCTGCCGCTGCTGCCGTCTCGCTGCCGGAACGGGCCACCACGGTGGGGATTACCGGGATGTTGAACGCACGCAGCACCTGCTTGGACTGCATCGGCGTCAGTCGGCGCTGACCCCGGTGCAGGGCCTGGCCGATGACCTGCCGGGCAGCGTCGATATCCGGAGACCGCGGTAGCCCGCCGGTAGCGGGAACCTGGAGAAGTCGGCGCTGGCTGTCCCGGTAGCGTGACAGTGCCACCATTGCCTCCACTGCATGCTCCGGCGTGGCGAAGTTGGGGAAGCGCGCGTCGGTCATCGCCTGTCGCGCATCCCGCATCCGGGCACCGCCGAGCCAGCAGGCGACTACCGGCTTGCGCAGTTCCGCAGCTGTTTCCCGCACCGCCATTGCGCTGTCCAGCGGCTGCGAGTTCGGCCGTGGCGCGAGCAACACCAGGGCACCGTCGACCTCCCGGCGGTTCAGGCAGGAGCGCAGTGCCGCTCCGAAGCCCGCGCCGCCGCTGGCGGCCGGCAGGATCACAGGGTTGCGGTTTGTTGCGGCAGGGGATTCGTGCAGGTTCGGGGCCGGTTCGTCGTCGGCGCAGGGCAGGGGTGCCAGTCGCAGCCCCCGTGCGTCCACCAGGTCCGCCGCGATCCTGGCGGGACCAGCACCATTGGCAATCACAGCAATGCGGTCGCCGTTCAGGCGCTGCCCGCTCGCCAGCAGTTCCGCGCTGGAGAACACCTGGCCGATGCCGGGGACGCGCACCGCACCCGCCCGGTCAACCACGGCGGCGAAGGCCTCGTCCGGGCCCACCAGGGCGGCCGCGTGCGACCCGGCATTGCGGGAGGGAACCGGTCGGTTGCCCGCCTTCATGACAATGACCGGTTTCAACCGGGCCGCCGCCCGCAGTCCGCTCAGAAAACGGCGGGCGTTGCCGATGGTCTCGACGAACAGGAGCACGCTGCGCGTGGTGCCGTCCGTGGAGAGGAAATCCAGTATGTCGCCGCAATCCACGTTGCCGGCGTCGCCGAGGGAGACCACGGTGGAGAAGCCGATCCCGCGATCTTCCGCCCAGTCGAGCACGGCGGCCGTAACCGCTCCGGACCAGGATACCAGGGCGATTCCTCCTGCGCGGGGGTGAAAGTCGCCCAGGCCGATGTTGAGCCCGGCGCCGGGCCGCATCAGGCCGATTCCGGCCGGGTCGATGATGCGGATGCCCCTGTTGCCGGCAGCGGCCAGCACCCGCCGGCCCTTGGAACGGGAGCCGTCGTTGTGATCCGCAAGCTCCGGGGACAGGACCAGCGCCGAGCGCACGCCGGCCCGACCGCAGTCGGCCATGGCCGTGGCAAGCCGCGTAGCGGCAACACAGATCACGGCCAGGTCTGGCGCCGCCTGCAGATTGCGCACGGACGGGACACAGGGGACGCCCGCCACCTCCGTCCTGCGGGGATTGACGGGGATGAGTTCCCCCTGGAAGCCGCCGGCCTGCAGGGTGCGGTATGCGCGATAGCCCACGGTCCCGGGTCGGTCGCTCGCTCCCACCACCGCGATGCTTCCTGGCGAGAAGAAATGCTGCAGATAATGACGGCCCACGACCCGTTCCCCGAGCCCGGATCAGCGGCTGCAGCCGGAGCGGGCCGGTGGCAGCTCAGCCATTGTCCCGGTAGCGCCCGATCCCTTCCTCGCGCATCGCTTCGCGGATCGTGTCGAGGCTGCTCGGGTCGTCAATGGTCGAGGGCACGGGAACGTCCGGCTCCAACGAAAGCTGGCGGATGCTCTTGCGCAGGATCTTCCCGGACCGGGTCTTGGGCAGCTTTCCGACCATTGCCACCCGCTGCAGGCACGCGAACGCGCCGATCTCCTCGCGGACCATCCGTACCAGATCCTGTTCCAGGGTGGAGTGGTCGATCTCGGCGCCGTCCTTGAGGACAACGAAGCCGATCGGGACTTCGCCCTTCAGATCGTCCTGGACCCCGACCACGGCGCACTCCGCGACGGCGGAATGGGCACCGATCAGCTCCTCCATCTCGCCGGTGGACAGGCGATGCCCCGCCACGTTGATGACGTCATCCACACGGCCCATGACGAACAGGTAGCCATCGTCGTCGAGATAGCCTCCGTCCGAGGTGTTGTAGTAGCCGCGGAAGGCAGCCAGGTACGAACTGCGGAAGCGCTGGTCGTCGCCCCACAGGGTGGGCAGGCATCCCGGGGGCAGCGGCAGGCGAATGGCGATGTTGCCCTGCTTCCCACTGGGAAGCGGATTGCCCAGGTCATCCAGTATCTCCAGCTGGTAGCCGGGAACGGGAAACGTGGCGGAGCCGCCCTTCTCGGGCTGGGGTTCGATTCCCAGCGGGTTGGCGGCGATGGGCCAGCCGGTTTCCGTCTGCCACCAGTGGTCGATCACCGGGCGATTCAGCATCCCCTTGAGCCATTCGTAGGTCGGCGGGTCCAGACGTTCGCCGGCGAGGAAGAGGTTCTTGAGACAGGTGATGTCGTGGGAGTGCAGCAGGCGGCCGTCCGGGTCCTCCTTCTTTACCGCGCGAAAGGCGGTCGGCGCCGTGAAGAAGGTCTTGACCCGATGCTCGGCGATGACCCGCCAGAATGCGCCTGCATCCGGCGTACGTACGGGCTTGCCTTCGTAGACCACCGTCGTGCAGCCGCGGATCAGGGGAGCGTAGACGATGTAGGAATGGCCCACGACCCAGCCCACGTCCGATGCCGTCCAGAAGACGTCTCCGGGAGCCAGGTCGTAGATCGCCTCCATGCTGAAGTTCAGGGCCGTGGCGTAGCCGCCGGTGTCACGCACGACGCCCTTCGGCTTGCCGGTGGTGCCGGAGGTATAGAGGATATACAGGGGGTCGGTCGCTTCCACCGGCACCGGGGCTGCCGGCGTAGCCGCCGCCAGCGCGGTTTCCCAGTCCAGGTCCCGGTCTGGCTGGAGTTCCGCACGTTCCTGTGGGCGTGCTACCACGACCACCGTGGAGGGGCGATGCCGGGCGCGCCGGATTGCCTCGTCCACCAGGGGCTTGTACGGGATGATGCGATCGAATTCGATGCCGCAACTTGCCGTGACGACCACCTTCGGTTGCGCATCGTCAATGCGGACGGCAAGCTCGTGCGGTGCAAACCCCCCGAAGACCACCGAGTGGATGGCGCCCAGCCGCGCACAGGCGAGCATGGCCATGACCGCCTGCGGGATCATCGGCATGTAGATCACCACCCGGTCGCCGTATTCGATGCCCTGCTGCCGCAGCATGCCGGCAGTACGGGCCACCGCGTCCCGCAGCTCAGTGTAACTGTAGCGCTGCTGCGTCCCCGTTACCGGCGAATCGTAGATCATGGCCGTCTGGTCACCGCGGCCGTTATCCACGTGATGGTCCAGGGCGAGGTGGGAGATGTTGAGTCTGCCGCCGCGGAACCAGCGGTAGAATCCATTGTCGTCCTGATGGAGTATGGTTTCCGGCGGTTCGAACCAGTCAAGGCGCGCCGCCTGTTCGCGCCAGAACGCCTCGGGCTGTTCACACGAGCGGCGATACATCTCCTGGTACGAGGTCATGGCAGCTCCTCCTCGAAATTCCGGTGCCGCCCGCCGGCACGAGAACGCCTGCTTTGCCGGCGGGCGGACTGCTTCTGTACGCTGGTACGGATCCTTCCCGGTAGCACACCGGCGACGGTCGTAGCCTCACTGTAGCAGGCCCGGGGCCATCAGGCCCGGCCGGGACGACGCGAGACGGAACACATCATGGCAGAACTGGCGGTGGTAACCGGTGCGGGCACTGGGATCGGGCGTGCCCTGGCGCACGCCCTGGCAGAACGGGGATTGAATGTGGTGGCCGTGGGGCGTCGCGCCGCAGCGCTGGCGGAGACCTGCAGCGCGCACCCGGAGCGTATGCGGGCGGTGTCCGCTGATGTTTCGGATCCCGAGGGTCGCGGCCGGATTGTCGCTGCGACCGCGGGTGCGCCCGTCCGCTGCCTGGTGCACAACGCCGGCGTACTGGAGCCGATCGGGCCGCTGATGGAAGTCGGCCTGGGGGAATGGCGCCGGGCCCAGGCGATCAACGTGGAGGCACCACTGTTCCTGAGCCAGGCGTTGCTCGGGCAATTGAGCGGCGGGCGGATCCTGCATCTGTCGTCCGGGGCCGCGCACCACCCCTACAGCGGATGGGGGAGCTACTGCACCGGCAAGGCCGCGCTGTACATGCTCTACCAGGTGCTCCGGGAGGAACTCGGCCGGCAGGGTGTCGCTGTCGGCTCCCTGCGCCCGGGCGTGGTGGACACGCCGATGCAGGGGCTGATCCGTCAGCAGACGCCGGAGCGCTTCCCGGAGGTGGAGCGGTTCCTGGAACTCCACGCCCGGGGGCGACTGGAACGGCCGGAGCAGGTGGCAGGGTTCGCATCCTGGTTGCTTCTGGATGTCGACGCCGGCGAATTCGCTGCCGGCGAATGGTCGTTCACGGACGCCGGACACCGGCGCCGCTGGGAGCACTCCGTTTGACCATCTACCAGCCCCGGCGCCGGGTTCGCAGCCGCACGCTGAACCTGCGCAGGCTGTCCTGCCGGGTGCATTGCTGGGGAAACGAAGGCGGCCGCCCGTTGCTGCTGCTCCACGGCTGGATGGACTGTGGCGCCACCTGGCAGTTCCTGGTGGATGCCATGCAGGCGGAGCGCCCTGTCGTGGCGCCGGACTGGCGTGGCTTCGGGCACAGTGCTCACGCTCCGGGTGGCTACTGGTTTCCTGACTACCTGGCGGACCTTGATGCCCTGCTGGACCGCATCGCCGGCGATACAGCCGTGGATCTGGTGGGCCACAGCATGGGCGGGAACGTGGCCGGCCTGTATGCGGGGATCCGGCCCGAGCGCATCGCCCGCCTGGCGCTGCTGGAGGGGTTCGGCATGACACGGCGTCCCCCGGATCGGGCCCCTGACCAATACCGGCGCTGGCTGGATCAGCTGCGACAGCCACCGGCACTCGGCGCTCCCGGTGATGTCGAGGCCCTTGCCGCGCGCCTGTGCAGCCGTCATCCGCGCTTGCCCGTCGAGCGGGCGCGGTTCGTGGTCGAGGCGTGGACGACCGCAGACACGGATGGCGGGCGGCGCTATCTCGCGGACCCCTGGCACAAGGCGGTGAATCCGGTGCTCTACCGGCTGGAGGAAGCGGAATCCTGCTGGCAGCGTGTGTCGGCGCCGACACTCTGCCTGCTTGGGGAGGAGTCGGGCCTGGCCGCCGCGCTTGGCGGCGAGGAGGAATTGCGCCGGCGTGTCGATCTCTTCCCCCGTGCGGAACTGCAGCGCATCAGGGCGTCCGGACACATGCTCCACCACGACCAGCCCGGAATGGTTGCGGAAGCGCTTGAAGACTTCTTCCGGCGGCGGGATCACTACAGGGGATGCGATATTCACCCTGAGAACGCAGTCTTCCTCGAAACCG
>SLLM01000365.1 GCA_007134055.1 Ectothiorhodospiraceae bacterium | reverse complement strand
CGAGTCCCCGTACCCGGGCTCGGCGGGTCGGCGGCGCGCCTACCTTGCCGCCGCCCCGTTGCGGCCCTGCCGTCGCAGCTCCCATAGCAGGCGTTCCTCGAAACGACGGTTCTCGAGTTCCCTTTCCACCTCCTCAAGCAAGGCTTCCAGGCGATCGCGGTCCAGCTCTCTGAGGTCAAATCCAGGCAGACTCATTGTTTCCCGATCAGATTGGTGATGTTGCGGCAGTTCGGAGAAGCCCGATGGCATCACGGCGGTGAGGCCGACTACCTGCCAGGAAATGGGGACAGCGGCGAACCGGTTCAAGCACCAGTCGACAGGCCGGGGTGACTCCGCCGGCCTTTACTCCGAACCGCGTCCTTCCAGTGTACGCAGACGCCTTTCCAGCTCCTTCTGCGCGGTCACATCCTTCTGGATGCCGATAAAATACGTCAGCTCGTCCTGCTCGTTGAACACGGGCGTGATACTCAACTCGTTCCAGAACAGGGAACCATCCTTGCGATAGTTGCGCAGGACCTGGCGCGTTGACCGGCCGGCGGCAATGGCCTCCCGAATGGCTCCCAGCCCGGGCTGATCCCGATCGCCACCCTGCAGGAAGCGGCAATCCTGATACAGGATTTCGTCGGCGGAATAGCCGGTCAACCGCTCGAAGGCAGGATTGACGTATATCAGCACATTGTCGTCCCCTTCCTGCTCGGCTATGACTATACCGTCGTTCGAAGCGTCGACGAGCTGGCGCAGTAGCTGGGCGGGAATCGTGTCCAGATCTCTCATCGCATGGTCCCATTTCCGGAGTGACGACAACGGCGCCGGTTAGCCGATCGTGCGAAACCGGAGCCGGCCGGGCCGGTGTCGCAACACCACCAGGGGCCGGAATCGGCCAGGCCCCAGGGGATTGGCATCGCATTGCTCCCGAACGCCGTGTTGCACTGCCTGACCGCAGAGTACCTCCTGACAGCTCAGTAACTCCGGAGCTGCACAACTCACCTTGTCTCTGAAGAAACTCAGCACCAACGCAGGCGTGCGAGACAATCACTGTCTCCCTGACTGGCAACGATCGCACGGCCGGCCTACGTAGTCGACATCCGGCAATCCCCGTGCCGGGACCGGGTCGCCTGCCCGGTCACAGGTTCGCGTCGACAAATGCGGAAAGCTCAGCCTTCGACATTGCGCCAACCCGGGTTGCCTGAGGATTACCGTCCCTGAAGATCATCACGGTCGGTATGCCCCGCACACCGTACCGGGGGGCTACGGCGCGATTCTCGTCGACATCCACCTTCACCACGCGAATCCGGCCGCCATACTCCTCGGCAATCTCTTCCAGGGCGGGAGCAAGTGTCCGGCATGGTCCGCACCACTGCGCCCAGAAATCGACCAAGACCGGACCCTGTGATTTCAGCACATCGCTCTCGAAAGTGGTCTCACTCGCGTGAATAATTGCCTTCGACATCGTCAATACTCCCATGTTCTATACATCACACGAGTGTACGAACACAGAGAAATAGCTGAAATAATTTGTTTTTATGTTTATGATACATATCGTCTATTCATTACCGTGTCATCCCCGCTGACCCCGGGCATGGCCTTTGCCAAACCGCTACCAATGGGTTTGACTGTCTACGGGTCCACGCCACGGGAGAGCTCCGGCATGGGTCCTGCAGCACGAGGGTTTCCGTGACGAACGACGCGGACATGCAGCGACCAGTTGACGGGCGACGTATCGCCATCGTCCAAGGGGTGCGCACGCCTTTTGCCAGGCAGGCGACAGCCTATCGCGACGTCAACGCCATCGATCTGGGCAGCCTGGTGGTCAGCGAACTGCTCGCCCGCACGGAGATGGATCCGGAGTGCATCCAGCGGCTGGTCTTCGGTCAGGTGGGCATCCTGCCGCAGGCACCCAATGCCGCCAGAGAAGTGCTGCTGGGCGCGGGCATGCCTCCACGAACCGATGCCTACACCGTGAGCCGCGCCTGTGCAACCGGCCTCCAGGCGGTGGCGGACATCGCCCAGGCCGTACGCATGGAAGAGATCGACACGGGTATCGCCGGCGGCACCGATTCCGCTTCCGTACTGCCGATCCAGGTTGGTGACTCGCTGGCTCGCGCCCTGATCCAGGTGAGCCGCGCCCGAGGATGGCGGGAGAGGCTGCGCCTGCTCCGCTCGGTGCGCCCGCGTGACCTGATTCCCCGGGCTCCCGCGGTGAGGGATTATTCCACCGGGCTTGGCATGGGCGACATCGCTGAGCAGATGGCCCGCAACCATGGGATCAGTCGCGAAGAGCAGGACAGCTACGCCGCACAATCCCACCGGCGGGCCCACCGGGCCTGGGAGGACGGCAAGCTGAACGGCGAAGTCATGCCCGGTCTGCTACCACCCTTTGACCAGCCCCTGGAGCGGGACAACACGATCCGCCCGAATTCCACCTCGCAGGCGCTGGCCGCTCTGGCGCCGGCTTTCGACCGCACCCATGGCAGCGTCACCGCCGGCAACTCCAGCCCCCTGACCGACGGTGCCGCCGCGGTACTCATCGTCGGTGAGCGGCGGGCACGCGAACTGCGTCTCGAGCCCCTTGGCTACATCCGCTCCTGGGCTTTCACCGCAATCGACCCGTTCAACGATGGCCTCATGGGCCCAAGCCATGCCACTCCGGTTGCGTTGCGCCGTGCGGGACTTGGTCTCGAGGATCTGACCCTGATCGACATGCACGAGGCGTTCGCGGCGCAGGTACTCGCGAACATCCGCAACTGGCCCTCGCGGCGCTTCGCACGCGACACGCTTGGTATCGATCAGCCAATCGGGGAAGTCGACCCGGATCGTTTCAACGTGCTTGGCGGTTCCCTTGCCTTCGGCCACCCCTTCGCCGCCACGGGGACCCGCATGATCACGCAGACGCTGCGGGAACTGCGCCGCCGCGGAGGTGGCCCCGCCCTGGTCACCGCCTGCGCGGCAGGTGGCCTCGGTGCGGCCATGGTTCTGGAGGTAGTCTGATGGCGGCAACGTCAACACCCAGGCAGGGCGGCGCGTTCCGGGTAACCAAGCGAGATGACCACATCGCGCTGGTGACGCTTGATTTACCCGGCGAGAGCGTGAACATCCTGCGCAGGGAGCTACTGACGGAGGCGGCATCCCTGTTCGACGAACTGGAAGGCGATCCCGCCATCCGCGGCGTCATACTCCGTAGCGGCAAGGTCCACTCCTTCATCGCGGGTGCCGACGTGCGCATGCTGGCTGCCTGTAGCGACGCGAACGAGGCTACGCAGATCGCGGAGGCGGGACAATCCTTCCTGAACCGGCTGGAAAACTTCCCCGTACCCGTTGTCGCCGCCGTACATGGCACCTGCCTGGGTGGGGGCCTGGAACTCGCACTGGCCTGTCGTGGACGGGTGGCCACGGACGATCCCCGAACCGTGTTCGGCCTGCCGGAGGTGCAGCTCGGACTGCTTCCCGGCAGTGGCGGCACGCAACGCCTGCCCCGGATCGCAGGCCTGGCCTCAGCCCTCGACATGATGCTCTCGGGCCGGCAGGTTCGAGCCGACAGGGCGCGACGCCTGGGGTTGGTGGATGACGTCGTTCCCGCCGCGATCCTTGAACAGGCGGCAGTGGCGCTGATCCACAGCGTCGCCCGGCGGAGGAGTTCGCGGCGCCGTCGCAGCTGGACGGAGCTGCTGCTGGAGACCACGCCACCGGGCCGCCGTCTGATCTGCAACCGGGCACGCCGGCGGGTGGCGGAGCGTACCCGGGGGAACTATCCAGCCCCACTCCGGATCATCGACTGCGTGGAAACCGGCCTGCGGGAGGGTTTCCGCGCCGGTCTTGCCGACGAGGCCCGCAGTTTCGGGGAACTCGCAATGACGGCGGAAGCACGTCAGCTAATGGGTATCTACTTCGCCACTACCGCGATGAAAAAGGATCCCGGCACCGACGCCGATGCGCACCCGCTGGAGGTGTCCCGCACGGCCGTCCTGGGAGCGGGCCTGATGGGAGCCGGGATCAGCTTCGTCACCACCAGCCGCGCCGGGCTCCCGGTCCGGCTGAAGGACGTAACCGTCGACAGCCTGGCAACGGGGATGGAGACCATTCACCGACACCTGCAGGAACGGGTCCGCCGCGGCTCCCTGACCTCCTTCGAGGCGGGCGTGCACATGCGCCGCGTGACGGCGACCACCGGGTATTCCGGGTTTGCCCGACGCGACATCGTATTCGAGGCCGTGTTCGAAGATCTGGAACTCAAGCACCGGATAATCCGGGAAGTGGAATCCGCCTGCGGACCGAAGACCATCATCGCCAGCAACACCTCCTCCATACCCATCAATGACATCGCCGACGGCGCCCGACATCCCCGGAACGTGATCGGCATGCACTACTTCTCCCCGGTGGAAAGGATGCCGTTGCTGGAGATCATCGCCACGGACCGTACCAGCCCGGATGTGATCGCCACCGCCGTCGATCTTGGCCGTCGCCAGGGCAAGACCGTGATCGTGGTCAGGGACGGACCCGGTTTCTATGTCAACCGGATCCTGGCGCCGTACCTCAACGAGGCGCTGCACCTGCTGTACGAGGGTGTCGCCATCGACCGGATTGACGACGCACTGGTGCAGTTCGGTTTCCCGGTCGGCCCGTTCGCTCTGCTCGACGATGTGGGCCTGGACGTCACCGCCAAGGTGGCGCCCATTCTCCACCGCGCGTTCGGAGAGAGGATGCGGCCGACGGCCGCCGCCGACCGCATGCTGGAAGATGGCCGCCGCGGCAGGAAGTCCGGCAAGGGCTTCTACCGCTACCGGGGGAGAACAGGGAAATCGGGTAAACGCGAGGTGGACGACGGTGTCTACCCGCTGCTGGACGTCACCCCCGGTCGCAGCGCTGATGACCGGGAGGTCGCCGACCGCGCCGTGCTGCTGATGATCAACGAGGCGGCGCACTGCCAGGACGAGGGCGTGATCCGGCGCCTTCGCGATGGCGACATAGGGGCGGTCTTCGGTATCGGCTTTCCACCGTTCCTCGGCGGACCATTCCGTTACATGGACAGCCGCGGCATCGGCAACATCGTCGAACGCCTGCAGGAGCTGCGTCGCCAACATGGCGAACGCTTCGCCCCGGCCCGCATTCTGACCGAGATGGCCGCGCACGATCGGCCCTTCCACCCGGAGCCGCCGTAACAGGCGGACCACCTGCCGGACGGACCAGGCCAGTGACGTGAATCATGAGTTCGTTCCCTTGCTGCGGGCCGGCAAGGCGCGCACCGGCTAGGAAAGGTGACGCACTCATGATCCACGACACTAGGGCCCGCGGCCCCGCACCGGATCCACGATGCAGTTCGCCAGATCGTCGTGCAAGCGCTCCCAGGCCGGCTCGGCACCCGCTTCGAGGATGACTTCCACGCGGCTGTCACGGCGCCAGCCCACCGCATCACGAGTCAGCCGCTCCCCGACCCGCTCGAGTAGCAGCCAGTCCCGCCCGCAATGGAACACCCCCTTGAGGCGATCGACCCGTCCCATGCCCGCCAGCACCTCCAGCAGCGCCGCCTGGTCAAAGCTGTCCCGGGGATGGAACAGCCAGCCACAGGCGTGCCGGCCAAGACCGTATCCAGGCACCCGCACCGGCATCCCCGGCTGCGGCGAATCCGGTTCGCTGGCGGGCGGCTCCACGACGCCATGAGAGTGCGCCTCGGGAAACAGCGCCTGACGCCCCGGATCCGCCTGCAGGTCCAGCCATGCGGGATCGATCCGGCCAAGACTGACCGCCTCCACCAGCAGCTTCGGCGGATACAGCCCCGTCGCCCAGTGGCGGAACCGCGCAACCGACTCGGG
>SLLM01000296.1 GCA_007134055.1 Ectothiorhodospiraceae bacterium | reverse complement strand
CCATAGCAGGGTAGACCGGTCTGTCTTCCGTGTCAACGGGCGTTGCTTCCCGTGGTTCGAAGCCCGACCGGCCCTGCCTCGTTGCGGGCCTTCAGAAGCTGGTGAACAATCCGCCGTTGACCGGAATGTTCGCCCCGGTGATGTATTCGGATTCATCCGCCGCCAGGAACGCCACCACCCGTGCGACCTCGTCCGGCCTGCCCATACGTCCGGCCGGCACGGACCCGACAATCTGTTCGCGGACCTCGTCAGGAATAGCAGCCGTCATCACCGTGTCGATGTACCCCGGGGAAATACTGTTGACCGTCACGCCCTTGCGTGCTGTCTCCTTCGCCAGGGCCATGGTAAAGCCGTGGAGCCCTGCCTTGGCCGCCGAATAGTTGGTCTGGCCGAACTGCCCTGTCTGCCCGTTGACGGAAGATATGTTGATGACCCGCCCGTAGCCGCGCTTGCGCATGCCGTCGACAAACTGGCGAGTCACGTTGTAGACACTGTTGAGATTGACGTTGATCACCGCATCCCAGTCCACCTTGTCCAGCTTGTGCAGGAAGGCATCACGGGTGATGCCCGCCACGTTGACCAGCACCTCGACCGGGCCGTGTTCCGCTTCCACCTGTTCGGCCATCGCCTGACAGGCGGCGAAATCCGTGACATTGCACTGCACCCAGTGGACGCTATGCCCTTCGGCCTCCAGTTCCCGCTGCCAGCTCTCCACGTTCTCCCGATCCGGGTCCACGCAGGTACTGACAACCCGGTACCCGGCAGCGGCGAGATGCCGGCAGACCTCCGTCCCGATTCCCCCGTTTCCTCCGGTAACCAAAGCGACTCGGCTGGACATGCTCTCACCCTCCCATCATGCTGCACCGAGTCCAACGGACGCGGCACCAGCAGTGTGCCTCGGGCCGCGCCGCCCTTCTCCCTCTGGTTCGCACGCGCCACTCTCTGTTTGTGTGCCTGGCCACCCGGCCAGGGGACCGCCCCTCGCTGCCGGGGCCGGCCGCGTCACCGCTCGTTGTGCAACGCGACAAAGTCAGCGGGGATCATAGGTAGGGGGAGAGGGACTGTCAACCGTAAAGAACGCTTGTTTCACTGTGCGAAACCACGAAATAGTCATTAAATTCAATCTTTTAAGAAGATATATCAGTTACATGGAGGTAGTCCGATTTTGTGATGCTGCGCACAACAAACGCCTTTGCGGCGCCTGCTGCAGCGCATGATCAGAGGATGATTCCGTAGCCGGAGAAGTCGTCGGGAATCGCCCGCAACACGATGTTCCGGCGGTGCAGCATAGGGGTTGCTGCACCTTCATCAACCACCGGTCAGCGAGAGGATCTTCTGCCGGTGCGCGGCCGCCGACCATCCCTGGGATGGTCGTCACCCTTTTCTTCCTCGCCAGTCTGCCGGCCAGCCGCCTTGTCGCCCGGCCCGCCCCTCTGGCCCACGCCGCTCATCGTCTGCCACATGGCAAGGTTGCGCTCGGCAATCTGGCTCAGCACCGTCATCGGATTGGCTTCCATGAACTCCCGCGTGTGTTCGCGGAACATTCGCTGCTGATCCGACCACATGTCCATGCTCTTTTCCAGGTAGCTGGTCAGCAGGTTCTGCATGTTGCCGCCGTACGACCGAATGATCTGCGCCAGCAGATCGGTACTGAAAATGGGCTCCCCCCCTTCCTCCTCCTCGCTGATGATCTGCAGCAGGATCGTCCGGGTCAGATCGTCCCGCGTCTTGGCGTCGATCACCTGGAATTCCACCCCGTCGATCACGAGGCGTTTCACGTCCGCGAGGGTGATGTAACTGCTGATGGCCGTATCGTAGAGACGGCGATTCGGATACTTCTTGATGAGGCGCACGTCAGTCATGGACTGCTCCGTTGGGTCGGCCGGGCAACCCGGGGTTGCCCGGCCATGACAGAATCAGCGTTCGACGGCCACGGCGACCCCCTGTCCGCCACCGATGCAGAGCGTGGCAAGACCCTTGTGCCCGTCCCGTCGCTTGAGCTCATGCAGCAGCGTAACCAGCACGCGCGCACCGGATGCACCAATGGGGTGGCCCAGGGCGATGGCGCCGCCGTTGACGTTCACCCTGCTCATGTCCCATTTCAATTCCCGGGCCACGGCAAGCGCCTGGGCTGCGAATGCCTCATTGGCTTCCACCAGGTCCAGTTCCTCCACGGACCAGCCCGCCCGGTCCAGGCACCGGCGGGTCGCCGGCACCGGTCCGGACCCCATGATAGCGGGATCCACGCCGGCGCTGGCATAACCCCTGACGTAGGCCAGAGGCTCCAGGCCCATGGCCTTCGCCCGGGATTCCGCCATCACAACCAGAATCGCAGCCCCGTCATTGATCCCGGACGCGTTGCCGGCTGTAACGCTGCCGCCGTCGCGCTTGAAGGCCGGGGCAAGTTTTCCCAGTCTGGCGGCATCCGTCCCTGCCTTTGGATACTCGTCCGTGTCGAACACCTGAGGGTCGCCCTTACGCTGCGGCACCGACACCGGAACGATCTCGTCGCGGAAGCGGCCGGATTCGATCGCAGCGACCGCCCGCTGCTGGGATTCCGCGGCCAGGGCATCCTGCTCTTCCCGGGAAATGCCGTACTTCTCGGCCAGGTTCTCGGCGGTAACCCCCATATGGTAATCGTTGAAGGCATCCCACAGGCCGTCCTTGATCATCACGTCCTCAAGGCTCCAGTTTCCCATGCGCTGCCCGGTTCTCGACCTGGGCAGGGCATGGGGCGCCAGGGACATGTTCTCCTGCCCACCGGCGACGATGCATTCGGCATCACCGAGGCGGATGGCCTGGGCCGCCAGATGCACGGCCTTCAGACCGCTTCCGCAAACCTTGTTGATTGTCATCGCCGGCACCGAATCGGGGATGCCCGCGGCAATCGATGCCTGCCGGGCAGGATTCTGGCCGGCAGCCGCGGTAAGCACCTGACCGAGAATCACCTCATCGACCTGATCCGGTCCGATGCCGGCCCGGTCCAGGGTGCCGCGTATCACCTGCGCACCCAGCGTGCTGGCGGGCAGGGTGGCCAGGGAACCGCCGAACGATCCGACGGCGCTGCGGCCCGCCGCAACTATGACGACCTGTTCCATTGGGATATCCTCCGACTGTTCGTGGGTAGTGGCCCGGAGCACCCGGCGGGTGATGATGCCGGACGGGATGGCCGGCTTCCTGCCGCGGATCTGCCCGCCAGATGGCTCCCCGGCCACCGCAACGCCTGCCGGCCGCCCCTTGTGCGCCCCATAATCGCAGAAATGCTGCACTTCCGAAACGTGTTTGTCGAACGACCCCGCAATTGCCACGCACCGCAACATACTCACCGTTCGGAACGCATGGTCAGGGCTCGGCGTCGTTGTGGACGGTGTCGCCCGTCGGGCAGGCAGCTGCCGCTACACCTCCCTCCCCGCACCTTGCCACAGCGACGCAGAAATCACGGAAGCCCGACCCTGCGTCCGGAAAGGTTGGTAGCGGCTCCGCCGTGCATCGACAGGGCCGCTCCCGGCCGGACAGCGGACCGGAGCCGGTCGTTGCCAGGCTCTGTGACGCAGCCCATGGTTCCGTCGCCAGGTCACCGGTAAGCTCCGGTCATCGAGGTCATAGCCAGGACAGGCCAGCCATGAGCAGTGAACGACTTCCCGATGCCGGGACCTTGCCCTCCCTGCCGTACGTATCCCACGAGATTCTTCTCGTCCTCAATGAGCGGGAGGTGCACGTGGGGCGGGTGGCGGAGTCCGTGAACCGCGATCCGGCCCTGACCGCCCGCCTGGTCTCGATGGCGAACTCGGCCTTCTTTCACGGGCAGACTCCCATCTACTCAGTGGCGGAGGCCATCATGCGTCTCGGCATGAACCGGGTACGTGTCATGGCTGCATCGATCGTGCTCTCGCAGCAGCTCGACAGCGGGCGCTGTCCTTCGTTCGATGCGCCTGGTTACTGGTACCAGGCGATGGCTACGGCACACACCTCAGGCCAGCTAGCCCGGTACCTGCCCATCGAAACGGGTACGGAAAGCGCCCACCTCCTGGGGCTCATGCACTCCATCGGCGTACTGCTGATGGTGCACGCCTTCCCGCGTGACATGGACGCAGTATTGCGGTGCCTGCGCCGGGAACCGGACCAGGAGCCGCAGCACCTGGAGCGGCGCCAGCTGGGATTCGACCGGTACACCGCCGGAGCCATGCTGCTGCAGGAATGGGGTCTCCCGGACGTCATCAGCGAAGCCGTCAGGGCACTTCCGGATACCCGCCCTGGAGCGGACGGCAACTGGACCCTGGCGCACCTCCTGCAAGGCAGCATGCAGTGGGTGGAGCGGGATTTCGGCGAGCTACCCCCGATCCTGGAGCACCCGGAGCGCCTGCCGGAGGGCCTCGTCAACACGCTGCGAACCGGCTGCCTGCGGGAACAGAAGCTGCTACGGAGCATGGCATCGCTGCTTGCACAGTGAGGTGCGATGCAAACCGGCGCGAGGGATCAGGACGCCCGATCGGCCATGCCGAGAAAGGCCCTGGCCTTGTGTTCCGTTTCCTCGAACTCGGCCCCGGGGCGGGAGTCACTGACCAGGCCGCCACCGGCCCGATAGCGGAGTTCCCCCCGATGCAGCACGGCGGTGCGAATGGCGATGCTCGTATCCATGCCGCCATCGTATCCCAGGTAGCCGATGGCGCCGCAGTAGACTCCCCGCCGGTCCGGCTCCAGTTCGGCAATGATCTGCATCGCCCGTCGTTTGGGCGCACCGGTAATGGACCCACCGGGGAAACAGGCGCGTAGCAGCATTGCGGCGGACACGCCCGCAGACAGGGTTCCGGTCACGGTACTGACCAGATGGTGGACCGTCGGGTGGGATTCGACCCGGAAAAGCTCCGGCACCGCGATGCTGCCCACCTCACACACACGCCCGAGATCGTTCCGCAGCAAATCCACGATCATGACGTTCTCGGCCTGGTCCTTCCGGCTTTCGGCGAGCTCGCGGGCGCGGGCACGATCCGCATCGGGATCAGTTTCCCGGGGACGTGTGCCCTTGATGGGGCGCGTTTCCACCCGGCCATGCCGCAGGGACAGGAAGCGTTCCGGGGAGATACTCAGTACCGCCCTGTCCCCATGCTGGAGGAAGGCCCCGTGGGGCGCCGGACTGCGTGAACGCAACGCCAGATAGGCGGACAGGGGATCCCCCTGCAGCGCAGCACGATAGCCGCGGGAAAGGTTGACCTGGTAACAGTCACCGTCGTTGATGTACCGCATGACCCGATCGAAACGACGTCGATACGCGTGCAGATCGGTATCCGCCGCCACCGACCCGAGCCGGTGGTGCGTCGGCGCACGGGCCAGGGCGGTCAGCGCCCGTAGCCGCGACCGGCACATTGCCGCACCCGGCAGCAGCAGCAACCAGGCCTGCCGTTCCTGGTGATCCCACACGATCGCCCAGTCGTACATGCCAACGGCAAGGTCCGGCGCTTCCCCCCGAGAGCGGACCGGGGGCAGATGCACCACCGGATAACCGAGTTCATAGCCGAAATAGCCGACGGCACCCCCTGGGAAGGGGAACGGTCCCGGTACCACGGGTCGCGCCGCGAGGCGCTCTGCGACCAGCCGAAACGGATCCCCCCGGTACCGGTGTACACGGCCGGCTTCATCCCGCCAGACGATCCGCGATCCACGCGCCAGAAGGAATTCCCGTGGTTCCGCAGTCAGAATGTGATAGCGCCCGCCAGTCCCTTCGCCGCTATCCAGCCAGGCCGCCCCTCCCAGACCCCTGCAGGCGGCGAACAGCGCAACGGGATCCATGGAATAGGGCAGAGCCTCGGCGAGAACCCGTTCCGGCCTCGCT
>SLLM01000384.1 GCA_007134055.1 Ectothiorhodospiraceae bacterium | reverse complement strand
GTACGGGCGAATATACGGCTGTAGGCGTCGTACATGAGCCGGTAGGTCTGCTCCAGCGAGGCATCGTCCAGGTGAAAGGAGTAGGCGTCCTTCATCACGAACTCCCGTGCCCGCATGACGCCGAACCGTGGTCGAACCTCGTCCCGGAACTTGGTCTGGATCTGGTAGAAGTTTGCCGGCAGCTGCTTGTAGCTGCGCAGCTCCCGTCGTACCAGATCGGTGATGACCTCCTCGTGGGTGGGACCGATGCAGAATTCGCGTTCGTGCCGATCCCTGAGGCGCAGCAACTCCGGGCCGAAGTGATCCCAGCGACCGGATTCCTGCCAGAGTTCGGCCGGCTGCACCGCCGGCATGAGAACCTCGGCAGCGCCGCAGCGATCCATTTCCTCCCGTACCAGGTTCTCCACCTTGCGCAGCACCCGCAGCCCCATGGGCATCCAGGTGTAGAGGCCAGCGGCCAGGCGCCTGATCAGGCCTGCCCGCAGCATGAGCTGGTGGCTTACGATTTCTGCGTCGGCGGGCGTCTCCTTGGTGGTGGCAAGCGGGAAGCTGGAAAGGCGCATGTACTTGTTCCTGTGCTGCGACACCACGGTGACGCGGCGTCTGGTCGATGGTAGCCGGACCGGCCACGCCGAGGGACGGGCACTGCCCGTCCAGGAACGGTTGAAAACCGCCACTGGCGTGGTGTCCTGCAGACGGTCGCGAAGCGGGGCCGCCATTCGCAAGGCGCATCAGTCTAGCAGCGTTGCCCGCCGCCGCGCAGCCGCACCGGGAGGCGGCAAGGCCCGGTCACCTCCCGTGGGCGGCCTGCCGGCCGTGCGAGGTGACGGCCACTAGTCGCACCATTCGTCGACGAAATCGCGATTCTCCTGGAGCAACTCCTGACGCCGTTCATCGGTGAGGGTTTCCGCTTCGCCGTTGTCCGCCTGGATTCTTCGTACCGCCGGGTCTTCCAGCACCGCGAGGTTCTCCCGCGCGCGCAGGCATTCCTGTTCCAGCGCGGCCAGCTGTTCCTCGTCGAACCCGCGGTCCGCGCGTCCGGGCTCCTCCTCGGCCGGTACCGGCTGCGCGTCGGTATCCTCTGCCGCCTCGGGGGAGGATGGAGTCGAGGGAGCCGTGTCCAGCGCTTCGGCGTCTACCCCGGGAGGCGGGTTGTGGCCGTAGCTGACGGTTCCATCTTCGCCAACCCATCGGTAGATGTCCTGCGCCTGCACCGCCATGGCCAGTGTGAAGCCGGTTGCCAGTACGACGCATGGCCACGTGAAGTTCGCTTTCATAGCATGCTCCTTGCCTGTGGTGGCTGATCGGCCTGTGCCCGCCCGGCGCGCCGGCTGCCGGAGGCTTGACCTGTTACGCATTCCCCAGTAGTTTGCTCGCTTTGTCCCGGTTCCTGCGGCGACAGAATGTGTTCCCGCCGGCTACGATCCAGTCCGGTGGCGGGCATGCGGACGGCAGGGATTGTTTGCTCATCGCCAATGACGGTTCGGGCGGTCTCTGGAAATCATATGCGTCATATCATCTCCATCCTCGTAGAAAACGAGTTTGGCGCGCTCTCTCGCGTGGCAGGACTATTCTCGGCCCGGGGCTACAATATCGAGTGCCTGACCGTCGCGCCGACGGATGACCCCACTCTTTCGCGCATGACTCTGGTGACGATCGGTAACGATCGTATCATCGAGCAGATCATCAAGCAGCTCAACAAGCTCCTGGATGTGGTGAAGGTCATGGACATGACCGAAGGTGCGCACATCGAGCGGGAGATGATGCTGGTAAAGGTGTCTGCGGCCACCAATGAGGCACGCGAGGAGGTCAAGCGGCTGAGCGACATCTTCCGCGGCCGTGTCCTGGATGTCACCGAACGCATCTACACCATCGAACTGACCGGCGCCAGCGGCAAGCTCGACGCCTTTCTGCAGGCACTTGGGGAGAACGTCATGCTGGAAGTAGTCCGTTCCGGCGTGATTGGCATCTCCCGCGGCGAGAAGCACATGAAGGTATGAGCCGGGGGTGCGCTGCCCTGGAGCATCCGGGCGCCTGCTCCCCGACCCGTCACATCCTCACAGAGCAATGGGGGAAGAATGAAAGTCTACTACGATAAGGATGCCGATCTGTCCATCATTCAGGATCGGAAGGTTGCGGTCATCGGCTACGGTTCCCAGGGCCATGCCCATGCCAACAACATCAAGGAGTCCGGTGGCTCCGTGGTAGTGGGTTTGCGCAGTGGGTCGGCCTCCGCCGACAAGGCCGCGAAGGCGGGTCTTGACGTGGCCACCGTGGAGGACGCCGTCGCCCGGGCCGACGTGGTCATGATCCTCACGCCCGACGAGCATCAGGCGCGGATCTATCGGGACCAGATCGAACCCAACCTGAAGCAGGGTGCTACCATCGCATTCGCGCACGGGTTCAACATCCACTACGGGCAGATCGAGCCGCGGGCCGATCTGGACGTGATCATGATCGCCCCCAAGGGACCAGGGCACCTGGTCCGCTCGACCTACGTGGATGGCGGCGGCGTGCCCTGCCTGATCGCCATCGCCCAGGATAGTTCAGGGCTGGCCAAGGAGGTGGCACTGTCCTATTCCTCCGCCATCGGCGGCGGCCGCGCGGGGGTGATCGAGACCACCTTCCGGGAAGAGACGGAGACCGATCTCTTCGGCGAGCAGGCCGTGCTCTGCGGTGGCCTCACCTCTCTGATCCAGGCGGGTTTCGATACCCTCGTGGAAGCCGGCTACAGCCCGGAGATGGCCTACTTCGAGTGCCTGCACGAAGTGAAGCTGATCGTCGACCTGATCTACGAGGGCGGCATCGCGAACATGCGCTACTCCATCTCCAACACGGCGGAGTACGGGGATTTCGTCAGCGGCCCGCGGGTGATCAATGACGAATCCCGCCGTGCCATGAAGGCTATCCTCGAGGACGTGCAAACCGGCAAGTTTGCCCGCGAGTTCATCCTCGAAAACCAGGCCAACGCTCCGACCCTGAAGGCGCGCCGACGGCTCGCCCGGGAGCATGCCATCGAGGTGGTCGGCGAGCGGCTGCGGGACATGATGCCGTGGATCCGCCAGAAGCAACTGGTGGACAAGAGCCGGAACTGACGAGCCGCGGAGGCACAGCCTGCCGACATTGACAGCGCGCCGCCCAGCGGCGCGCTTTCCGTTCCCGGGGCTGCGGCGCGAGCGGTCCGGTATATGGTACGGTAAGCCGATCGGTGGCCGGACCCGTGGCATTCGTGGTGGATCACGGCCGGCCTCGCCTGGAGTGCCTGATTCGTGACTGACAACGATCCGCAGCCCGTGAAGAGGAAGCGACGCGGCATCTACCTGTTGCCAAACGCCCTGACCACTGCGGGCCTGTTCTTCGGCTTCCTCGCGATCGTGTCGGCGATCGACCAGCAGTTCGGCATGGCGGCCATCGCCATATTCATCGCCATGATCATGGACGGCCTCGACGGTCGTGTCGCCCGCCTGACCAATACCCAGAGCGACTTCGGCGTCCAGTACGACAGTCTCTCCGACATGGTCTGTTTCGGGGTTGCGCCGGCCCTGGTGATGCACCAGTGGGCGCTCGGAAACCTCACGGAAGTTGCAGGCGTTATCGGCAAGCTGGGCTGGGTGGGCGCGTTCATGTTCGCCGCCTGCGCCGCTTTGCGACTGGCCCGTTTCAATACGCAGGCAGGAGTCGCGGACAAGCGCTATTTCCAGGGGCTTCCCAGCCCCGCCGCGGCAGCGGGCCTGGCAAGTCTGGTCTGGTTCGGGCACAACCTTGGTCTGGAGAGTGACGCCATGCGGTTGTTCGCCCTGGTGGTGACGGTGTTAACCGGGCTGCTGATGGTGAGCAATTTCCGCTACTACAGCTTCAAGGAAGTGGATTTCCGGTATCGGGTACCCTTCGTGTTCATGGTGCTGCTGGTGCTGGGGTTGGCGTTCCTGGCGCTGTATCCGCCGATGGTCCTGTTCCTGGCGTTCCTGGCGTACGCGATATCGGGGCCGCTGCTGACCATCCTCCAGCGGCGGCGTCATCGCCTTGGAGCCGCTACCCGGCGCGGTGGCGGAGGATGAGGGCCGGTCCTTCCGGTACGCCTGCCCTGACAAGGGACGTGTCGGAGCACGAGCGAACACGGGTACACTAGGGTTGGTTGGCGCGTTCCGTGTGGCGAGCGCGGGATGCGTTGGCCGGGACCCTGGCAGCCGGGCGGCCGGCGATACAGTGCGCGGAGTACGGACATGAGCGACCGGGAACATCTCATTATCTTCGATACCACGCTGCGGGACGGTGAGCAGAGTCCCGGGGCGTCCATGACCCGGGAAGAGAAGGTGCGGATCGCCAGGGCGCTGGAGCGCATGCGAGTGGACGTGATCGAGGCGGGTTTCCCGGCGGCGAGCAAGGGAGACTTTGACGCTGTCAGTGCCGTCGCCCGAACCATCCGCGAAAGCCGGGTGTGCGGCCTGGCGCGGGCGTGCGCGGAAGACATCGATGGCGCCGGGGATGCGCTTGCCGGTGCCGCAGCGGCGCGTATCCATACCTTCATCGCCACTTCGCCGATCCACATGGAGCGCAAGCTGCAGATGACTCCGGACCGGGTTCTGGAGCAGGCGGTTTGGGCGGTGAAACGCGCCCGCAACCTGTGTGACGACGTGGAATTCTCCCCCGAGGATGCTGTGCGCTCGGATCCGGACTTCCTCTGTCGGATACTGGAAGCGGTGATCGATGCGGGCGCCACCACGGTGAACATACCGGATACCGTCGGCTACGCCGTGCCGCAGCAGTTTGGTGCCCTGATCGGCGATCTGCGGCAGCGCGTACCCAATGCCGACAAGGCGGTGTTCTCCGTACACTGCCACAACGACCTGGGCCTTGCCGTGGCCAACTCCCTCGCGGCGGTGATGCACGGCGCCCGGCAGGTGGAGTGCACCGTCAACGGCCTGGGAGAACGGGCGGGTAATGCCGCCCTCGAGGAGATCGTCATGGCCGTGCGCACGCGGCAGGATGCCTTGCCGGTGGATACCCGGATCGATGCCCGGGAGATCGTGCCCGCTTCCCGGCTGGTTGCCAACATCACCGGTTTCACCGTGCAGCCGAACAAGGCCATTGTCGGTGCCAACGCCTTTGCCCATGAATCCGGGATCCACCAGGACGGGGTGCTCAAGCACCGCGAGACCTACGAGATCATGCGCGCCGAAGATGTCGGCTGGGCGACCAATCGCATGGTCCTCGGCAAGCATTCCGGGCGCAACGCCTTTCGCAGTCGTCTGCTCGAACTGGGCGTGGAGTTCGAGTCCGAGGCCCATCTCAACGAAGCCTTTGCCCGCTTCAAGGACCTTGCCGACAAGAAGCACGAGATTTTCGATGAGGATCTGCAGGCGCTGGTGACCGAGGCGGCGCAGGAACTGGAACAGGAGGCAGTTCGCTTCGTTGCCATGCGGGTGTGTTGCGAGACGGGCGAGACGCCCGTTGCGGTTGTCACCCTGGACGTGTCCGGCGAGGAGCGCAGGGCCGAGGCGACAGGCAGTGGTGCGGTAGATGCGGCGTTCAAGGCGATCGACAGCATCGTCCAGTCCGGGACCCAGTTGCTGCTCTATTCCGTGAACAACATTACCACCGGCACGGATGCCCAGGGCGAGGTGACGGTACGACTGGAACGGGGTGGCCGAGTGGTGAACGGACAGGGTTCCGACACGGATATCGTGATCGCCTCCGCCAAGGCGTACGTGAACGCGTTGAATCGTATCGTCAGCGGCCAGGTGCGCACGCATCCGCAGGCTGCGGGCGTTTGACCGGTCATGGCCGCCCCCCGACCGGATCCAGAAACCCGGCTTCGGTATCTCGCGCGCATGGGTATTACCGTCTGGCGACAACGCCAGGATACCCTTGGTG
>SLLM01000054.1 GCA_007134055.1 Ectothiorhodospiraceae bacterium | reverse complement strand
CATGGTGAGTTGCAGGCCCGGCTCCTGGAGCGCTATCTCGAGGAGGTGGGCTATCCGGAGCGCATCGCCGTACTGCTGCCTCTCAGCGGAGATCTGGCGGCTGCCGGGAGAGCCGTACGCGACGGCATGCTGGCCGCGCACTACGCCAGCGAAGGGGAGCGTCCGGTCCTGGTGTTCCATGACGTGGGTGAGAACGGCTCCGACCCGTGGGCCGCATACATGGAAGCCGCCCAGGACGGCGCGGACCTGGTCATCGGTCCCTTGACCCGTCCGGCCGTGCGGGTGTTCGCCGAGGCTCGCAGCCTGCCCGTGCCGGTACTGGCCCTGAATGGGTCTCCGCGGGACTTCACGCCCCCTTCCGGACTCTACCGGTTCGGACTGCTGCCGGAGGATGACGCCAGGGCTGCGGCACGGTATGCCCACGATCACGGCATGCGGCAGGTGGCGATCCTGGTCCCGGAAGGCGACTGGGGGCGCCGTGTGGGCCGTGCCTTCGCCGAAGCCCTGGAGAACGCCGGAGGCGTCGTGGTAGCCGTCCAGCGCTACGCGGAGGACAGCCAGGATCATTCCTTCGCGATCCGCCGCCTGTTTGCGCTGGAGGACAGCGACACCCGTCGGCAACGGCTACAGAGTACGGTGGGCCGGTCAATCGAGTTCGAACCCCGCCGTCGCCAGGACATCGACGCCGTGTTCGTCGGTGCGTTTCCGGAGCAGGCCCGTGTGATCCGGCCGCAACTGCGCTTTCACCACGGCACCGGATTGCCCGTGCTGTCGACTTCGCATGCCTATGCCGGCAGTGTCTCCGATGCCGACGACGACCTCGTGGGAGTAACATTCTTCCATACGCCCTGGGCCCTGGGACAGGCGACCCCGGAGCCGCGGCGCCCCCAACTGGAGCGACTGTTCGGCGGTTCACTCGGCAGTCACCATCAGCTCTACGGACTTGGAGCCGACGCCTACCGGCTGGTTCCGCGACTCAGGGAACTGCGCGCAGACCCGCAGCTGCGTCTTGCTGGGGCCACGGGTGCCCTATGGATCAGCGAGGACGGACACGTTCGCCGAGACCTGCTTCCGGCCCGGTTCGGTGACGGCCGCATCGAATTGATCGGCAATGGTGCCAACGCAAGCCAATGACCGACCGGCAGCCCAGGGACAAGGGCCAGGAAACGGAGGACACGGCCTGCGCCTATCTGGAAAGGCATGGCCTGCGGTGCGTCGCCAGGAACTATCGCTCCCGGCGAGGGGAGATCGACCTCATCATGCGCGACGGAGACGAACTGGTCTTCGTCGAGGTCCGCTACCGGCGTCAAACCTTCTGGGGAGAAGCGGCGGCCACCGTGACCCGGAGCAAGCAGCGACGATTGATCGCGGCTGCAGACCATTTTCTGCAGCGTCGACAACTGGACTGCCCGTGCCGTTTCGACGTACTGGCCTTCGACGGCGAACGGATCGAGTGGATCGTCAACGCCATCGACGACTGCCAGGGGCACTGAATTGTTCACGCCTCCGTCGCCGGTGCGGCATCCCGCGTCGCCCACTGCGGCGACCTTGCCCGGGTCGTCGATCACGCATAGCGGGTGCGCCGGATCACGCCGGCAGCGCGCCATGCAACGCCGGGGACACGGGGGCTTCGGCGGGAAAGCACACCAGCCCCCGACGGTTTCAGGAGCGATAGCATCATGGATTCCCACGACCGGGTCCTGCGCCACTTCCACGACAACCTGCACACCATGCAGCAGGCAATGGACACGCTTGCACCGCAGATCGTTCGTGCCGCCGAGTCGCTGGTCCATTGCCTGCAGAACGACGGCAAGGTCCTGAGCTGCGGCAACGGCGGCTCTGCCGGGGATGCCCAGCATTTCTCTTCCGAACTCCTGAACCGGTTCGAGATGGAGCGCCCGGGGCTGCCGGCAATGGCCCTCACCACGGACAGCTCCACCATCACGTCGATCGCCAACGACTACAGTTACGCGGAGATCTTTTCCAAGCAGGTGCGGGCCCTGGGTCACGACGGCGACATACTTCTTGCGATCAGCACCAGCGGCAACTCTCCCAACGTGGCGGGCGCCGTGGTCGCAGCGCATGAACGACGGATGCGTGTCATCGCCCTCACCGGTCGGGACGGTGGCCGGATGGCGCAGCTGTACCGGGACGGCGACGTGGAGCTGCGCGTGCCCTCCCGTGTGACCGCACGCATCCAGGAGGTGCATCTTCTTGTCATTCATTGCATGTGTGATCTCATCGATCACACGCTGTTCGGGGCGGACGGCCACTGATGGGACGGCGCGCCGCCTGCACCCTTCTTCTCATGGCAGCGATGGCATCGTCGCTCATGGCCTGTGCCCCCTCCCAGGTCGCGGAGCACGATGCCGGTGCAGCCACGGGAGAACGCGGCTTCGGGGATATCGTCGCCGATCAACGGCTGCGCGGAAGAATCCAGGGCTACGTCCTCAACGACGACGAGCTACTGGACGAGGCCAACGTGACCATCACCGTTTTCAATCGCATCGTGCTGCTGACCGGCGAGGTTCCTGACCGGGAGGCCGGAATGCGACTGGCCGGATTCGCCCGGGGGCAGGACGACGTCCGTTTCGTCTACAACGAACTCGTGGTTGCCGAGCTGAGTTCGGTGATGTCACGCAGCCGCGACCGGATGATCAACACCGCGGCCCGGACCCGTCTGATGACCATGGCGGATCTGCCGGAGGACTTCGACCGCGAGCGGATCCGCCTGGTTACCGAGCGGCAACGCCTCTATCTCCTGGGACGGGTCACCCGGGAAGAGGCGGAAGGGATCACGGATGCGCTGCGACGCGTCCGTGGCGTGCGGGAAGTGGTCAGGATGTTCGAATACCTGGACTAGCCGACCGCCGGCGCACCGCTCCGGTGCGGGGTAACGGCCCCGACTTGACCACGCGCAGATTCGGCCGCCGGGCTGCGCCAGCTGGCCGGTCGTCCTCGGTGGACCCGTCATCCGGCGGCTGGGGCTGGTCGTCGTCGCTGAACATCATGCCCTGTCCGTTCTCCCGGGCGTAGATGGCGATGATCGCCGCCGTGGGCAGGTGTACATCCCAGGGCGTGCCGCCGAAGCGGGCGCTGAAACAGATATCCTCCTGCCCGAGATCCAGCCCGCGCACGGCCCGGGGGGAGATGTTCAGCACCAGGCGCCCCCCTTCGTCGGCGAAGTCGGTCGGCGCCTGCACCCCGTCGCGGGCGGCATCCACCAGCAGGTAGGGGGTGAGGCCGTTGTCGATGATCCAGTCATAGAGCGCGCGTATCAGGTACGGCCGGCTGGATGTCATTGCCATGGCATTACTCAACAGAATTACTCGATTTCGGGTGGATGAGCGCGGCAACGTCAGCCACGCATCGTTCGCTCCGCCTCACTCAGACTCTGCATGAACGCATTGCGACTGAACATGCGATCGGCATACTCCCCGAGAGCCGGCGCGTCTTCCCCCGGTTCCACGCCGTAACGGGTCAGGCGCCACAGGAGCGGCAGCATGGCACAGTCCATGACGCTGAGCTCCTCGTTGAGGAAGTACTCCGCCACGGCGAAAAGCTCATCGCTGGCGACGAGGCTTTCCCGCAGCTGCCGTCTGGCCCGCTCAGCGACCGGGCGAGATCCCGTTTCCAGCTCGGCAAGCAGGGTATACCAGTCCCGCTCGATCCGGTGCAGCGCGAGCCGGGCCTTGGCGCGGGAAACCGGGTCAACCGGCATCAGGGGAGGATGGGGAAAGCGCTCGTCCAGATACTCGACGATGATCCGGGTATCGTAGAGCGCCAGGTCCCTGTCCACCAGCGTGGGAAGACTTCCGTACGGATTGATCTCCGCCAGATCCTCGGGCACCTGGTCCGCCGGAATATGGTGGATGTCGGCCGTAATCCCCTTCTCCGCCAGCACGAAGCGCACCCGGTGGCTGTAGGGGCAGGTGGCGCCGGAGTAAAGGGTCATGACCGAACGTTTGTTGACTGCTGCCATGGAGCGCTCCTGTGGGTCCTGCGTGGAAACGGGGCGGGCGGTCCCCCGCCCCGTCACGTGTCAGTGCACGTCCTTCCAGTACTCGCGCTTCAGCAGGTAGGCAATCCCGAAGAAGACCAGCAGGAAAATGATGACGCGGACTCCGAGACGCTGACGCTCGGCCTTCACCGGTTCGGCCACGTAATCGAGGAAATTGGTCAGGTCCCTGGTCATCGCGCGATACTCGGCCGCGCTCAGGATCCCGGCGGCGTCATCCGGAACCTCCAGGCCCGTCACCACGACCTCGCCATTGCGTTCCTCGTGAACCGGTTCCGGCAGGCCCTGCAGGTGTTCCAGCACATGCGGCATGGACACTCCGGAGACTACCAGGTTGTTTACACCCCACGGCTGGCTGCTGTCCCGATAGAAGCTGTTCAGGAACGTGAACAGCCGGTCGGCGCCATGGGCACGTGCGTACAGTGTAAGGTCCGGCGCCGGTGCCCCGAACCAGTCTTCTGCATCCGCGTTCGACATCGCATTGGTCATGGTGTCGTGGACTTCGGTATCCGGGGTGAAGATCAGGTACTCCTGGACCATGTCTTCACTGATGTCGAGGTCCCGGCCGATGCGGTTGTAGCGCATCATGTTCGCCTCGTGGCAGGCCATGCAGTAATTGACGAAATAGCTCGCCCCCCGCTGCAGGGATTCCTTGTCGAACGGATCGACGTTGGCACTCATGTAGCTACCGGATGCACCGGCGGCGTGGACGGCCCCAACGGGCATGACGGCCAGCAACAAGCACAAGAGGAGTCGTCTCATTTCATCGTCACCCGTTCCGGTACCGGCTTCGTCTGCTCGAGGTTAAAGAACGTATAGACGAAGAGGAAAATAAAGTAGCCAAAGTAGAGCAACGTACCCACGCGGGACAGGATGATGTTCCAGGGCCCGGCCGGTTCCGTTCCCAGGTAGGTGAGCAGCACGAATGCCGCTGCAAACAGGCCCAGGGCGATCTTGAAACTCAGCCCGCGATAGCGGATGGAACGCACCCTCCCCCGGTCGAGCCAGGGCAGGAAGAACAGGATCACAATGGCCGCCCCCATGACCATGACGCCGCCAAAGGTGTCGGGTACGCCGCGCAGCATGGCGTAGTAGGCCCCAAAGTACCAGACCGGCGGAATGTGTTCCGGGGTGACGGTGGGGTTCGCCTCGATGAAATTCGGCGGTTTCAGGAAATAGCCAAAGAACTCGGGCATGAAGAACACCACGACCGAGAACAGTATGAGGAACGCCGCAAAGCCCGCCAGATCCTTGACCGTGTAGTAGGGGTGGAACGGGATGCCATCCTTCGGCTTGCCCTCCGGACCCTTGTTCTGCTTGATCTCGATACCGTCGGGATTGTTGGAGCCCACTTCGTGAAGCGCCAGTATGTGGGCAACGATGAGGAAGATCAGTGCCAGCGGCAGGGCTGCGACATGAAGGGCGAACAGGCGATTCAGAGTGATCTCCGAGATCACGAAGTCGCCGCGCACGAACATCGCCAGATCGGGACCGATCACCGGAATGGCGCCGAACAGGGAAATGATCACCTGCGCACCCCAGTACGACATCTGGCCCCAGGGCAGGATGTAGCCGAAGAAGGCTTCGGCCATCAGCACGACGTAGATGAGCACCCCGAAAATCCACAGCAGTTCCCGCGGCTTCTGGTAGGAGCCGTACATCAACGCGCGGAACATGTGCAGGTAGACCACGATGAAGAAAGCGGACGCCCCGGTACTGTGGATATACCGCATGAGCCAGCCGTAATCCACGTCGCGCATGATGTATTCAACGGACTCGAACGCGCGATCACCGGAGGGGATGTAGTTCATCGTCAGCCAGATGCCGGTAAGCAGCTGGATGACCAGTACCAGCAGGGCCAGGGAACCGAAGT
>SLLM01000342.1 GCA_007134055.1 Ectothiorhodospiraceae bacterium | reverse complement strand
GCTGCAGCATGTTGGTGATCTGGTCCCCGTACTGGTGGGCCATGATCGTGATACCAATGGGGATGTTGAGCTCCCTGCCGGCCTCCACCAGTATCGGCCCCTGGATGGCCCACTGGCCACCGGCGGACGGCACGAAGAAGTTCACGATCGCCGCGCTGGTCATCGCCAGGAACGGGAACGTGTATTCGTTGGAGACCGCGATCATTCCCCCGGCGAGGATCTCGATCAGGCCGGAGAGACTCATCATCCCCAGAATCCCGGCGTAGAACGGGAACTGCAGCACGATGCCCCCGGCGGCGCTGGCCGCCTTCATGATCGCCTTCACGTATTCGATCGGCCGCTGGTAGAGGGCAAGCCCCAGCATCATGAAGGTGAAGTTGACGATGTTGATGTTGAGGTCGAAGCCCTCGGTGACAAAGAAGTAGGCGATATAGCCGAAACCGGGAATCACCACCATGGCCGTGAGGATGCGGCTCTGCTCCAGTCGCTGGGCGAACGGGCGGTCGTTCTCGTCCTCGGGCTGCTCGATGGGCGAGTGATCCTGGTCGTCTTCCTTGTCCTCGGCCAGCTGGATCTCCTTGACCTCGCTGGTCGGCGGCATCATCGCCTTCATGATCAGGGGCACGAGGATGAGATAGACCGCCACGGCAATCAGGTTCCACGGCGTCAGCACGGTCTCGGCGAAGGGGATGCGTCCGATCTGCTCGTAGAGGAAGTGATCATCCGTGTTGACGATCAGCGGTGCGGTCGAGGAAAAACCGGTGGAATGGATGCTCAGCCCCAGGTAACCGGCAGCGGCGGCCAGCGGGAAGTGCAGCGGAATGCCGCGGGCCTTCATGTCCCGGGCCACCGCAATGGCCAGCACCGCCCCGACCACGAGCCCGAGACCCCAGTTGACGAAACCGGCGATCAGGGTCACCGCGGCGATCATCAGAACGCCCTGGCCACCGCTCTTCGGGATCCTGGCCAATGCCCGGATGCCGCGCTTTACCGGCGGTGACTGGGCAAGCACGTACCCGGTCAGCAGGATCACGACCATCTGCATGGAGAAGGCCAGGAAGTTCCAGAAACCGTCGTACCAGTGCCCGACCATCTCGACCGGTCCGCTGGGCGTGATCAGGACCCCGAGCAGCCAGATGAAGGCCGTCAGAAGTATCGCGAATATGAACGCGTCGGGTATGAGCTTGTTCGCGAATCGCGCTGAAACTGCACCCAGTCTCTGCAACATTGCGCATCTCCTCCTCAAGGGAAACGCACCCGGCTGCCTCTATCTGTGTTGTTCGCCCCCGGGGTCAACCGCGTTTCCGCAACGAATGGAATCGGACTCGTTGTACGAATGGATCGTTGGTACTCTGCCGTTTCAGGTCGTTATTCACCCCCCTGTCGGATTCACTTCTTCAATGTTTCCCGGTATGCCCGGATTCGCTCCCTGAGGCCCGGAATCGCCACGGACTCCGCCAGCTGGCCGATATCCTCCAGGTGTCGCGCGGAGTCCATTGCGGTGATCTGCCGGCGCGTCGTCTCCGGGATCAGTCGCACCCGTTCCGCGATCCCCCGAACCAGCTCGGGCCATTCATCCGCAGCCGCCACTTGGTCCAGCAGTCCGATCTGCCGCGCCCGGTCAGCATCCAGTGCCTTCTGCTCCAGGACGACGGAATATGCCCGGGGACCGAGCAGTTCCCTGAGTCGGCGGGTACCCAGCACCACACCGAAACGGCTGCCGGGAAAGCGGAACACCGCATCGGGGCTGCCGATACGCCGTCTGCAGGCGGCGACCAGATCGGCGCCCGCGCCGGACACCGGACCGTGGGCAACCGCAACGGTATAGAGCGGAGCATGGGCAACTGCCTGCAGCAGCCGTTCAACACGAAGAAAGCGGTAGGCGAGTGAGGCGTCGGTTTCGTCGTCCAGTCCGGAGAGGTCGAAGCCGCCGCAGAAACTTCTGCCGGCGCCGCACAGGACCAGCGTATGGATGCCCTCGTCGTCGCCGGCGCCTGCCACTGCGTGCACCAGCTCCTCGACCAGCCCCGCGTTGAGCGCGTTGGCCTTGTCGGGGCGGGCGAGCTGTACCCAGGCTACCCCGTCGTCCCGCCAGGTTTTCACGTATTCCATCGGGCGTTCCCTTCTGTAGGCCCGTGGTGGTGGTCTGCACCCGGAAAGCTCACACCTTCGCCGTCTGCGCTTTCACCCACTCGGCAATCACCTCGTCGGTGTGCTCGCCGAGCCTGGGCGGAGAACGGTACAAGGTGAAATCATGGCCGCTGATGCCCACCGGGAAACCGGTGGTACGGGTCGTCACGCCGTTTGGCAGCTCCAGCTCCCGCACCAGCCCGAGGTGCCGGACCTGTTCGTCCTCGACCACTTCCGAGTAGTCATTGATCGGGCTCGCGGGCACGCCGTGGTTCACCATTTCGTCGATCCAGTGGGCGGCGCTGCCGGTACGGAACACGTCCTCCAGGATTGCTTCCAGCTCCTTCTGGTTCTTCGCCCGCAGCTCCTGCGAGGTGAACCTGGGGTCTTCGACCAGGTCCGGCATCGACACCACATCGCACACGCTGCGCCAGAGCTTGTCGTTGCCAGCGGCTATGACGAAGTAGTCGTCCGCGGCGCGGAATGCCTGGTAGGGCGCATTCCTCGGGTGCGCCGAACCGAGCCGCTTCGCCGGCTGCCCGGTGCCGAAATACTCGCTGGTCTGCAGCGCCGCGATGCCTACCAGGCTGCCCAGCATGGAGCAGTCTATGAACGCACCCCGGCCGGTGGTGTCGCGCTTGTACAGGGCGGCGACGATGCAGTACGCGGCGTACAGGCCGGCGCCGAAGTCCCCGACCGGGACGCCGCACTTGACCGGGCCGCCCGTGTCCTCGCCGGTCACGCTCATCAGCCCGCTGATCGCCTGCACGGTGACGTCGAAGGCGCCCCGGTTGGAGTACGGCCCGGTCTGGCCATAGCCGCTGATGGAACAGAACACCAGCCCCGGGTTATCGGCGGCGAGGTCATCGTAACCGAGACCCTTGCGCTGCATGACGCCGGGACGGAAGTTTTCGAGGATGACGTCGGCAGACCGACACAGGCCACTGAGGCGCTCGAGATCTCCGGAATCGGACAGGTCGAACGCCACGCTGCGCTTGTTCCGGTTCAGTGAGGCGAAATTCTCACTGTACCGCTCGCCTTCGGCGTTCGCGGTCAGCGGTGGCCACTGGCGCATGCCGTCACCTGTGCCCGGACGCTCCACCTTGACAACGTCCGCGCCCAGGTCTGCCAGCAGCGAGCCGGTGAACGGCCCCGCCGCAATCTGGCCGAACTCCAGCACCCGGACGCCCTCCAGCAACGATGCCTTGCTCATGATCCCCGATCTCCCGTGGGAGAACCCGCGCGGAGCACGCGGCCTTCCCACCTGCATGCCACGGTTGCCGCCTACGATTACGCCGGCTGTCTCTGGGCCGTCTTGCCCTTTGCCGGCTTGCGCTCCGCCGCGGCCTTCTGTTCGGCGCGCCGCATCCCCGTCAGGATCTGCCGCGCCCGGCGCAACGGCTTGTCCGTCTTCAGGAACAGCTCGTTGTAGCCGTTGTCCGGGTATTCCATCATTGCCTGCTGCCGCTCCAGGGCCCACTGGTCCTGGGCGACGACGGCCGGGAACATTTCCGCCACCTTGTACGCGGTGGGGGTGTCGGGATCGCTGCGGGGCGTGTGGCCCTTGCGACAGGAGCAGTGCCAGCGCCAGACCAGGTTGCGGCTGTCCACCGGCAGGTGCAGGTGGAGCAGGGTATAGCCGCGTTCTGCCTCGGTTCCCAGTTCCCCGTGCGGCGCCACGCGCATGACGACACGGGTCAGACCCGGGCTCACCATGCAGTGGGTATGGATCCGGTCCACCTCGTCGTACAGAAACCACTCCTGCAGGAACGGCGGCTGCTTGTAGTGCTCCACCTCGCGGATCGTCTTGACGTAGCGATAGCCTTCGTCTTCGCCCTCTTCCAGCTGTACCGGGATGAGGCTGTTCTCCCGGTCACCGATGTTGCCGTCGTGCAGCGGGTAGAAGTGGGTGATGTCCAGCAGGTTCTCGATCAGCAGCAGGTAGTTCGCAGGCACGCGCAGCGGCTCCGGCGCGCCGACCGCGGTCAGATCCTCGCTCACCACCTCGGGGGTGCGCGGAGGATTGACCTGTTCGGCGGCCTCGGGATCCCCGGGCCAGATCCAGATCACCCCGTCCTGCTCCCGGCAGGGCACCTTCTTCAGTCGGGCCTGCGGCGGGATCGGCGCATCCGGCTGCGACGGGATCGCAATGCACTGCCCGGTGCCGTCATAGCACAGTCCGTGGTAGGCGCATTCCACCGTCCCGCTGTCCAGCATCTTGCTCTCCGACAGGGGGAAACGCTTGTGGCAGCAGCGATCGTCGAACGCGACGGCTTCTCCATCCTGCGTGCGCCAGATGACGATCGGCTTGTCCGCCACCTTGTGGCCGTACAGCTCGCCCTGCTTCACCTCGGTGGCGAAGCTCACGGGGTACCAACAGTTGGCAACGTAATCGAATGTGGCCATGGTTCTCTCCTCCCGCCACGTCCTCTCCGGACGCGTGTTCTTCAGATATCAAGCACCAGTCTCTGCCCCTGCGATCGTGCGCAGCAGATCATGACGAATTCCTGTCGATCCTCTTCATCGAGCACGCTGTCCCGGTGCACCGGCTTCCCTCCCAGGTAGCGGGTCATGCAGGTGCCGCAATACCCTTCCTGACAGGAGACGTCGACCTCGATTCCGTGCTCAGCCAGCACTTCGACGATGGTCTGGTCCGCGGGAACGGTGAACACTTCGCCGGTGCTCGAGACTTCGATCTCGAACTCGCTGTCGCCTTCCTGCACGGCGGCCTCGGTGTCCGCGGGCGCAGTGAAGCGTTCGAAATGAACGGTGCCTTCCGGCCAGTGGGCACTGGCAGCGTCAATGGCATCCATCAGCCCCGTCGGCCCGCAGTAGTACAGGTGCTCCCCGGGTTCGGGCTCGCACAAGATGGCGTCCAGATCGATGGCCTGCGCGAGGTCGCCATGGTCATGGTGAACCACCGCCTTTCCTGTCCGGACCAGCGGCAGGATGTCCTCGAGGAACGGAGTGCGCTCCGGGCTGCGCGTACAGAAATAGAGCATGAAGTCCTTGCCCCTGGACTGAACCTCGGCAAGCATGGACAGGATCGGCGTGATGCCGATGCCGCCAGCGATGAAGGTGAACCGCCCGGCTTCGTCGCTCACGGGGAAATTGTTCCGCGGCTGCGAGATCCACAGTTCGCTGCCCTCGTCCACCTCATCGTGCATCGCCGCCGAGCCGCCGCCCCCGTCGCGCTCGCGCAGCACGGCGATCACGTACCGGTTCCTCTCGGAGGGCGCGTTACAGAGCGAATACTGGCGAATCAGGCCGCCGGGCAGGTGGACATCGATGTGAGCGCCGGCTGTGAACGCAGGCAGTTCGCCGCCGGTCGGTTCCACCAGATCAAAGGCACGAATGCCCTCCGCCAGGTCCGTGACCCGGTCGACACGCACGCGGATCGCGCCGGCCCTGCCAGCGGGCGCATCGGCGGTTGTCATCGCGGCGGCTGCCATTCTCCTCCTCCCCGGGCCCAGCCGGGCCACTTGCGCCCGCACTGCGGCGGAACGCATGGAACTTGTAGTTTCTTGCTTGTGGGCATCATCATCCGGAGAACGAATTATTGATTCAAATGATATTTTTTTGTCGATTCCCATCATAAAACTTGATCAAATGACAGGAATCGTCACGGACGCGCACCCGTCCGGTACCATTTCCGGACGGGTCTGGCGGATTTTCCCGACGATTACGAGCCGGCGGATTGCGGTGCGAGGCGGGTTTCGGCGGTCAGCCGTGGCGGCTGCTTCAGGGTCTGGAGGATTACGC
>SLLM01000149.1 GCA_007134055.1 Ectothiorhodospiraceae bacterium | reverse complement strand
GGCCGGCGATACGGTGACCATCCGACTGATGTTCGACAATGACCAGAGCACCGAAGTCGAGGCCAGGGTCCTCCGCTACGGCCCCGACGACGACAATGCGGATCACGGCATGGACCACTGACCGGCCCCGCTCCGGGGGCGGGCTGCGCCCGCCCCCGGAGATCACGGCAGCCCTGGTCAGGTCACGTCGTCTCTCCGATGGTCATCCTCCATGCGCCAGCCCTGAGGCACGCCCGGCGCTCCCAGGGCTTTATCCAGCCTATTCACTCAGCGATACCACAACCGGCGGAGCGGATCGAATTGTCTGAAGAACGACGCAATACCGTTCAGTTACGGAAATGATCTTGTTCATCGTGGCCGTATCCGCGTCCGATTCGGTCTCGAATTGCAGTCGGATCTCCTTGAAACCCACAGGACTGTCCTTGGCCACACCGAGGGTTCCACGAAAATCAAGATCCCCCTCGGCCACCACCCTTCCCTTCCGGAGTTCAACTCCGAAGGCCGTGGCGACGGCTCGCAGGGTTACTCCTGCACACGCCGCGAGCGCTTCTAGAAGCATGTCGCCCGAGCAGGCCTGTGCGCCATCGCCACCGGTCGCCGGGTGCAAACCCGCCTCGACCACCGCGCGACCGGTATCAACCTTGCAGGCGATCCCCTCGCCCAGATCCCCCTCTGCCCTGAGAGTGACCAATGCCGCTTCCGGATCCCGCTGGTACTTCTGCTTCAGCGGTGCCTGAAGCGCGCTCAACTCTTCCGGATTCATATTACCCTCCGACGCCTATACGGCCTGCTGCCGAACATTCAGTGTCAGTGGCGGTATGCCGCCGTCCGCTGCATACCGTGGAGGACGGCCTGCGGAACGTTCGCACCCATTTCCCATACTCGCGACCGGTCTTTCCGCAGCTGGCCCGGAGCTCCGTACACAGCACCTTGGCCGACGGCACAACAATATAGCCCGTGGCCAGGTCCCCGACCATCAGGCACTCCCTTTCTTCAATCAGGTACAGCGCAACGAGCAGGCAGAGGCAGGCATCCAGACGGTCCTGATCCGCCTTGCGCGGCGCTTGGCTTGCGCAAAGGTGGTCGAGCCACCCTACCAATTGCCGGAACTTCCGTGCCGAGAATTCCAGCGACGCCTGATGGCATACGTGTCTCCAATCCGATAGGGAAAAGGTCCTCCTTCGCCCTGGATTGTATTTCGGCAATCGACCTCCCGGACGTTTGTCTGGAAGTGTCCAACCGAGTGCTATCATCGTCAGTACCGGGTAGGTCTCGAACACGCGAGTGCCTGCTACCGCTTCAAGAGGGTTTGCCGGGCCGCCGAACCGCTCCAGGAACCGCCACACGGGTGCGTCCCTCCCGAACATTCCGGTCCGCGCAGTATTCGTCGGCTGTATCCCACCGTACCGACGGCTCACTGGTGACGCGACAAGGTTCTCGACAGGACGTTGGCCGGTCACGTTCTTTACGATGGTGGGTTGATCCAGCAGCACGGCTGTCGATTCCACCTGGTGCCGGATCTGCCAATCAAGAATCGTGGACTCTGCTTCGGAATAGTTCACAAGTTGGGGCAATCCGAGCTCCCGGAACATCCCGTCGTTCGTGCGCACGACCCCGACGAGTGCACCGGAGTTCGTGGGGGCCCAGGCAGAATCAAATCCGACGAGCAAAGCAGTCATGAGCGCGGCGCCGTGAATGCTTCAGAACTTCATTGCATCGGCAGGCGGCCTTACGGACCTGGAATGTACACTCAACGCCGTCACTGTGACCAATATCAGCACCATACCCATGATCTGCGTGCCCACCAGGGTTTCATTCAGGATCACAACGCCGAACAGCGAAGCGGTGACCGGTTCAACCATTGCCACGATCGAGGCCACGGCTGGAGCGGTATGTTTCAGGCCAATGATGTACAGAACGAACGACAATCCTGCACCGAGCACACCCAGTGCCACGAACAGTGGCCAATCCGGTGTGCTCAGGGCTGCAACCATCTGGCCGGCGTCCCCCGGCCAGATCAGGATGATGCCAAGTACCGCGAACGCAATGACCAGAATCGCCTGCGGGCTGCCATGCGGCGCCGCGTACTTGAAACCGAAAATGAATATCGCGTAGGACAGACCGGATAGCAGCCCGGCACCCACACCAAGCGCCGTGACGCCGCTCGCACCGATGTCGTAAATCTGTGTAAGCAACACGATTCCGAGCATCACCACCGCGATCGCCGCCCACTTCAGCCGGGTGGGGGTTTCAAGCTTCAGAACGAATGACACGAGGTACACGAACACCGGTGCGCAGTACATCAACGTGGCCGCGACGGCGACGCTTCCCTGCCCGATGCTCACGAAGTAGAACGAAAAATTGCCTGCTACGCCGAGACCGGCAATCGCTGACCAGAACCATAACCGGGGGTTGCCCAGTCCACTGCCGTGTGGGCGCAGCATCAGCCAGACGAGTACGCACAGCAGCCCGATTGCGCCCCGATAGAAAGAAACGACGAACGCGTCCCAGCCATCGGCCATTAGAATGCCGCCGATGCCGCCGGAAAGCCCCCAGAAGAGAGCCGCCAGCGCCACCAAAGCCGTTCCCGCGCCCATCAGCAGGTCTCTTCTGTTGAGAATGAATTCATGGGGTTCGCGGCGAACCGTGTCGCATCACCAACACGGTAGTCTGAACAGTAAACCACCGTTCAGGGTCCCCGGACGCTCCGGGGGCAACCGGTTGAAACTCCACATCTGGCTCCCAGGCACCGGAACTCTGCGCAAGTTGCTTATCGGCGCGGCGTAAACCTCAGCGCAGCTTGAACAGCAAGACCATCAAAAGCATCAGTCCGAGTGCCTGGACCAGCACAAAGCGCACCATGACCTGAGTGTTCGACCAACTCAGCCGCTGGCGCACATGGTCGTGCAAGGGGAAGCGCACGTTGCCGAAAATGCCGATACGGAAAAAACGCAGCAGAGCCACCTTGACCAGGCCGGTACCGCCGTTGAGCAGCACCACACCCGCGACCACCAGTACCAGGAAGGGATTGCCGCTGGCCAGCACCAGCACACCGACCAGCAACCCGATCGGGCGGGAGCCGGCGTCGCCCATCAGCACCTGGCTGGGGTGGCTGTTGTACCAGAGATAGGCTGCCAGGCAACCGGCCATGATGAAAGCCAGCAGGGCCCAGTCTGGCGCCGCCGGGTAGTGCGGCACCAACAGGTACGTGGCGATCTCGCGATGGCCGACCATGATGTAGAGGATCGCGCCCAGGGCCAGGAGAGAAATCATCGACAGGCTGCCCGACAGGCCGTCCACCCCATCGGTGGCATTGGTGGCGTTGATGCAGGTCCACACGAGCACCGCACCACCGGCAATGAACAGCCATGCCGGAACAGTCCACGGCGCCGAGATCAGCGGCAGCCACAGCTCGAAGGGCGCCACCCCGCACACCGCCGCCGCAACCAGCACACTCACCACCAGATCGAAGGCGCCCAGGAGATACTCGCTGTATCCACCGTCAACTCGATCATCGAAAAAACCGACCAGCATGCTGCCCAGCACACAACCGATCACCACCAGCCATGGCCACTCAAGTGGTGCGATCAACAGTGCCAGTAGCGCAAACACCGGCACAAAGATCACGCCCGCTCCCATAGGCTTGCCAACACTGGCCTCCGACCCTACCGCATGGGCTCTTCCGCGATCACGCGGCAGTCGGTTCCACCATCGCGGCAGCAGCCAGAAACTCAGCAACGCCCCGGTCGCCGCGCCGAAGGCGGCCAGAAAGAAATGGCTCTGAAATAGCCGTAGCGGCCCGAACACATCGCCCAGCCAATCGGCAATCAGTGGCAGCATTCGTTCTCCTTGCTCATGCGTTGTTGTTCCTGACGGCGGGCTTCCTGACGGGTGACCGCTTCAGTCGATGCGCATACGATACCTCCATACCACCGTACTTCGAGCACCAGTTGTCGAACGTGGCATCTCCGAACCCGTACTTGCGGCACAGCTCCTTCAGGGCAGGCATGGCACCCTGGCTGTTCATGAACCTGGGGACTCTGGGCCCGGAAGTACGACGCCAGCCGCTCTAGCCGCCGAGCGTACTGCCTCCGGCCAGTTGATGTTTCCCGGGTCGTGGCCACTGGCCATGCCGATGAGGTAGCCAGCCTCGGAGGACACGTTCCTGAAGCCACGAGAGACTCCTGGAGGGATGGACACAGTGTCCCAGGCCTCCAGTACCAGGCTTCGTTGCCCCTCCGGTCCCCAGAAGACCTCCCATCGGCCTGTCAGGGCGACGAACACTTCCTGTGTGAGATGGTTATGCAAGGGCGCGGCTTTGCCGGGCTCACAGCGCACAATGCTCAGGTGAAAGCCCTCGGCCTCGAGTGGTGCATCGGGCTGATGACCAAGAACTCGATAGGTCGTTCGTTCGTAGCCGGGAATCGCAGCGTCGACGTAGTCTGCCGTGGGCTTGAGTTTCTGGAAACGGGCGACGCGCGCTTCCATTTCAGCAGCCGTGGGATTCGCGTCGGTGATCGGGGCTGTGGCGGGCATGGTGGGCCTCCGAGTGTCGATCTGACGGACCGTTTCGTCCTTGAATTCTGATGAATAGCGTTGCGTGCGCATGCTGCCCTCCCAGGCTCAATCAATATATCGCCCGAAGGTGTCTACCGCACCGGGGGAAGGCCGCTTGCCCCCTTGCCCTGGGGAATGCACCACCGACGCAAGCCCGATTCACGCATGGGATGCTGCCTCCTCCACGTGCCGCGGGAACGGTAGCCCCGCCAGCAGGAGTTGGCCGTAGCGTTTGGTAAGCACACGCTCGTCCATCAGCGTAACGGTTCCGAAATCCTCCTCGTTGCGGATGAGCCGCCCGCACTGCTGTTTGAGCTTGATCGCTGCGGTGGGGACGGCAACCTCCATGAAGGGGTTGCGTCCGCGCTTCTCCAGCCAGTCGGCGTAGGTCCTGTCCACCGGGCCATCGGGCACGGAGAACGGTAGTTTGGTGATGATGACGTGCCGGCACAGCGCTCCGGGCAGGTCCACGCCCTCGGCAAACGACGCCAGGCCGAAGAGCACCGAGCCCTGCCCGCCTTCGATGCGGGCCCGGTGACGACGCAGCACTTCCTGGTGGGAGGCGTCGCCCTGGCAGTTCAGGGCATCGCCCCAGCCCGGACGCAGCGCATTCGCGGTGCGCTCCATCTGCCGGCGGGCCGTAAACAGCACCAGGGTGCCTTCGTCCAGGGCGACCCGCTGCGGGAGTTCCTGGATCACGGCCTCGGTGTGCGCGTCGCGGTCACTTGCGCTCGCTGACAGGCGGACGATATTCATCCGGCTGATGCGCCGGAAGTCGAACGGGGACGGGAGCTGGCGCTCGAATGCATTGGGCGGGAGGCCGAGTTCGATGCGGGTGCGCGTAAAGCCGTTGCCGGCTGCAAGTGTAGCCGAGGTAACCACGGCGCCGGCAACCTTCGACCAGAAGTGGGTATTCAGCCAGTCCGCCGCGGAGGTTGGGCAGGCGTGGGCGTTGACGCCATCGCTGACCAGGACGGCCCAGCGCGCTGCCGGCAGTGCATCGGCCGGATCGGGCTCCGCGAACGCCTGTGCCACCCCCTGGATACTCGCGAGTTGCGTGAGCAGCATGGCAATGCGTTCCTGAAGCCTGTTGCCGAGAACCGGGGAGAGATCACCGCTGCTTATGCGCGCCTGCGCCCCCGCCTGCAGGGTCTCCACGGCACCGGTCAGCGCCTTTGCGGTGGAAGCCAGCTGCTCGGCGGTCGTCATCACGGCGGGCGGCAGGGCCTCGCCGTCGAAGAGCCGGTAGAAGGTGCCGTCACCGCGGCGCTCTCCCTGGTCGCGCAGGTAGCTGTCCATGGCGTCGGAGAAGTCACGAAGTGCGGCGTGGGCTTTGGAACCGGTC
>SLLM01000396.1 GCA_007134055.1 Ectothiorhodospiraceae bacterium | reverse complement strand
GGTACGGGAAGGAGGAGTTGTGCATCACGCTGGGGATTCGAACCCCCGGAATAGACAATTCGGGTTCGACGACCGCCTTCCCCCCCTTCCATTGCCCTTCATTTCGGGATTGCCGTTGCGAGCGCATTTTGCTACTTACTAGGGTGCCCGGAAGTGGACACAACATTTCCGGATCTGAAGCATGGCGTTCTGGACGGCACATTCCCAGGGGAGGGGCCTGGCGGGCGCAATGCGGCCCGTATCCGAAAAGCGAACTCGTTAACGGGCACACACGAATGCGGGCTGACTTGCGTGAGACCTTGGCATACTGCACGAACCTCCCCAGCCTACCCAGCGTTGCCATACGCGTACTGGAAATCGGACGACAACCCGACGTCTCCCCCGATGACCTGGTGGAATTGCTCGGACAGGATCCGGCTCTTGCCACCCGCGTCCTGCGCGTCAGCAACTCGCCGCTCTATGCCCTGCAGAACCGCTGCAGGAACCTGCAACAGGCCGTTCTTGCACTCGGGCTCAATGCCACCCTTACGCTGGCGCTGAGTTTTTCCCTCGGCGATTCGATGCGCCAGGCCGGGGAGCACTCCGAGGCCATCGATCGTGTCTGGCGGCGGGCGCTGATTGCGGGAACCGCGGCGCGCATCCTGGCCCAGATGTTACGGGTCCCGCGGCGCGAGGAGCTGTTCCTTGCGGCCATGCTGCAGGACCTCGGTGTGCTGGCGCTGAACGCAGCGCTCCCCGATACCTATCCGTCCCTGATCGCGCGGGCCGCTACGCATGATGATCTGGTTCTGATCGAACGCGAAGCGCTGGCAACGGACCATGGTGAGGTCGGCACCTGGCTGATGGAGCGGTGGGGGTTTCCGGAACCGCTGGTAATGGCACCTACGGCCGCGCATGAGCCACAGTCGGTGACGGCGTTGGAGGAGCAGCGCCAGTTCCTGAGCGTGGTGGCCATCTCGGGCCGCCTGGCGGACCTGTTCGTTTCCTCCCGCCGGGAGATGGATACGGCGGTGGTTGCCGGTTTTGCCCGTCAGTGGCTCGGCGTGGAGGCGGACATGCTGCGGGCGGCCCTGGACGACGTCACCGAGGCGCTGCCGTTGGTTGAACAGGTATTCGAGGCGCGCCTGATCAGCCCGGAGCAGGCAGCCGCGGTTCTCGACCAGGCCCGCGAACTCCTGGCAATGCGCAATCTCAAGCTCCTTCAGCAGGCAGCCGAGCAACAGCGCCGCGTAACCGAGATGGAGCGCTCCTCGCAGCGCTGGCGGGAAAAGGCGACCCGGGATGCGTTGACCGGGCTTCACAACCGGTTGTTTTTTGACGAACACCTGGAACGGGAGATCGCGGTAGCAGCGCAGGAGGGGCAGCCCTTGGTTCTCGGCTTCCTGGATCTGGATCATTTCAAGGAAGTCAACGATGCCTACGGCCACGATACCGGAGATGTCGTCCTTACCACCGTGGGGCAGACCCTGCGACGGCATACCCGGGACAGCGATCTGGTGGTGCGGTATGGGGGAGAGGAGTTCATTGTCCTGCTCCCCTGCACCAGGCTCGCCACGGCGCAGGGTATCTTCGAGCGGTTGCGAAGGGCGATTGCAGCGGTGGAGTACACGAGCCCTGACAATGCCGTTTTCCGGGTCACCGCGTCCATCGGTATCGCGGCCTTCATGGACGAGGGGCACACTGAAATCACCCAGTTCGACCTGGTGCGACGCGCGGACCGCGCCCTCTACACGGCGAAACAGTGTGGGCGCAACAGGGTGGAATGCGCGGATGCCAGGGTAACCATCTGAGGGGTCATGAACGACAGTCCCGTGCTGATTACCGGAGGCGGACAGCGTGCCGGCCTGCACCTGGCTCGCCGATTCATGGGTGAGGGCCGGCCGGTGGTGGTCACCTACCGACGGGAGCAGCCGGTCATCCGGGAGTTGAGTGCGGCGGGAGCCGTATGCATACAGGCGGATTTCAGCGATTCTGCGGCGATCCTGCAGTTCATCGACGCACTCCGGGAGCGCGTGGGAAGCCTGCGGGCGATCATTCACAATGCCTCCACGTGGACCGCGGATGCCGAAGGCGAGGAGGCGGCGGAGCGGTTTCTTGCCTTGTTTCACGTGCACATGCAGGCGCCCTACCTGATCAACAAGGGGTGCCGGGATCTCCTGCTGGCCGCCGGTGAGACTGCCGATATCATCCATCTGACCGACGACGCAGTGCGCAAGGGTTCGGCGAACCATGCCGCGTACGTGGCCACGAAGGCCGGCCTTGACAATCTCACCCGCTCGTTCGCAGCGATGTACGCGCCGCAGATCAAGGTGAACACGATTGCCCCGGCGCTGCTGGCATTCAACGACGGGGATGATGAAGACTACCGCGAGCGTGTGATCCGGAAATCGGTGCTGGGAATCGTGCCCGGCTTCGATGTGATCTACCAGACCGTTGCCTACCTGATGGACAACCCCTACATCACCGCTGCCACCATCCCCCTCAACGGTGGCCGGTCGGTGAAATGACCGCGGCAAAGCCGAACGCCCCCGGGACTAACCGTCAGGTTCCCTGTTCTCGGAACGGGCGTTGATCGGGTAACTGTGGTTCGGGCCGCGGAAGGGCTGCAGCAGGAGCTGGTCCAGACGCAGATCCCCGTGCTTCCTGAACAGATTTATGCCAATGGTCATGTTCTCGTGACCGTCCCGCGGCTGCGCCCGGTACGTGCCCAGCAGTCGGTCCCACCAGGGAAAGCTGAAACCGAAATTGGAATTGGTCTCGTTCGGGTGCCAGGAATGGTGCACCCGGTGCATGTCCGGCGTAACCACCAGCATGCGCAGGGCCCGGTCCACACGAGCAGGAATGCGGATGTTTCCGTGGTTGAACATGGAGGTTGCGTTCAGGAGGACTTCGAACAGCAGGACGGCCACCGCGGGCGCGCCGAGTACGACGATGACGGCCCCCTTGATGAGCATGGAAAGCAGAATCTCCATGGGATGAAACCGCAGTCCGGTGGTGACATCGAAGTCCAGATCGGTGTGGTGCATGCGGTGCAAGCGCCACAGGGCCGGCACGGCGTGGAACAGCACATGCTGTGTCCAGATGCTGAAATCCAGCACGACCACGGCCAGCACGATCGCGAGCCATTGTGGTAGGGCCAGCATCTGGAACAATCCCCAGCCACTGGTTTCGACGTACACCGCGATGCCGACTGCTGCCATGGGGAAGACCAACCGCAGGAGCAGCGTGTTCAGGACGACTACGCCGAGGTTGTTCCCCCATCGATAGCCCATGGGGCAACTCGGCGTGCGCCTCGGCGCTGCCAGCTCCCAGGCCGCCATTGCTAGGAATACGCCGGCGAAAGCGACAATCCGCACCAGTGGTTCCTGTGTCATCAACCATTCCATGCCGGATTGCCGTCCTCCTGCGACGACACAGAGCCGTTCCCGGGTACCGCGGCGGCCGCCTCCGTTTCCTGCCTTCCGTGGGGCTGGAACCGCTCCGTCGGGGTCTTGCGCAGACAACACCGGGAAAGGCTAGTTCCCTGGAGGCGGGGCTGGAACGGGGATGCGGCTGGTTTACCCGCAGCCGCTGCGAGCGACACCCCGGGAGATACTGTGGGTTTCGATCCAGTTGAGCAACTGATCCCACTGCGCAGCTTCCCGGCGGACGCGGTGGCCGTGCCGCAACTCCGAGATGCTCAGTCCCCGTTCCGCCGCGTTTACGTAGCTCTGGGTATCCCGGAAACGCGCAACCACCGGGATGCGGAGGCTGCGCAGAAATCGCTCCAGACCCTGCAGCGCGACGGTGTGCTCCTTGATACGGTTGGCGATGATGCCGACGTGGATGCCCGCCTCCCGCACCCGCCCCACGAGCAGGAGGTCACGGATGAAATCCGCTCCGGCCTCGATGTCAATGGACGAGGGGAGGACCGGAATCAGGATGCAATCCGCGCTGCGGACGTGCTCGGCGATGTTGATGCCGGCGAGTCCCGCCGGCGTGTCGCTGATGATGCGCCGGGTTTCCGGCGGTACGCGCAGGTGCCAGCTGCGGGTGACTCCGTTTTTCTGTCGGGATTGCACTGCTACGCCGTGGATGGGTGGCAGGGAAGTGTCCCGGCCCTTCAGCCAGCGCATGGTGGATGTCTGCGGATCATGGTCGAACAGGGCGGGGCGAAACCCCCTGTGGGCGTAGTGGACGGCCAGGTTGGTCGAGACGGTGGTCTTGCCGCAGCCCCCCTTGCCGTTTATGACCACCACCTTGCGCACCGCGCCGGCGACGCCTTCCCCGCTGCCTGAGACAACGCGTGCGCCCGGGTGGTGGAGTGTTTCCGGTCCCGGTCGACCTGCCCTGTTCATTGTTTGCCCGTTTCCTCCCGGACCTCGTTCCAGGGATGCGTCCATGCCTGGCAATTTCCTGAAGCAGGAAATCAATGGCATGGTTCTACCACGAACCTTTCAGGACGTATGGTCAGGTCCCTGCGTTGCCGTGCGGCCTGCCACAGCGGTGCAGAAACCACCGAGACCTGACCATACGTCCTGAAAGGTTCGTGATTCCGGACACACATCGCAGAATGCCGCATCCGATTGGCGACGTGGCGCGACGGGGCAGGGCCGAGACACCATGCGCAGCAACAAACCCCTGACCTACCGCTTGCTGATCTGGGTGGAACGGGCGCTTCAGCTGCACGTCGGCGCTCTGGGCCGGCACCTTCTCGGACCGGGCTTGTACGTCTATACGGGCAGTGCCAGGCGGAATCCACGGGCACGCCTGCAACGACACCTGCGTCGCGACAAGCGGTTGCGCTGGCACATCGATTACCTGTTGAGCCAGCCGGAAGTCCAGGTGCTGGACGTGGAGATATGGATTGCCCCGGAATGCAGTGTGAACCGCGATACCGGCGGCACGGTGCCCATCGCCGGGTTCGGAGCCTCGGACTGTGTCGCGGGCTGTGCCAGCCATCTGCGTTACCTGGGCGCTACCCCCTGGGGCGGGACGTTGAGCAAGCGCTGATCCGTTCCCATGGTGCTCCGCCTTTGCAGCGTGTCCGGGGGCAAGGCGCGGCTCGCAGGCAACGGCTGGTGCCTGCAGCCATGCTGCTGTCGCCACATTTGGCCGGTGCCGGGAAATCCGGCACCATGGGGTGTGATCATGCCGGATAGGGTTGTTCTCAACCGGAGGAGCCAGAGATGAACGAAACCCGGCCGAATCTCGTGCGGCTACGGGATTTTGTGCGCCGCGTGACGGACCTGGCGGACGATCATGGCGGCAACGAGGCAGCAATGCTTGACGGCGTCGAAGGCTACCTGCGGCAGTTGATTGGCCACGACGACTGGCTTCCGGCCTTCTGTGCCGAACCTCACCCGGAACACTACCAGCAGTACCTGCTCCACTGCGATCCCCAGGAGCGCTTTTCCGTAGTCAGTTTTGTCTGGGGGCCGGACCAGGCCACCCCGGTACACGACCACACCGTGTGGGGTCTGATCGGGATGCTGCGGGGTGGCGAAGTGGAACAGCGTTTCCGGTCGGTCGACGGCGCACTGGAGCAAGGGGAGACGGTAGCCCTGTGGCCCGGCGACGTGGGCCGGGTATCGCCGCGGATCGGCGATGTACACAAGGTTTCGAATGCCCATGACGACCGGGTATCGGTCAGCATTCACGTCTACGGCGGGAATATCGGTCGCATCCGCCGGCGTGTGTACTCGCTGGAGGCGGCCACGCCGCAGGATTTTGTCTCGGGTTATGCCAGCAGCATGATACCGAACATCTGGGGGGGCGACTGACCGGCCACCGCGTGGCCCCGTGTCTGCCGGGCCGATCCGGCAGCATCCGTGGTCATCGGGGCCCAATCCCCTCTCTCCCGCCGCCCGCACAGCCTTTCCCGGTAACCTGCGGAGCCAGGTCTTCCTCGGATCCGCCGATGCCGGACTGCTGTTTTT
>SLLM01000374.1 GCA_007134055.1 Ectothiorhodospiraceae bacterium | reverse complement strand
GGCTGCAACAGCGGTATGGCCCCGGTCATCGCGACGAGAGTGCCTGAAACATGGTCAAGCTGACTCGAATCTACACCCGTACCGGGGACAAGGGCAGCACCGGCCTGGGGGACGGTTCCCGGGTCGCGAAACACGGCCTGCGAGTGACGGCTTACGGCTGCGTGGATGAAACCAACGCGGTCCTGGGGCTTGTTCGACTGCACGCCCCGGACGAACTGGATGGCGATCTTGCCAGAATTCAGAACGATCTCTTCGATCTCGGGGCGGATCTATGCACGCCGGAGGTGGATGATCCCCCCTATCCGCCCCTGCGGGTCTCGGAAGCCCAGGTGAAGTGGCTGGAGGCCGGTATCGACCGCATGAACGAGAATCTGCCGACGCTGCGTTCTTTCGTTTTGCCTGGGGGGAGTGCAGTCGCAGCCTATCTGCACCTGGCGCGGACCGTGGCCCGCCGCGCGGAGAGGGACATTGCCGCCCTGGCGGCGGAAGAATCGATCAATCCGCCGACCCTGCAATACATGAACCGGCTCTCGGACTATCTGTTCGTTGCCGCACGCTGGAGCAATAGCCAGGGGGAGGGTGATGTGTTATGGGTGCCGGGGGACAACCGGGAGGGCTGAACCCACAGGTGAAGACCCGGGCGGGGGAAGTACGTGACGGCGGAACCGGTTAGCTGACGGACGCCCCGGAGCGCCGGAGGGCTTCAGCGAAGCAGATGACGTTGGCGCGCCCGGAGGGCTCGGTGACCGTGTCCCCATCCCCGCGTCCCGTGGCCTGTTGCGGGGAGCGGAGGTCGGTCACGTAGTCGGCCTGCAGTGTGCGGACGTGGTCGAGGCCGAGGTGCAGCCAGTCCCCGTACGCCTGTAGTTGCAGGCGGCCAATCAGCGCAATCTGTTCGACGTAGAGTGAGCCCAGGCGACCGTGGAAGCGGCCGTAAGCCCGCATCGCCTGCTCCGCCTGTACCAGGAACGCATGCATCATGATGTGCGACCTCTCGAATGGCCTCGGGAGCGAATTCCCGAAGGCAGCATATCCTGCTCCCGGGGCCGCTGCCAGTGCGCTGGGTCACACTCACTCCGTGCGCTGGATCGCAGTTTCCGGAGAAAGGTCGCGAGGACATGCCCCCGCGCGGACCGGAAGCGGCTCGCGAAGGGGGCGGGTGGGCAGAGCCCGGCTAGGCGGCGCGGGATGCCTTGGAAGCGCCGGCCACGCTTTCCTGGGCGAGTTTCTGCAGCTCGGCGGTGAAGTCCTTGCCGAGGGCGGCGATGGTGGTGGTGTCGTCCCTGAGTTTCTCGTTCAGGGTCTGCACGACCTTGCCCTGTTGCTCCACGAAAGCCTGGAGGCTGCCAGTGTCCTGGATCCCGGCGACCGCGCGAAGCTGCTCCATGCCCATGTCAGTGTAGCTTCTGGCGGCGGTAAGCTGGAACTCGGTAACCTTTGCGATCTGATCGACCACCAGGCCGTTGAGCTTCTGGAACGGTGCGAACAGCTGCTGGAACTCGGTGCCGGTGTTGCTGAAAAAGGTGTCGTACATAGTCGGATCCTCTGTATGTTTCCGGATTACAGAGCACGGGCTCTGTTGCGTCGCAACATACCACCGAATATGCTGCGTCGCAACATGATTCGATCGATCATGCCCATGATACGTCTGCCGGTCGCGGTTGCGCAGAGGGTCCCCGATGGTGACACACGGTGGATCCCCGGGTGGCTGTGGCCTAGAGGGTGATTACCTGGTCCGGCATGTTGCCCGAAAGCGCCCCGTACAGGTCGGGAAAGCAGCCGATGGGCACACCCTCGAACAGGCGATCGGCGATCTCCCGCTCATAGCAGCACTGGTCGCAACCCATCAGTGCAATCCCCTTGCGACGTGCTACCTGGACAAGACGCTCGCCGATGGGATTGCCATCGACGAGGACGTAGTTGTTGTCCTCGAAGAAGAACATTCCCACCACATCGACGCCATGACGGTCTTCCTCGAGCTGGGGCAGGATCATTTTCGCGAGTACATAGGAAACATTGTGTCGCTGAGTGGCGAAAATGTACGCAACTTTCACGGTGGTGCTCCTCTTGTAATGGTTGGTGCAGGACGCGGATCGGCTGAGAGGCAGTCGGCAAGGGCGCCGTGCAGCGCGCGCAGGGCCAATACGGCCTGGTCATGCCTGGCTGCCGGCACGCCGGGAAGCGCTGCGACCACGTCCGCGGGCCGCATACGCAGGATACTGGCTGCATCACGGCCGCTGGCGATCTCGCAGAGCCGTTCGCAATAGGCCACCAGTGTGATACAGGTGCTGGCACGGAAACCCAGCCCGGTTACCGTCCCGCCTTCCACCAGGATGCTGAAGCGGGCAGTGCGCCCGTGGCTGTCCTGGACCGGGGTGCCGAGGTGGCCGACGAGTTCCTGCCGCATGCGGGCCCGTCCGCGGTCGAAGCACCCGGAAACCGTGGGCTGGACAGGATTCCTGTGGTGATCGGGGATGGCGGACACGGACTTCAGGCGTACTTCCAGCGCAACAGATGCCGTTCAAGAAGACCGGCGAGTGTGAACAGAATCATCACGAAAACCATGATGAGGAAGATCAGTGCCATGGTCATGGTGGCGTTGTACGTGCTCTGGGCATAGGAAAGCAGGTAGCCCAGCCCGCGGGCGGAGGCGACGAACTCGCCGACCACGGCGCCGGTGAACGCGAAGCCGACTGCCACCTTGAGGTTGCCCATGACCCAGGCAACGACCGAGGGAACATAGACCTCGCGGATCAGCACCAGTGGTCCCCCGCCCAGGGTCCGGACCCGCTCGACGAGGCGGTAGTCCACGTCCTTGATGCCGTTGTAGACCGCGAAGAAGGTGAGTACTACCACCAGGATGAAGGACAGAGCCACCTTCGAGCTCAGGTCGATGCCAAGCCAGATGATGAACAGGGGAGCGAGGATCACGCGCGGAATCGCGTTGAGCATCGCCATCACCGGTTCGAGCAGCTCCGCCAGATAGGGCATCAGGGCGGCTGTGAATCCGAGCATGATGCCGGCAATGATGCCCAGCGCCAGTCCGATTAGGGCAGCGCCGAAGGTGGCCTGCATGTGGGGGAAGATTGCGCCGGTAGCGAACTGCCCCTGGACCCATCCCCAGATCGCGGACGGTGGTGGCAGGTAGAACGGATCGATGTAGCCGTTGCGGGAGAGCAGTTCCCATCCCCCCAGGAAAATGACCAGGGCAATGGTCCTGCGCAGGTAGACACCGGTCAGCAGGCGGGTCATTCGTTCACCACCTTGAGTGCGGGGCGTCCGATACCGCTGGCGAGGGGTGCGACCTCCTCGGACAGGGCACGCCAGAGTTGCTGGGCGAGGGCTGTGAACCGCGGATCCGTACGGACCTGCACCAGGTCCCTGGGGCGTTCCAGGGGTACGTCGAACCGACCCTTGATGTGCGCGCGCGGGCCGTTGCCCAGAAGGACTACCTGGTCCGACAGGGCAATGGCCTCTTCCAGGTCGTGGGTGACCATGAGCACGGTGAGCCGCTCGCGTTCCACCCAGTTCAGGAGATCGGAGGTCAGGTAGTGGCGGACGATTGCATCCAGGGAGGCAAAGGGTTCGTCCATGAGCAGTAGACGCGGTTGCAGGGCGAGGCACTGGGCGATGGCGACACGCTTCCGCTGACCCCCGGAGAGCTGTCGCGGCCAGCGGTCACCGAAGCCATCAAGCCCCACGGCCGCAAGCCACTCGTCGGCGATGGCACGCGCCGCGCGCTTGCTCCGGCCCTGGTTGCGGAGTCCCAGCGCCACGTTGTCCCGGGCGCTGCGCCACGGCAGCAGGGCGTCATCCTGGAACAGGAACGCCACATGCTTGCGCTCCACGTTCAGATGCACCCGCCCGCTGCTTGGCCGCTGCAGGCCGGTAACGGCCCGCAACAGGGTGCTCTTGCCGCATCCCGACGGCCCGATCAGGCTCATGAAGCGGCCCGGTTCCAGAGTCAGGTCTACGTCCTCGAGGACCGGCTCGTTGCGGCCGAACGCCAGGGAGAGTTGCTCAATCGTCAGCATCAGGAACCCAGAACGGTCCTGTCCATGATCTCGTCGAGTTCGATGCGCCGCTCCAGTATCTCCGCGTCCAGCTGGGAACGGATCACGCGCTCCGCCGCGTCGGGGTCGATGGTCACTTCAATGGGGTAGAGCGAGGTGCGGTAGCGCTCCAGGGCTCCCTTGAGCCGCTCGATGTCGCCTCCCGCCACCAGTTCCTGCGGCAGCGCATCCACCAGATCCTGGACATCCGCCTCCCGCGTGAACAGCAGCCCCTTGCGCAGTGCCCTTCCCAGGGCCTGCATTTCCTCGCGCCGCTCTTCGATCTCGTCGCTGCGCACCGAGACACCCATGAACTCGTAGGCGCCGCCCAGGTAGCGTTCGGCGTCCTCCAGGTCCATACCGTTCATCAGCATGTTCGCACCCTGCTCGGTGAGCATGGACAGGCTGGGTTCCTGCACCATGCCGGCATCCACCTGGCCGAGGCGCAGGGCGTGGTACAGGTTGGTGCCCAGAGTGGCGAACTCCACTTCGTCGGCGGGGACTCCGGCCTGCTTGAGCAGGAACAGTGCCAGGGCATGGTCGGCGGTGCCGAGTGCGGCAACGCCGATGGTCGTGCCGCGCAGATCCTCCACGGCGCGGATCTCGTCGGCGTTGCGCGGCGAGGAGGCCAGGGCGAACAGCGGCAGACGGCCAGTGGTGGCGAACCGTTTGATCTGCGCTCCGTTGGCATAGGCGTTCAGAGCCGCGTCAAAGGATGTCGCCGCATAGTCCACGGCGCCGCCGTTGAGGGCCTGCAGTGCGGCCCCGCCGCCGCGGGTGTAGACCAGTTCGACATCCAGCCCCTCTTCGGCGAAGAAACCGGCAGCGCGGGTGGCTTCGTAGGGGACCACGCACAGCAGCTGGCTGCAGAAGGCGAGCCGCACGCGGCGAGTGTCCGCCCGCGCCAGACCGGACCATGCGGGCAGCATCCCCAGCCCGGCCAGGGCGGCCATACCCTTGAGGACGGTGCGACGGTCCACGCCCCGACTGCAGTGCAGTTCCTGGTAGTCCGCAGCGGGGAACCCGTCGGGGCCGTTGCAGCAGTGTGGGTTGTAGTCTGTCATCATCGTGCCTCGGTCCTGTGGTAACAGGGTACGGTAGCAGGCGTGCGGGTAAACGGAAAAGAACAAATGGGGATTTGCTTAGACGGGATTGGTATCTCAGTGGACCTGTCTGTGGGCGCCCCGCGGAGCGCGAGCACCGACAGACAGGTCCGAGGCTGTCAGATCACGGGCGTCTCCCGGTAGGTGCCCCACAGCTCCCGTAGTTGTTCCACGATCTCGCCCATGGACGCACCTTCCTTCACCAGCTGTATGGTGACGGGCATGATGTTCTCGGAGTCGTTCCGGGCCACCCGCTGCAGTTCGCCGAGCAGTTCATCCACGCGGGCATTGTTGCGTTCCCTGCGGACCCGCTGCAGGCGATCGACCTGCCGTCGCTCGGTTTCCGGGTCGTGGGGATGGACCTCGATGTCCACCTGCTCTTCCCCTTCCTGGTAACAGTTGACGCCAATCACGGGCCGATCACCGCTCGCCTTGCGCAGGGCGAAATCGTAGGCGGAGTCGGCGATCTCGCGCTGGAACCAGCCGTCCTCGATGGCCTTGATGCAGCCGCCCATCTCCTCGACCTTGTCCAGGGTGCGGTATACCTCTTCCTCCATCTGGTCGGTGAGCCGCTCCAGGTAGTAGGAGCCGCCCATGGGATCGATGACCTGGGGCACGTTGGTCTCGTGGGCGATGATCTGCTGCGTGCGCAGGGCGATCTTCATCGCCTCCTCGGTGGGAATGGCGAAGGCTTCGTCCATGCCGTTGGTGTGCAGGGACTGGGCGCCGCCGAGGACCGCGGACAGCGCCTGGAAGGCGGTGCGCACCACGTTGATCTTGTACTGGGGCTTGGTCAGCGTCGCCGACGCCGTCTGGGCGTGGAAGCGCAGG
>SLLM01000204.1 GCA_007134055.1 Ectothiorhodospiraceae bacterium | reverse complement strand
GTACCGCCTGCATGATGCTCATGGAACAGGTGCGCCAGCGCTCAGCCAGCTCCATCATGCGCCGGTTACTCGCCTGGGTAAGGTCCATGAAACAGATCAGGGCTTCCGGTTGTGCCGCGAGAAGCGAGGGCGGCCGATCACCTTCCCTGCTCCCGTCAAGCAGGCTGTTCATCCTGCCCATGGTCCGGAACACATCTTCCAGCTGTGCGATCGTGACCTCCTGTAGTGCTTCCTGCAGTTCCTGGCCCGCGCGCTGGACGTGCTTCATGCGTTGCTCCGCACCTTCCAGGGTTACACGCCAGTTCTCGCTCCACGAGGGCAGGTCTGCCGTGGTGCCAGCATCGGTTGCGGTCGGCCGCTGAGCCTGAGTCATGCGTTTACCTCCGTACATGTGCTTCGTTGGGTCGGACAGATCGCTCGCGCCTGAATCCGGTGCGGTTCGATCAAGCTCTGCCGGTCAGTGTCCCGGCAGGTCGGTATGACGATACGACTCACCCTGACTCTCCGATATGGGGAGAATCCACGGGACCCTCCCGGTTTGCCCTGATTGAAGTTGTAACGGGAACAGTCATCATGCTGGGGCATGTAGCCGGCCATGGTCCTGGTGTCGTTTCATTGTTTCGCCGGACCTGCTATACCGAAGGCACCCTCCGACCAGGGTGAGAGCCCGTGATGGTTTCCGGAATCGATATCAATCCAGCCGGTACGGCAGCGGGCGATATTCCCTCCTGCCGCCAGCTTCTCGAACGCCTGCCTGCCGGCGCCTATACGTGTGATGCGGCGGGCTTGATTACCTACTTCAATCCCCGGGCGGTGGAACTGTGGGGCAGGGAACCGCGCCTGAACTGCGCAAGCGATCGCTATTGTGGCTCGTTCCGACTCTTTGCCCCCGACGGCGCCCCCATCCGTCACGACCAATGCTGGATGGCTCTCGCACTGCGTAACGCCAGCGAGTACAACGGGCAGGAAATCGTTATCGAGCGTCCAGACGGCGGACGGCGAACGGCCCTTGCCCATGCGAACCCGGTGATCAACGGCGAAGGCAAGGTGGTGGCCGCCGTAAACGTGTTGATGGACATCACCGACCACCGCCGCAGAGAAGAGGAATGGAGGCAGCTGCAGACCACTCTGACACACATGGGGCGCCTAACCCTCGCTGGCGAAATGGCCGCCGGACTCGCCCACGAGCTCAACCAACCGTTGACTGCGATCATCAACTACGGTGAAGCCGGTCTGAGTATGTTACGAAAGGAGCCGCAGGCCTCTGCCGCCCTGCTCGATGTCCTCGGCCAGATCGTGGAGCAGGGCCAGCACGCCGGGGAGATCATCCGCAGGCTGGGTGGATTCACCCGCCACCAAACACCCCGGCGACAGGAGCATGACCTCAACAGACTGATTGCCGAGGCGATACAGTTTACGGCCATGGATCGGCGGGAGCACCGGGTCTCGACCGAACTGATTACGGATCCGCAGATCCCGCCGGTCAGTGTCGATGGCGTACAGCTCCAGCAGGTGCTGCTGAACCTGATACGCAACGGGATCGACGCGGTGTCCGGCAATGCGCCCGGCAATCGGCAGCTCATCATTCACGCCACGCGGGATGCCGTAGCCGGGGTGATCGTCTCGGTTCAGGACAATGGTCGGGGCCTGGACGGTACGGTCAGGGAGCAGTTGTTTCAGCCTTTCGTCACCACCAAGCAGCAGGGCATGGGTTTGGGGCTACCGATCAGCAGCAGCATCGTGGAGGCACACGGCGGCCGCCTATGGCTGGAACACTCCGACTCTTCCGGTACATGCTTCCGCTTTAGCTTGCCCTCCGTGGGCCGGCACTAGGCCTGTAGCGGTAACAGCGAAGATCCGGGGGGTGTTCCGATTCCACACGGTCCAGCAGCTCCACGGCAAGGGCAATGCGGATCAGTTCTGCCAGGTTGCCGGCACCGGTCTTGCGCAGAATGTGCCGGCGATGCACTTCGATGGTCTTCCCGCTGACTCCGAGTGAAGTGCCAATCTGGCGATTGGATTGGCCCCGTACCACCTGGGGAAGCACCTCCCACTCCCTCGGCGTGAGGGCCGAGAACCGTCGCCAGACCAACGCCTGCTGATGCCGGTATTCTGCCGCCCGCTGGTTGGCAAGCACGGCCTGCTGTACGGCATCCACCAGGTCTTGATCGTGCACCGGCTTGCGCAGAAACTCCGCTGCACCTGCCTTGAGCACGGCCACTGCAGTGGCCACCCGGTCATCATCCGAAAGGTAGATGACTGGCAGATCGATTCCGAGTCGGTCAAGGCGACGGGACAGGGTCAAGTCCAGGCATCCGGGTGTGGCCGTGTCGCCGACCAGGCAACCCCGACTATCCGGCGCCAGCTGCCGCAAACACGCGCCAACCGTGGTGAAGTATTCGGCATGCAGACCGATGGAGGAAAACACGTTCTCCAGCGACTCAACCGCGGATAGGCTGGCATCGATCACGAATATCGTTGGCTCGCCCCTGTTTCCCATACAAGCGCTCCGATCAAGACGCCGGTACCTGCGACAAGAATAGCAGTCCACCATTGGTCGCAACCCCGACCGGGTCGGGGACCGCCCCAATTGGGGATGTTCCCGGGGTCATTCAGAATGTCCAGGCAGGAAACGTCATAATGGGGAGCGTGACGATGACAAGGCGGGAGTTCTTCGATGCCTGGCTGCAGTACGCCCGGAGCCTCAACTGGTCACCCGAAAGGCGTAACCATTCCTGTCAGCTTGCGTTTACTGGCCTGAACGTGGCAATGGAGATGGCCCGCCGAAGTCACTCCTCCGCTGCGAACCTGGCCTTCAAGCGTTCGATTTCCGCGTCCGGCCAGCCCTCCGGCTCCGTCAGGGCGCGCCAGGCATCAATGTAGTGTTCGGCGGCAAACTCGTGACCGTACCCCGGGGGGGCGCCGCCCACAGCGATATCGGCGAAGAGCTGCAGGGTCGTGACAATGGGATACCAGGTCAGATCGGGAGAAACGTCCGGCCCCCTGGGCTCACGCATCCACTGCGGTTCGCGCCATAGCGTCTGGGGGCTGAAGAACGTCACCGGATCACTGGCATACTGCAGAAAGGCGATGCGGAACGCTCCCCATTTTTCTCCCTGCTCTTCCAGACCCACGTGCTGATTCATGAAACGCACCACGGAGCCGTCCCGGAACCTCGGCAACCACGCCGGTGAGTCAGGCGTGCGACTGTTCGTGACAGTGCGCCAGGTCCGGCTGCGGAATGGCGGGCCACTCCACAGTGCGCCATGAAACGGATCCTCGATGATGTCATAGAAATCGAAGGAAAGATCGGAGTTCATCGCACCGAGACTCAGTCCGTGCAGGTAGAGACGCGGCCGTTCGTTAACGGGCAGCTGCGTCCAGTGCTCGTAGACCGCCTCGAACAATGCACGGGCCGTATCAACCCCGTATTCGCCCTCGAGCAGCAGGGACAGTGGACTCGGCAGGTAGGAGTACTGGGCCGTGACCGTCGCGACATCGCCCCGATGCAGGTACTCCACCGTATCCTGTGCCGCGGGATCCACCCAGCCCCGGCCGGTGGGCGTGGCAATGAGAAGCACCGAGCGATCAAAGGCGTTGACGCGCCTGAGTTCCGCCAGCGCCAGTTGGGCCCGCTCTTCAGGAGTGTCCGCCGCATTGAGCCCGACATATACCCGGATGGGGTCGGGAAGCGCGGTACCGTGAAACTCGCTCAGGTCTTCCCCGGTGGGGCCGGAGGTCACGAATCTGCGTCCGCGGCCGCCGAGCCCTTCCCAGGTCACCAGCGACTCCGCACTGCCGGTCTTCATCGGATCCGCCGGTGGTTCAAGGTCATCCTGAATAAGGACGTCGAGCTGCTGGTAGGAGTTGTCCGCGGCCCGAAGCCCGAGTGTGAAGATGACGCCGTCAACGAGCGCCCAGAACAGCCCGAGCGCGGCGACAATCCCCATGACGTTGGAGACACGTCGCGGCAGAAAGGGTTGCAGCCGCCGTCGCAGGAACAGGAATGTCCAGTGAAAGAGCCGAACCAGGAATAGCAGGATGCCGAACACCGCCAGCGCGATCAGCGCGATGGAGAACGGCCGGATCCCGCTGACCTCTTCGAGCTCCATCAGCACCCGTACGGAATTCTGCCATTCCCAGGCCTGCCGCAGGAACACCGTGGCCACCAGTACGCAGACAGCGGTGGCAGCGATCTTGACGGCGCGCTCCAGTCTGGGGCCCGGGAACGGGAACTCCAGGTACGCCCAGAGCCAGTAGCCGGCGTATCCCAGGCCGTAGCCTGCGGTGAACGACAGGCCGGAGATGATCCCCTGGACGACGAACGGTCTGGGAAGAAGGCTCGGAGTCAGTGAGAAGGCGAAGAACAGAGTGCCGAGGAGCAGGCCTGCAGTCGATAGTTGTCGGAATAATGCCATGAGCAAGGGATAGACGTCGTGCACCCGCCACCGAAACCAGCCACCTGCATAGAATGCCACGTTTCACTTCCCCCGTGGATGCAATTTCGCAACGGCCCGTGGCTCGCGACTGCCCTGCCCTACCAGGCGATCACCGCCAGCACGGTCCAGGCAGTCAGCGCGAATGCCGCTGCGTATATGGAGGGTATCCACTGGGTGCGAACGTGGTCCATAACGTCACATCCGGAAGCCGCGCTGCTGATTATGGTGGTATCCGACAGCGGCGAACACTGATCGCCGAACACACTGCCGTTGACCGAGGCCGCCAGGCACAGCATGAGGAAGAAGTATGGTAGGGAGACTTCCGTCACCACCGCCACCGCCCATGCCAGGGGCATGGCAAAGGGCAGCACGAGAGCAAAGGTGCCCCAACTGCTGCCGGTACCGAAGGCAAGGCTCGCGCTCAGGAGAAAGAGCGTCGCGGGAAGCAGGATCGGCGGTATCGTGCCACCTAGCTGGCGACCGACAAAGTTGCCGGCGCCCAGCTCGCCACTGAGACTGCCCAGCAACACGGCAGCCACCAGCAGCAGGCAGACGGGAACGACGGAGGTGGCCCCGTAGCCCATGCTGCGCCCGAGTGTGTTCCAGGACAATCCGCGCAGCACGGATGTGAGCATCGCCGGAACGAGACCCAGCGGCATGAGCACGAAGGCCCACGCCGGCCCCAGGACCAGGAACGCCAGCAGGAAGGCGAGCAGTATCCCGGCGATCGCCAGGAAGAATTCCCCGGGACGTGGCGTATAGCCCGGGGCAATCGCGGAGAACTCGAGCATCGGGGCGGACAGCGGTTGTGCGCCGGGCGCGTCCAGGCGACCCTCCTCGCGCGAGCGCCTTATTGCCCGACGAAAGCGACTGCCCATGAACGGCAGCCGGTCCACGGCGAGCAGGAACGTGAAGAATACGGAAAGCATCGCGAAGAAGAACAGCGGCACCGTCTGCAGGTAGAAGATCACCCGGTCATACGCCGTGGCGAGAAAGGCGACACCGGAGACCGCGAACAGTCCCTGCACATAGAACGGCCAGGCATTGAGGGGGATGAGCAGGGAAATCGGCGAAGCGGTCGCGTCGATCACATAGGCCAGCTCTTCGTGGCTGACCCGATGCCGATCTGCCAGCGGTTTGATCACGCCGCCGACCAGAATCGCACTGAACGCTCCACCCTGAAAGAAGAGCACTCCGAGTACCCAGGCCATCACCTTCGCGGAGCGCGGTCCACGCACGAAACGCCGACTGATCCGTTCCACGAACGCGAGTGCCGCGCCATTGATTCGCCACAGGCCAAGCATGAGCCCGAATGTCGCGATCAGGCCAAGAAGCCCGAACAGAGTGGCGTAGGGTAGCCATCCCAGAAGATTCGATATGCTCGCAGCGGGCTGCACCAGCCAGAGCAGGAAACCGAGCAGCGCTCCGGCCCAGATGGCGGGGAGCGGCCGCTTGTACATGAAGCAGAGAATCAGGGCCAGCGCTGCCGGAAAGAGGGAGAGCACTCCAAGGCGCATGCCTTCGGCGGATTCGGTGTCCTCCAGGCCAACCGC
>SLLM01000315.1 GCA_007134055.1 Ectothiorhodospiraceae bacterium | reverse complement strand
CGCAACGTGGTTGAGGCCGTGGCGGAGGGGCTGGCCGATGCCGGCGCGGTGGATGGCTACGTCTGGGAGACGCTGAAGAAACGGGGCTCCGGGCTGACCGAGCGGACCCGGGTGATCGAGAAATCCCCTGATTTCGGGTTTCCGCCTCTGGTGGCAACGCGGGCGGCCGACGACGAGATGCGCACGCGGTTCCGCGGCGCCCTGCGGGACATGACCGACCATCCCCAGGGGCAGGATCTGCTGGAGGCGCTCAACCTTGATGGTTTTGTCGATGGTGACGACGCGTGGTTCGACGGAATCAGGGAGCTGAGCAGGCAGGTGTCACGGGACGACGCGTCGGGCGGGTGACAGGGCAGAGAGCACGGTGTTTGAACGTCTGAGTTACCGCGTCAAGGTGCCGCTGAACATCATGCTGGTGGTGCTGCTTACGGCGGCGATCACCGCCGTGACGCTGTTGGGGTATCACTACCGCACAGTGGAACCGGATCTGTTCCGGAGCGGGGAACGGTTGGCCGGCGCCATGGTCCCCGCTCTGGGCAACACCCTGGTGCGCGATGACGTCTGGACTGCCTGGGAGATTATTCGCGGACCGCTGACCGACGACTCCGGTGACGACACCCTGCGCCCGGCGGTGATTACTCTTCTGGGAGAGGATGGACGAGTATTTGCCTCCAGCGCGCCGCGCCGGTTTCCCCTGGGCAGCGAGGTTGGTGATCAGGATGGCCGTTACGCTGCACGCGATATTGGGCATGCGGGTGAGAACCAGGGCCGCATCCGCCTGGAGGACCAGTCCCTGCTGGTGACCGAGGCGGTTTTCGTGGACGAGCGCCGGGTGGGAACACTGCTGCTGGAACTGGAACGTCCCGGCGTGCTGGATCTCTACGGGGGCGCACTGACCCAGGCCGCATGGTTGACGGGCGTTCTCATCGTGGCCGGGGCGCCCATCGGCTGGTGGCTGGGGCGCCGGGTCGCAAGGCCCCTTACACGCATTGGTGGACTGGTGGACCGTGTTGCCACGGAAACGCCGGAGCAACTGGCCCGGGAGTTGCCCGATCGCAAGGCCGACGGCGACGAGGTTGCGCGCCTGGAGCGGCGTTTCGCGGAGATGCTGCGGGAGCTGGCCGAGAAGCAGCGGCTGGAAGGGGAGGTGATCCGTTCCGAGCGTCTGGCAGCGGTGGGGCGCCTTTCCGCCGGCATCGCCCACGAGGTGAACAATCCCCTGGGCGGCATGCTCAACGCTGTGTGCACCCAGCGCCATCGCGGCGTGGACGACCCGCAAGTGGCGCGCACCATGGACCTGATCGAGCGCGGACTGAACCAGATCCGGGAGACGGTGGCCGCGCTTCTGGTTGAGGCGCGGGATACGCCCCACGCGCTGGAGTGGCAGGATCTGGAGGACGTCCATACCCTCGCTGCCGCCCAGGCGGGCGAAGTCACCATTCATAGGGACGTTCGGCTGGACCGGCCGCTGCCCCTGCCGGCCACGGCGGTCCGCCAGGTACTGCTGAACCTGCTGTTGAACGCCTGCCAGGCCGCTGGCGCGGGTGGTACGGTTCGTTACACCGTTGGCCGCAGCGGCGACGGCCTGGAAGCGCATGTGCGGAACACCGGGCCGGCGATGGCACCGGAGCTACTGGAGCACCTCTTCGAGCCATTCTACCGGCGTGCGGGGGAAGGCTCCGGTCTGGGCCTGTGGGTGTCTTACCAGATCGTTCAGCAGCTCGGCGGCAGCATTGACGTCACCAGCGCTCCCGGTGATACGCGGTTTCGGGTCTATCTGCCGATCCCGTCGAAGGAGAGGGTATGACCAAGCGCATCTGCCTGGTGGAAGACGACGCAATCATGGGCGAGTCCCTGCAGGACCGTCTGCGTATGGAAGGCTACGCCGTGTCGTGGTTCACGGAAACGGCCGCTGCGGAAGCGGCGTTGACCAGCGAACGGTTTGCCGTAGTGATTTCGGACATCCGGCTGCCTGACGCCGACGGTGGCGAGTGGTTCCGGTGCCTGCAGTCGAGCCACGGTGGTGCGTTGCCACCTTTCATCTTCATTACCGGTTTCGGCACCATCGACGCCGCCGTCGGCCTGGTGAAGGACGGTGCCGCCGATTACCTGACCAAGCCGTTCAATCTGGACGCGTTGGTGGCCCGTGTGGCGGGGCTGGCGGAGAAGGGTGGGGCCGAGCAGGGCAGTGATGCTGCGCCGGATCCGGTGCTGGGCGTTTCGCCGGCGATGCGCGACGTGGAGGGCCAGTTGCGACGGGTCGGGGCTGCACGGGCGGGATGCCTCATTACCGGGGAGTCCGGAACCGGCAAGGAGTTTGCCGCGCGTTACCTGCACCAGTGGACGCCACACAACGGCGAGTTGGTGGCAGTGAACTGCGGGGCGCTGACCGAAAGCCTGCTGGAGGCCGAATTGTTCGGCCACGAGCGCGGCGCCTTCACCGGTGCCCAGCGGCGCCACCAGGGGTTGTTCGAGCAGGCGCAGGGCGGGACCCTGTTGCTGGACGAGATTGGCGAGATGTCCGCCACCATGCAGGTGAAGCTGTTACGGGTGATCCAGGAGCGGCGCATACGCCGTGTGGGCGGTGAGCGGTCGATACCGGTGGACGTGCAGCTCGTCTTCGCGACCCACCGCGACCTGCGTGCCATGGTCAGTGCCGGAGCGTTCCGGGAAGACCTCTACTACCGCATCAATGTGGTCCACGTCCGCCTGCCACCGTTGCGCGAACGCCCGGAGGATATCCTCTGGTTCGCCCGCGCCTTTCTGCGGGAGATCGCCGGTGACGCCCCGCCGCGGACCTTGAGCTCTGCCGCAGAACGGGTCCTCATGGGGGCACCCTGGCCGGGGAACCTGCGGGAGTTGCATCACGCGCTGGAGCGGGCAGTCATCATGAGCGATGCCCTGGTGCTGGAGCCCCGGGACCTGTTCCCGGAGATCGATGAGCCTGCGACGGACAACGGCACCCTCTCCGACTACCTCAAGGCCTGCGAGAAACAGCGGATACTGGCGACACTCCAGGATCGGGACGGCCAGATACAGGCCAGTGCCGACGTTCTGGGCATCAGCCGCAAATCGCTCTGGGAGCGCATGCGCCGCTACGGCATTCGCGCCCGGGATCTGGTCAGTGGGCGTGCCAGGGGGTCATAGCTGTATGCTGAACGTCGCGGCCCGCTCGCGTTCGCGGGTATCCAGCGTGTCCCAGGTCCAGTCTCGGGCCGCCACTGCGGGTTCGTAGCCCTGGTCCGCCGACCGGGCGAACCAGGCCCAGGCTTCCGCGCGGTCCGCGGGAATACCGATGCCGTCGGCCAGAAGAATCGCCAGGTTGTACTGGGCCGGGGCGTAGCCGCGCTCCGCGGCGAAGCGGTAGCAGCGCGCGGCGCGCAAAGGGTTCTCCGCTGTTGTGCGCCCCTTGTCGTACATCACGCCGATGTTGGTCATGCCCACCACATCTCCCTGCCGGGCGGCGGCGACATACCAGTTCCAGGCCCTGGTCTCGCTCTGCGGAACACTGTGGCCGTGGCGGTACCGGTCGCCGAGCAAAACCTGGGCCCGGGTATCGCCGCCGTTCGCGGCACACTGCAACCAGTGGATGATGTCCGCCTCGCCGTCACCTTCGGTTCCAAGCCGTTCCAGCAGCAGCGCCAACTCCAGGGCGGCCGCGGCGTGTCCCTGTTCCGCCGCCTGCCGGTGGAAACGCTGCGCGCGCTCGCCATCGGCGGGCACATGTTTCCCGGATGTATGCAGGCAGGCCAGGTTGTACAGAGCGTCGGCATCACCCTGGGCTGCGCTGTCCCGCAGCAGCGAGACCGCCCGCGCCGGATCGGGTGCGCCATTGTCGTCGAGCAGCAGCGCGGCCAGGTTATTGGCAGCACCCGCGTGTCCCGCCCGCGCCGCCCGCTCGTACCACTCGGTGGCTCGGGCTCCGCTGTCGGGCGCCTGGCTCTGCTCCTCCATGAGGCCCAGGTTGTAGAGTGCGTCCGGGTGCCCGGCATCCGCAGCCGCCCGCCAGTAGTGTACGGCGAGGGCCGGATCCGCAGGCCCCCCTTCGCCGGCGGCAAGCATCAGCCCCAGGGCGGTCTGCGCATCCGGGTCGCCCATGGCGGCGCGATCCTCCCACAGACTCCTGGCGATGGTGGTCTGCCCCCGCTCATAGGCCGCCAGGGCGGCGTCTTGGTGTGCTGGTTGTGACATGAAAACTGGCCCATTGCGTTTGAAAGAACGCTTAGCACCAAGCGAAAATCGTGCCAGTTTTTTGCAGCCGTTCAATCGTCCGACACGAGATCATCGATCTCGAGGCCGTGAGGTCCGCTGTCGACACCAGTGCCGTCTGAGGCCGTTCCGTCGACCGCCCGGTCCGGCGGCCGGCACGCAGACGGTACGTGGACCTGAAGGTCCACCCTACGGGGGCCGTGAGACCCGCACAGACGTAGGGTGGACGCTCACGTGCACCATTCTTCCGGAGGTCCACTGGCTTAGTCGGCGTATTCCAGGTCCCCGGAAAGAACGGCCTCGATATCCAGATCGAAAGACGACGTGCTCAGGTTGCCATCGCTAGCCTCCGGCGCCGGATCGCCCTTGAGGGCGTATTGATCGCAATCATCGACACCGAGCTCCACGACGAAGTCGGCGTTCTGTCCGGTATCGTGACTGCCTTCCTCGTAGATCGTCAGTTCGCCGAACTCCGCCTGACCATCGGCGCAGCTCAGCCCGTTCCCGGAACCACCACCGAGGAAGCTGAACCCGCCGTTGACCCAGTCGAATGATTCCTGATCGGGCAGCGCCCAGAACTTGCCCATGTCGGGGTGATACGCCATGTAAGAGTGCCGTGGCTGGTCATCCCTGCCCGCAAGCTCGCTGAGCAGTTTGAACGTTTGCTCCGAGTCATCGTGTGTTAGATGGATCGCTCTCGCATTCACGTCATCATCCGCCCGGTTTGTGCCGCTGAGCGTGAAATCGTGCCCGTTCCAGTTCACCTCCACGTTCTCGAAGGTGACCGTCTGATTTGGAGGCGTCAGCACGGCAACACCATCCGGATCAATGCTGCCTATGCCTTCCGAGAACATGCCGGAGGCATTGGACCAGGTGAAATCGCCGCTGATGGTGATGGGGTTGCCGTCGGACGTGGTGTACCCCTCGATGCAGACATCCGTGAACGTCCCGCTTCCCGATTCGCCGGACTCCCCATCGAGATCGAAAGTGAAATTGCCTCCCGACCCGGATTGACACCGCTCGCCCAGACCAAACCCCTGATCCCAGGGGACATCCTCCAGTTCGTCTTCAAACTCCGCGAATACCTCTTCGAAGTCCTGGTCGGGGACCTGCCTTGCGAGTTCGGCGTACTCCACGATCCAGAACACGGTGCCGTGCATGATCGAATGGGGGATGTGCCCGGCATGCCAGAGCATGTACGCCGTGTCCACCGCTGCCTGGGCGTCACGTGCGGCGTTGCCGGAATTTACCCCGGATGTCGTGAAGGTCGCATTCTCGCCCGTGCTCGACGCGATGAATGCCCAGTCCGTCTCCCCATCGTATGCCTCGCCCTCGAACTGCAGCCCTTCGGCGATCTCGACACTGGGGAAGTCGGCCAGTGACCCGCTTCCGTTGTCCGAACCGGAACTCGAACTCGAACTCGAACCAAGACACCCCGAGAGTGCGCCCCCTGCGGCTGCAACCGTTCCGCACAATACGAATCTCCTGAAATCCATCGCCAACCCTCCCCTTCCTGTTCGTATCCATCGATGCCTTTTGCTCCCGGAGCCGGATATCCGGCTGCTGGCGCGCGCCCGGTTAACGCAACGCCGGACGCCTCAGGCAGCTTAAGAGGAGCAGCCTTACATTCCCCTTACATGCTTGCGTGTAAGGCGGCTGTAAGGTTGCTGCCGCCACAATCGAACAACGCACAGGAACGGAGACTTGGGCATGAAAGATTTTCAGGTGGGCGGCGTAGTCGGGTTGTTACGGGCAACCTTTCCTTTTCTGGTGTTTCGGTTCCTGATCTATTTCGGGATCACCCTG
>SLLM01000028.1 GCA_007134055.1 Ectothiorhodospiraceae bacterium | reverse complement strand
CGAAGCCCGCCGGCAGGCTGCCGAACCCGGCCTCCACCGCCTGGCGGTCACGCATGTCCATGGGGATCGCGTGGACCATGGAGGCTCCCCCAAGCTCGTTCACCAGGGCATCCAGGCGTTCGTGGCGGCGGCCGGTTACCACCAGGCGCCAGCCTTCCGCCGCGAAACGGCGCGCCGTCGCGGCCCCGAACCCGGCGGTCGCACCGGTGATCACTACCGTTTTCATGCTCTCTCCCGTCTCATACGGACTGCTGTCGGGACGGGCTCCCGTCGGAGCCCGTTCCCCCCTGTTCCCGCGCGGCCAGATCGTCAATATCCTTGGCGACCGCACCCACGGAGCGGGTGAAGCGCGCCAGCAAATTGTAGAGCACCGGCGTCAGAAAGAGGGTCAGCAGGGTAGCCAGGGCCAGGCCACCGATCACCACCACACCGATGGACTGCCGGCTCTCGGCGCCGGCGCCGGAGGCAAGCACCAGCGGCAGGGCTCCGAACACCGTGGAGACCGCAGTCATCAGGATGGGACGGAAGCGCAGTACGGTGCCTTCCGTGATGGCATCCACCACCGAGTAGCCGCGGTCGCGCAACTGGTTGGCGAACTCGACGATCAGTATGCCGTTCTTCGCCATCAGCCCGATCAGCAGGATCATGCCGATCTGGCTGTACACGTTCAGGGAGATACCGGTCAGGAACAGCGCTCCGAGCGCACCGGTAACGGCGAGCGGCACGGACAGCATGATGATCGCCGGGTGGACGAAGCTCTCGAACTGTGCTGCAAGGACCAGGAACACCACCAGCAGCGCCAGGGCGAAGGTGAAGTAGATCGCGCCGGAGGTATCCATGAACTCCTGGGACTGGCCCAGGTAGCTGACCCGGGCCTCGCCAGGCAGCTCGTCCCGGGCGGCCTCCTCCAGGTAGCGCAGGGCACTGCCCAGATCGTAGTCGGGTGCCAGGGACGCAGTCAGTGTGATGGACGGCAGCCGGTTGACCCGGGAGAGGCTGGGTGCGGCTCCGGATTCATCCAGGGTGATCAGGCTGGCAAGGGGCACCAGCTCGCTGTTGTTGCCGCTGCGCACGAAGATCTCTTCCAGATCCGACGGCGATGATCGTTCGCCACGCTCGGCCTGCAGCCGCACGTCGTACTCCCGCCCCCGGTCCAGGTAGGAGGTCACCGTCCGGGAGGCAAGCATGGTCTGCAGGGTACGGCCGATCACTTCCACGGGAATATCCAGATCCGCCGCCTTCTCCCGGTCGATGCGGACGTTGAGCTGCGGGCGGGTCTCCTCGTAGTCCAGATCCGGGTTGAGCAGGCCGGGATTGTCCAGCGCCCGGTCCAGCATGCGCCCGGCCCACTCCTGCAGGCTGTCGTAGTCCGGTCCCCCGATGACGAACTGCACCGGCTGCTGGAAGCCTCTCTGCCCGAGTCCCGGCGGGTTCACCGCAAATGCCCGGATGCCCGACACCTGGGAGATCTGCGGGAACAGCTCCGCGACCAGGTCCTGCTGGCGTACGTCCCGTTCGCGCCAGTGGGCCAGGCCGACGATGGTGAATGCGCTGTCGAACTGGTTCTGGAACCCGATGATGGAAAAGATACGGCGCGCGTCTCCACTATCCCGCAGCGGCTGCACGATGGCTTCCAGTTCGCGGACATAGCGGTCGGTGTACTCCGGAGATGAACCCTGCGGGGCGGAGGACGGAATGATGATGACGCCCCGGTCTTCGGTGGGTGAGAGTTCCTCCGGCAGCATGGCGAACAGCTTGACCGCCACCATCGCCACCACCAGCGCCCCGGCGAGGATCACGATGGGCATGCCCAGAGCGCGCACCAGTAGCCAGCGGTAGCCTGCCGTCAGGCGCGTGAAGAGGACTTCGGTACCGCGATAGAGGCGGCCCGCGCCGGAGGGCGGACGCAGCCACTTCGAGCAGAGCATCGGCGCGAGCGTCAGCGCGACGATACTGGAGAAGGCCACGGCCGCCGCCAGCACGAAGCCGAACTCGGTGAACAGTCGTCCGACATTGCCCTCCATGAAGGCGATGGGGACAAACACCGCGATCAGGGTGACCGTGGTGGCGACGATGGCGAAGCCGACCTGGCGGGCTCCGCGGTACGCCGCGAGCAGCGGGGGCTCGCCACCATCGATGCGGCGCTGGATGTTCTCCAGCATGACGATCGCATCATCCACCACCAGGCCGATCGCTAGCACCAGGGCAAGCAGCGTGAGCACGTTAATCGAAAACCCCAGCGGCGCCATCACGGAGAAGGCGCCGATCACCGCCACCGGAATGGTGACTGCCGGCACCATGGTGGCGCGGAAGGAGCGCAGGAAGGCGAAGATCACCAGCACCACCAGCCCCACGGCGATGCTGAGGTTGATCAGTACCTCCCGGATGGACTCCCGCACGAAAACGGACTGGTCATAGCTCTCGGTGATCTCGACGCCCTCGGGCAGGGATGGCCGGATGGTTTCCAGCTCCTGCATGACCAGGTCGGAGACCTCGATGATGTTGGCCTGTGACTGCCGGATGATGCCGAGGCCGATGGCGTTGCGGCCATCGGCCCGCAGGATCGCCCGGTCGTCTTCCACCCCGCGCAGCACGGAGGCCACGTCACCGATGCGGATCGGGTAGTCCCCCTCGCTGCGGATGACCAGACGCTCGAATTCCTCCGGGCTGTTGAGGCGGCTGTCCGCGCGCACGGTGAGCGAGCGGGCAACGGATTCCACCTGGCCGGCCGGCAGCTCCAGGTTGTTGCGCCGCAGGGTATTCTCGACATCCTCGACGGTGACGCCGCGGGCCGCCATATCCTCCCGATCCAGCCACAGGCGCATGGCATAGCGGCGTTCACCACCGATGCGCACCTGCGAGACGCCGTCGAGCACCGAAAGGCGATCCACCAGCTGGCGCTCCGCCAGGTCCGTGAGCTCGGCGGGCGCGAGGCGATCGGATGTCAGTGCGACCCATTTCATGGGGCGGGCGTCGGCCTCGGTCTTGGTGACCACCGGAGGATCGGCATCGACCGGCAGGTTCGCCGCCACCCGGTTGATGGCATCGCGCACATCATTGGCGGCATTGTCGATGTCGCGACCGAGCGTGAACTCGATCGTGGTCTCCGCACGACCGTCACGGCTCTCCGAGGTGATGTTGCGAATGCCGTCAACACTGCTGATGGCGCTCTCCAGCACCTCCGTGACCTCGTTGTTCATCACCTCCGGACCCGCGCCGACATACTCGGTGGTCACGGAGACCACGGGCGGGTCGATGTCCGGATACTCGCGCACCGGGAGCTGGGTCAGCGAGGCGATTCCGAGTACCACGATCAGCATGCTGACCACGGTGGCCAGCACCGGCCGCTTGACGGAAATGTCGGATATGATCATCGCCGGTGGCCTCAGGAGTCGCCGGCCGGCATCCACCGGCGGGCAACCTCATCCTCGTCATGGTCCCGCGTTATGCGGACCGTGGCACCGTCGCGCAGGCGCTGCAGGCCGGCCACCACGACCAACTCACCGGCCGACAGGCCGTCGGTGATCTCCACCATGCCGTCCCGGCGCGCGCCGGTCCTGACCTCGAGGCGCTCGGCGGTCTCGCCGTTGATGCGGAACACGAACACCCGCTCGCCCTCCGGAAGCAGTGCTTCCTCCGGCAGCATGACGGCATCATCCCGGCTGTCCAGCACCAGCCGTACCGTCATGAACATTCCGGGCCGCAGCAGACCGGCCTCGTTGTCCAGTTCGGATTGAACACGAACGCTGCGGGAGACGGGATCGATCCGGGTCCCCAACCGTACCACCTCGCCCTCGAACTCCCTGTCCTCGAACCCGACGCTGGCGGCCGACACCCCGAGCCCGGGCACCAACAGACCCAGGAAGCGTTCCGGGACCGAGAACTCCAGACGCATGCTGGCAATGTCGTCCAGGGTGGTCAGTGGCGTTCCCGCAGTCACGTAGGCACCGGTACTGATTTCCCGCAGGCCCGTGACGCCGTCGAAGGGAGCGCGGATGAAACGTTCGTCCAGGCGGGTCTCCGCCGCCGACAGGCGCGCCTCCGCTGTCTGCAGGGCGGCGCGGTCCTCATCGACCTGGGCCTCGGAGACGCTGTTGTCCTCGAACAGTGCCCGGGACCGGCGATAGCGCACCCGGGCATCATCCACCTGGGCCTGGAGTTCCCGGACCTCGGCTTCCTCGCGCCGGCGGTCCAGTTCGAAGAGCACGTCACCCTCCTCGACCCGCTGCCCTTCCTCGAAGTTGATCGAGCGAATCCGCCCGGGGACCTCCGCCACCACGTCCACGGACTCCCGGGCCAGGGTCGTGCCCACCGCGACCACCGTTCGCTCGACGGTATCAGTACGCGCCGTGACCACTTCCACGGGAACCGGGCCGCCTCCCCCGCCGTGACCCGCGGCGGCACTGGCATTCCCCTCACCCGCCTGATCGAGAACCCACCAGACACCGATTCCACCCGCGACCAGCACTGCCGCCCCGAGCAACTGATAGACGATCCGCATGTTGTTCTACTCCAGGGAGCCCGCATGCTCCGATACAGCGAGCACTTTACACGCAGCAATCGCGTGGTTCACCCATACCGTTGTCAATACCGGCATGAGACCCCGATCCGAGCGTGGTAGTTCGACCCCGGCTCCGGGCGTGGCGCCACGGGGCACGCACTGCCGCCGTGCCCGGTCAGTCTGGTACAATCGGTCCGCGACCGGCGTGGCCTGCGGATGCCGGGCCTGTACAACGCCCCTCTAAGGGTGGATACACACAACAGCCAGAGCAGCACATCATGAATGCATTGTTCCGTTCCGTTTTCGTTGGCGCCTCCCTGGTGCTTGCGAGTCTCGCCGCCTCCGCCTCGGAATCCGGCGAACGCGTCCTGCTGACGGTGTTTTCCGGAGAAGGACAGATCCAGGGCACCGCCATGAACGTCGCCACCGCACTGGCGAACAATGACCACGAAGTACACATCCTTCTGTGCGGCCGTGCCGGTGAACTGGCGCTGCGGGACCGGATGCCGGAGACGCTGGAACCGCGTACCATCACCCCCCGGGAAATGATGGAAGAGGCCATGACCAACGGTGCCACCGTCAGCGTCTGTCCGCTGTTCCTGCCCAATACGGCGTTCGGCCGCTACGGCACCGACGACTTTCTCGAACAGGTGACCGAGGACAGTTCCGAGGAGATGGCGGAACGCCTCACGCAAGCGGACACGCGCCTCCTGAGTTTCTGACCCCGGAACCGCGAGGGCCATCCACCGGCTGGCCCGCGTCAACCGCCCCGCCGCGGATTCAGGATCCTCCGCTCACCCCGCGGAGGACACGGCGTTTTGCGGCGATGAACTCCCGATGGGGGACGTAGAGCAGATCCGCCAGCTTGCGGACCAGTGCTTCCTGGTACATGTCGATGCGACCGTCGGCGGCCGCGACCTGCCACATGTGTTCCACCAGATCGGTGCGCTGTTCCACGGTATAGGCCTTGTTGATCAGCGACGTGAACTCATAGTAATCGGTCGAGCTTGCCGCTTCCTCGCGTGCGAGATCGAGCACCTCCCCGATTTCCTCGTCCGGAAGCTCAAAGCGTTCTCGCACCGCCCGGATGATGGCCTCCTCCTCCACCTGTTGATCGGTCATGTCTACCCGCGCCATCTCCAGCAACAGTGCCGTGGTAGCGAGTTGCAGCCGGTGCTCCCGCTCTTCGGGGCCGGGTGGGGCTGCGTCCAGCCGGAGGTGCTCCTGAAAGTAGCGCTTGATCGACATGAGCATGGGGGGTACCAGGTAGCTGCCGGGTTGTCGTCGTGCAAGGGACGGGCAGGGCATCCGCCCCGGGCACTGGAACTCTTTGCTACATGTGTCAGAACGACACACAAAAACAGGGTGTACCGCTTCCGCAAGCGATTCATTTTACGCGATTCTTATCTGGCATAAACATTGCTACATCCCTCTACGTCCAAAGTACGCAAGATTCAGGAGGTTGCAATGAACGGCAAGAAGCGCACACTGGCCGCTGCCCTGATAGCGATGTTGCTGACGGGGCTGATTACCCTGTCCGGCTGCGAGGAAGTCGATGACGGCGACTTCGACGACTTCCAGGAGGAAGATGGCGGCGGTGACGACTGGTAAACCCGTCCGCCCCCTTTCCGGAGACACCCCGGGCGCCGTAACGCGGCCGGGGCGTCTCCCAAGGGCGACAGCCCGAAGGGTGACAGATTCGCCTGGCTGATTGACCCCCCTCTCCCCAATCAACAAAATAGCCGTGTTGTGGTGCTGCCAGAAATCCGGTTGCGCCTAGAGCCCCCGGTTTCCTGTTGCCCATAGGTCCCGCACGGTGAAAAACCTGCACCTCAAGTTCCTCGCTCTGGCCCTGTGCCTGATCGGTGGCTCCGGAGTTTGGTACAAGACGTCCGTGCTCGGCCTGCCGCTGACGCCCGACGCGGAAACGGAGGTCTGGACCGTGGAGGCGTCGCTCTCCTTCCAGGCGGATGAGGGGCCGACCCGGGCACGCCTGTTCATCCCCTCCAGTCCTCCCGGGTTCAACGTACTCTCCGAGGATTTCGTGTCCGGCTCCTTCGGACTCACGCGCTCGGCCGACGGCACCAACCGAAAGGCGGAGTGGACGAGCCGCCGGGTAAGCGGCACCCAGACTCTCTACTACCGGATCCAGGTGGCGAATGATCCGACCGGCGCCGCCACAATCCCTGGCCCACAGCCATCCTTTCCGGAGGGTCCCGAGTACGACGAGCCATACGGCTCTGCAGCCATGACACTGCTGGAGACGGTACGACAGGAATCCGCGGACATCAGCTCGTTCACCCAGCGGCTGCTGTTGCGCTACATCGACGAATCACCGGACGAGGGCGTGCAGGTCCTGCGCAGCTTCGCCGAGACTGACACGGAACACACCCACAACCTGATCAACATTCTCGCCGGCGCCAGGATTCCCGCCCGCTCCGTGCAGGTGCTATCGCTGCGCGACCAGATGCGGCGCGGCTCATTGCGGAGCTACCTGGAAGTGCACAACGGCACCGAATGGGTGGCATTCAATCCACGCACCGGCAGCAGCGGCTACGACGAGGAAACCCTGGTCTGGCACTGGGGGGAAGACGCCCTCCTGGAGATCGAGGGTGGCAACGAGGCCGGGGTACAGTTCTCCACCGCGCGCACACCCCGACAGACCGTGGCGGTGGCGCAGCAGCAGGCACTGCTTGGCGGCTCCATGCTGATGGACTTCTCCCTGCTGTCGCTGCCGGTGGACACACAGAATACCTACCGGATCCTTCTGCTGGTGCCCATCGGCGCCCTGGTGATCGTGTTCATGCGCAACGTGATCGGCGTCAAGACCTTCGGCACCTTCATGCCAATCCTGATTGCCCTGGCGTTTCGCGAAACCCAGCTCCTCTGGGGAGTTTTCCTGTTCACGGTGATTGTCGCCCTGGGGCTGCTGATCCGGTTCTACCTGGAGAACCTCAAGCTGTTACTGGTTCCCAGACTGGCGGCGGTGCTCACCGTCGTGGTGCTGCTCCTCGCCATCGTCAGCGTCCTTTCGCACAAGCTCGGTCTGGACCGCGGGCTATCCGTGGCACTGTTCCCGATGGTCATCCTGGCCATGACCATCGAGCGGATGTCCCTGGTCTGGGAGGAGTTCGGCCCCCGGGAAGCCATACAACAGGGTGTCGGCAGCCTGGCGGTGGCGGTGCTCGGCTTCCTGGTCATGTTCAACGACTGGCTGGAGCACCTGGTGTTCCTGTTCCCGGAACTGCTGCTGATCATACTGGCCGTAGTCCTGCTGCTCGGGCGCTACACCGGCTATCGCCTGACCGAGATCTGGCGGTTTCGTCATCTGATACGGGAGCAGGACACGCGATGATCCGTCTATTCCGCGGGTTACGGCATTCGGGCGTGCTCGGAATGAACGAGCGTAACGCCGATTACATCATGCTCTACAACCTTCGGCGGAACTATCCGTTCGTGGACGACAAGCTGATCACCAAGCAGCGTGCGGAGCGCGCCGGCATCCGGGTGCCACAGCTCTACGCCACCGTGGAGATCGAGCGCCAGATCCGCAAACTGCCGCGGCTGCTGGCAGAGCACGACGATTTCGTGATCAAGCCGGCCCACGGCAGCGGCGGCAACGGCATCCTCGTGGTCGCCGAGAGCCGCAACGACAACTACCGCCTTGCCAGCGGACGCCTGGTGGGCATCGACCACATCAGTCACCACATCTCCAACATACTCAGCGGCATGCACAGCCTGGGCGGCCAGCCGGACAAGGCGGTCATCGAGCAGCGGGTGATCTTCGACCCCCTGTTCGAGCGGATCAGCCACGGCGGCGTCCCGGACATACGCACGATCGTCTTCCGGGGGGTACCGGTCATGGCCATGGTCCGCCTGCCGACCCGGGGATCCGACGGCAAGGCCAACCTGCACCAGGGCGCCGTCGGCGCGGGTCTGGACATGGCGACCGGACGAACGACAACGGCCGTGTGGATGGATCGCTTCACGGATATCCACCCGGATACCGGAGACCCGATCGCCGGCGTCCAGATCCCGGAATGGAATGACCTGCTGGAACTTTCGGCCCGTTGTCATGCGCTCGCCGACCTTGGCTATCTCGGCGTGGACATCGTACTCGACCGGAACCACGGCCCCATGGTGCTGGAACTCAATGCCCGGCCCGGCCTCAGCATTCAGCTGGCCAACCGCAGGCCATTGCAGCCGCGCCTGCAGCGCATCGAGGCCATGGAGACCGTACCGGTAGACCCGGCCCGGCGCGCCGCCATGGCTCGCGAGCTTTTCGGTGAAGAGGAGCCACCACCGGTGCAGGAGGTTGGCGGCAGCGGTGTTGCCACGGCGGAACCCGTGCCCTGAATCCGGCGCCGTGGCGGGACTGATGCACGGGCGCCGGGCCCGGCGCGAGCCCCGTTCATCGTTCACCCCGGGATTTCTTTTTTTGTGACCGTTGCCACAGATATTCCCTGCACGACCAGGCACTCTAGAAACCGTGAAGCTCTCCTCCTAGGCGCACGGGGAATCGTCCGCGATTCCCGCAGGGTCCAAGCGCTCACTGCCGGCAGCTCGTCTGCCGGCTTTTTTTTGCAGTGCACTACCAAGGAACCTTCAGAAACCGTAGCTGGCGCCGACCAGGCCGAACCAGCGCCGGCCGCCGTCAACGATAGGACTATCCTGGAGGTTACTGTCCAGCCACTCGTGCTGCAGGATCAGCATCGCGTTCCAGCGTGGCCCGAGATTGCGCCGCATCATGACTCCAGCGCGCCAGTTCCAGGCCGCCCCGGGACGATAGGCGGGCCGAGTGGCGGTGGCTTCGTCGGCGCGCACCCCGTAATAGTAGGAGGTGAGGTCCGACGACTGCCAGCTGCCCCCTCCAATGAACGAGATCAGCGTACCCCGGAGGAAGACGGGGAAGGATGCGGTCAGGGTCAGTTCCTCGCCGTCATGGCGACCGAGGACGTCCCGTGCAAGTTGCGCCCTGCCGCGGAGCCAGCGCGGCCCGACCTGGAGCCCCACACCGGCCTCCGCCGTGCGGCGGCGATCGTCCATCCCCGCCACCGCCGGGGAGTCCGAGGACGAGTAGCGCTGCATGCGCGCCCGCACGAACACGTCGAACTCACTCTCCCCGGGGCCTGCCTGGCGCAGTCCCGCGACCAGGCCCCGCAGGTAGGCGCGGCGGCCTTCGTAGCCAAGAAACGGGATCGGTGTGACGTCGCTCGAGCTCCCCGGGTACGGGCGGCTGGATGCCACTGCACCCACGCCAACGGACCAGCCACCCGGCTGCGGCGACTGCGCGAGCGCGGCAACGCTGGAGAGGCAGCCGCAGAAGACCAGGAGCAGGAACGTCGCAAGACGGGCCGGACGGCATGCGCTTCCTTGCCCTGCACTGGACACGGACCCGCGCGGATTCACGTTGAAATGAATCCCGGCACGCTGACGGGATGGCCACACCTGCTTGATGAATCGCCGGGGCTGGGCAAGAATGCCGCAGGACATGCACGGGAACGGAGGGAAACACGTGGGGATACCCCAGAAACGCGAGCGACGGAGAGCCCCCGGAGGAACCGGTTTATCCCTGAAATCATCTGCCGTTTCATTGTTCCCTATTCTCTGCGGCGGTTTGCTCTCGGCGCCCGCTACCGCAGACATCAACATCTACGGGCAGTTCCATGCGGGGCTGGTGAGCATCGACGGCTCCGACGAACGCCTGCGCGCCCTGAGCGATGAACGTGACGGTAGCCACCTGGGCGTCGGGGCACAACGGGAAATCGTCGACGGACTCACCGGCATCGGTCGCCTGGAGCTTGGCTTCGACCTGACCGACTGGGACCGGGACGAGGATCCGATCTTCATCCGCCAGGGCTGGGCCGGGGTGCAGACCGCCTACGGCACCGTGCTGGCCGGGCGGGTCGAGAGCGCGTACCGGCGCGCGGGAGGCGTGCGCTGGGATGAACTCTCGGGCACGTTCCTGCAACAAAGCGGCAGTGGCGGCATGTCCGGAGGCCAGTACGGACACGATGGCTTCCGCAGCCGCCACCTGGAATACCGCACCCCCCTGTTCACCGGACTTCAGGTGGTCACCCAGTTCAGCCTCGATGATCGCAGCGAGGACGAGGGGGATTACACCATCGGCGTCAATTACGTGGAAGATGCCTGGGAACTGACCGCGGCCTACGCCTGGAACGACTCCGCCCGCTCCGGGGAGAACCGCAACCTCAAGTTCGGAGTCCGCTACGGCGTCGGGGAGGCGGGCATCGGCTACCAGTACGAGGATGTGCGCATCCGCGACGACGACGGTACCCTCTATCCCCACGCGGTGGAGGATGGCGAGGAAGGCGTCGACCTGGTGACCGACGTCACCATCGACAGCGACATCCGTCATCACCTGCTCACGCTCCACCAGCACTACACGACCGGTACGCTTTGGCTGGCCGGCGGCTACCTGAATGCGCGGGACGACGACTTCTCCGTGCGCAGCTACACCATTGCCTGGATCCGGCAGTTCGACGCCGGACTGCGCTGGTACCTCGGCTACCAGCACCAGGATCGGAAACGGGCCTACCCCGACAGCCGGCTCAACATCCTGGCAACAGGCGTTCAGTTGCGTTTCTAGTGTCGTGCATCATGCGTTCGTTACCTTTCTGCGGGCCGGCAAGGCGCCAGACTCCACTGCCAGCAGGCGGCGCTTGCGGCTCACACCCCAACGGTAGTTGCCCACGCCCCCGCCGGACGGCACTACCCGGTGACAGGGAATCAGCAGCGCCACGGGATTGCCGGCCACCGCCCGCCCCACCGCGCGGCTTGCGGTAGGCTGGCCGATGCGCCCGGCCAGCGCGCCGTAGGTAACCGTGTTTCCCGGGGGAATCTCCAGCAGCGCCTGCCACACCCGTAGCTGGAACGCAGTGGCACGCAGATCCAGATCGACCTCCATGGCGGGCGTCTTCTCCAGCAGCGGAGCCAGATACCGGGCAGTGCCCCCGGCATCGGTCACCAGTGTGGCGCCGGGCCATTGCCGCAGGAGCTGCCGCTGCAGGAGAGCATGGGACATCCCCGGCCTCCTGAACAGCAACCGGCAGATACCCCGGCGCGTAACGGCAATGAACAGGCAGCCCAGGGGTGTTGTATGCCAGGCAACGCGCAGCTCCAGGCCTTGACCCGCTGCCGGCCGAGGCCCGCCAGCATGGATGACCACCCGGCAGTCCCCGCGCACCCAGTCCAGCCAGCGTGCCTGGCCCAGGGTGATCGGCGTGTCCGTCATCGGTCCGTCCCTCTCCCGCAATGCGATCGCCACCCCGACAACTTCAAGCGTAGCGCGGCTGCCGGCGGCTGCCAGTGTCTCCCTAGCCGGCCAGCCTGCGGCGCAGCAATGCGGTGGCGAGAGTGAAGGCGGCCGTGGCGTAGACGGTGACAAGCAGGAGGTGCGCGGGCCAGAGCGCTGGCAACGACTCGCCAATCATCAGCGGCCGCACCACCGCAACGACGTGGACCAGGGGCAGGAGATGAGCCGCCGCGGCGACCAGCTCGGGCAGTTCCTCAAGGGGAAAGAAAACGCCGCTCAGCAGCAACATGGGTGTCATCACCAGGGTGAAATAGTAGAGAAAGAAATCGTAGCTGCGGGAGACGGCGGTAATCACCATGGCGCAGGCGGCGAAACAGAAGCCGGCCAGCAGCATCACCGGCAGCGCCAGCACGGCTTTCCAGTCTGCCACCAGCCCCAGCAGCGAGGCCACCACCAGCATGGCTGTCGCGCCCATCAGCGCCTTGGTGGCCGCCCAGCTCACCTCGCCGAGGACAATGTCATCCACCAGCAACGGCGCGTCCAGCATCGCGCCCCAGGTCTGCTGCACGGTCATGCGGGTATACGCCGAGTACAGCGCCTCGAAACTGGCGGTGAACATGGCGCTGGAACAGATGATTCCGGACGCCAGGAACACCATGTACGGCAGATCACCGATATCCCCGACCAGGCGGCCGAAACCGTACCCGAGGACAATGAGATACAGCAGCGGCTCGCCGAAGTTGCCGAGTATCGAGGGCACCATCAACTTGCGCCACACCAGCAGGTTGCGACGCCACACGGGGATGAACCGCCGGGACACGATCGGCAACACCCCATGCCGGGCGGGGTTTGCGTATCGCGCGTTCAATCCCGCAAGTCCCTGCCGGTCAGGCGCAGGAACACATCTTCCAGGTTCGCCGGGCGCTGCCAGTAACGCAGCCCCGACTCCCGGTACAGCGCATCGCCGAGGGCGTCCGGTTCCACGGCATAGAGCAGCAGGGTATCACCGACGTACTCGCTGCGTGCCGCCAGGCCAACTCCTTGGCGGTGCCAGCGCTCGGCGTCGCCGCCGCGCAGTTCGAAGACATGCGGTTCGATGTGCCGGGCAACGAGGTTGGAAGGTGTGTCGCAGGCGATGATCCGGCCGTTGTCGATGATCGCCAGACGGTCACAGAGGCGCTCGGCTTCCTCCATGTAGTGGGTGGTGAGAATGAGCGTACACCCCTGCCCGAGCAGGGCGAGCAGGCGTTGCCAGATGTATTGCCGTGCCTGGGGATCCAGCCCCGTGCTCGGCTCATCCAGCACCACGAGTTCGGGACCGTTGATCAGCGCCCGGGCGAGAGAGAGCCGGCGCTTCATGCCGCCGGAAAGCGCCTGTATGGGAGCATCCGCCCTGCCGTCCAGGCTGGAGAAGCGGAGCAGATCGTCGATCCGCCGGTCCGGATCCGCAGGCTGGCGGGCAAAATAGCGCGCGTAGATGGCAAGGTTCTCGCGGACGGTGAAATCCGGATCGAGGTTATCCGCCTGAGGCACGACGCCGATCCGCTCCCGCGCCTCCCGGGCCCGGACCGGAATCGGCTCGTCCAGCACGGTCAGCGTTCCGCCGGTGGGCGGCGTGAGGCCAAGCAGCATCCGCAGGACCGTCGTCTTGCCGGCCCCGTTGGGACCGAGCAGCCCGAAGCACTCCCCGGGGCGTACGTCCAGGTCCACCCCACGGACCACCTCCAGCCCGCCGTAGCGTTTGCGCAGCCCACGGGCGCAAACGATTGCCGGCGGCGTGCTGTCGAGCGTTCCGTCCTCGTCGACCGCTTCCCGGATAGCCTCTTCTGGTGCCGCCATGCCACTGTTTCTCCGATCACAACACCCGCACCGGGCCACTCCGGGCGCGCTCACGTGCCTACCCTGCAGGAACTGCCAACGCTTCCGCAAACGAGGTCGCGACCCCGGCCACGAGCCATGGTAGTGTCCCTGCAGAACCGCCCCACCGAGCCTACACCGGAGACCCCAGAAGATGAACCGTCCCCCATTGCGCGTCCTGGCGGTTGTGCTGGCCCTGCTTCTGGTGGGCTGTGCCGGCCAGCAACCGGAGATCAGGGAACCCACCTATCGGCTCGAACGCGTCGAATTGCTGCAGCTCGGGCTGACGGAACAGCGTTTCGCCCTGACACTGCTGGTAGACAACCCCAACGACCGTGCCCTGCCGGTACGGGCGTTAACCTATTCGGTGGATCTGGAGGGCATTCCCCTTGCCGAGGGGGAATCCAATGACCGATTCACCCTTCCGGCCAATAGCGAGCACCCGGTACGCCTGGAAGTACGCACCCGTCTGCTGGAGTCCATGCCCGAGCTGCTGCGACGCATGGATCTGCAAGCGGGCGAACTCGGCTATGAACTGCGCGGAGAGGTGGAGTACGGCACCTGGATGCGCGGGAGCCGGGCTTTCGAGCGCCGCGGCCGCGTGACCCTCGCCCGCTGAGCCATCGGGGCGGTGTCGCCGCGTCCCTCCCGAACCCGGATCACCGGCAGCCGGTCACACCAGTTCGTGCAGACCGCATTCGCGACGCAAACCGAAGAACCGTGTCTGCTCCTCGCTCATGCCATCCTGGAACCGGTGTGTGGTGTGCACATCGCCGATGGAGACATAGCCTTCGTGCCACAGGGGGTGGTAGGGAAGATCGTGGCGCTGGAGATACCGGTAGACGTCACGGTCCGTCCAGTCGATGATCGGGTGGATCTTGAAGCGTCCGTTCTGCTCTTCGACAACCTGCCTGCTGCGGCGGCTTTCCGCCTGCTGCCGTCGCAGGCCGGCGAACCAGGCCGCGGCCCCCAGCTCACTCAGCGCCCTCTGCATGGGCTCCACCTTGTTCATGCGATTGTACTGTTCGATACCTTCCTCCCCCTGCTCCCAGAGGCGTCCGTACCGGGCTTCCTGCCAGGCCGCGGACAAGCGGGGACGATAGACCTGCAGATTGAGCCGCAGACGGGTGACAAGCTTATCGACAAACCGGTACGTCTCGGAGAACAGATAGCCGGTATCCACCAGCACAACGGGGATATCAGGCCATTCCCTGGTCACCAGATGCAGGGAAACCGCGGATTGCGCGCCAAAGCTGGAAGCCAGCACGACACGGCCGGGAAAACGTTCCAGCGCCCAGCGAACCCGCTCCCCGGCGTCCAGGTCAGCGAGTTCCCTGCTGGCGCGATCCGGCCAGGACGGATCGTCGACTTCCAGAGTTGACTGGCTGCGTGCCAGGTTGTCCATACCGAAGAGCCTCCATTGATCGACTGGCGGCGGCATCCGAACCGTTGCCGGATGCCATCGACGACCCATACGGTAACGCCTCAGGATTAGACGAAGAAGGAATGGTTACCTCTAAATTAATACTTGAATAGAATAATGGACCTTTGCCACCAGGCTCACGCGGTCAGCGGGGTGGTTGAACGCCCGTCATGAACGCCTCTGATTCCGGCAGGTATCCAGAGGTTGGTGATCCATCCGGAGGCCCTGCCGCATCCCGGCGCGTCACGGCGCGATGCACAAGCGTTACGGGGAACCCCGATCCGTCTTCGGCGGGCCGGGAATCAGCGCGTTCGTACGTGCCACGTAGGACCTGTATTCAGGACGGGAACGGAAAAGCTTGCGCTCGAGCAATGTGACCCCGGAGACGCGCAGTATCAGGAAGATCATCAGGGCGGTACCGAACAGGCTCCACCAAGCCCCGCTCGCCGCAGCAATCAGAAACAACCCGAGCCACACCAGGATCTCGCCGAAATAGTTGGGATGCCGGCTGTAGCGCCACAGCCCGCTATCGAGCACCTTGCCCCGGTTCGCGGGCAGGGCACGGAAGCGGGCCAGCTGGGCGTCGGCCACGGCTTCCCAGATTAGTCCGGTGGCCCACAGCAGCAACCCTGGAACCGCCAGCCAGATCGCCGGTTCCTCGTGGGCCCGGGCACCGGCGAAGACCGGCAGCGCGATCAGCCACATCAGGCCACCCTGAAGAATGAATACCGTCCACAGACTGATCCACGGAAACCGGTCACCGTGCGTCTGCCGCATTTCCCGGTAGCGGTAATCCTCGCCATGACCCCAGTTGCGCCAGCTCAGGTGTACGGACAGACGGACCCCCCACAGGGTCACCGGAATCACCATGATCAAGCCCGCCGCCGGCAGGCCCGCCGAGACCCAGTATACCCAGCCGAGAAGCACGAATCCCGCACCCCAGAATCGATCCACAAGGCTTGCGTCACGCAGGCGCAGGCTCACCAGCCAAAGCACGATCATGAGTCCCAGCACGACCGCCAGACCCGCGATCAGGGCTTCGTTGGTGCTCGCGGGGGCATAGTCCGGACTCAGCATCCGCTACGCCGCTCCATGAGGTACTGGGCCACATGCCATTCATCCCCGTCGCGGTACCCGAAGAGCTCCGCGCAGGCCATGAAGAAAATGCGCCATCGATTGATCCAGCGGCTGACCTCACCGTCACCGTAGACACGGGCAAAGATCGGCTGGATCTCGGTTTCGGCGGCATCCATACGCGCAAGCCAGTGGTTGCAGGTCCGCTCGTAGTGGCGCCCACTCACCCGCCAGCGACGATACAGGCGCAGATGATCCTGGAAATGCAGCAGCAGACCGTCGGAGGGCATGAGGCCATCGGTGAAGAAGTGACGCGCCATCCAGTCTTCGTCGTCATCGCTTTGAAACACGTAGGCAAGGTCGCGGTGGCAGAACACATGGATGAAGAGCATGCCTTCGGGGTTCAGCCACGTACTGATACGCCGCAGCAGTTCTCCCCAGTTGCGCATGTGCTCGAACATTTCCAGCGAGATGACCCGATCAAAGGACTGCCCGGCATGGAAGTCGTTCATGTCCGCGGTGACGACCACGACGTTGCCCAGTCCGGCCTCTTCGCTGCGGCGCTCGATGAACTCCCGCTGCGAACCGGAATTGGATACCGCGGTGATGCGGCTCTGCGGGTACTGCCGGGCCATCCAGAGAGTCAGCGCCCCCCAGCCGCAGCCCAGTTCCAGGATCTCCTGTCCGTTCTCCAGGCGGGCCCGCTCACAGGTGAGCCGCAGCATGGCCTCTTCCGCCTCGTCCAGGCTCTCGTCTCCCTGCGGGTAGTAGCAGCACGAGTACTTCAGGTGCTGCCCGAGTACCCGTTCGAAAAAGCCGGCCGGGAGCTCGTAGTGCTGGTCGTTGGCGCAGGCCGTCGACAGGGCAACCGGCGCCTCGCCCATGGCGCTGAGTAGCCGGTAGAGGTTTTCGTTGCGGCGCTCGCAATCCCCCCCTTCTTCCCGCAGCCTCTCCCGCAGTAGCTGCCGGATACCGTAGCGGATGAGCCCGTCCGGGGCCCCGGTTCGCTCAACCAGGCTGACCAGTTTCTGAGGGAGTATTGCCATCGCTCGGTGTGTTTCCCGTTCAACCGACAATCGGGCTTCGAGTATGCCCGCTACGCCCGCCGTGCGGAATCACATTCGTTGGTTGGCCCCCCGACACCACCGTTTCATTCCGCGACATGAGTCACAATTGCACAGGACTTCTGCCCGGGTTCGCAGATCAGGATAAACGTAACTCACTGTTTTACATGATCGGCATCATCTGGCACGACAGATGCAACGTACTGGGTGAGTCGATAAGGGCTCATTTTCGAAACCAAAGCTAGAGGAGGTCATATGACTGCTATCACCAAGCTTCGGTTCGCACTGCTTGCCATGATCGTGGCGTTCCTGATGAGCGTCGGTGGCATTGCCCAGGCGGGTCAGGTGGATGCAGCCACGACTGGAGATGCGGGATCAATCGACTCGGTTGATACCGTGCAGTGGGGTGATGACGACGACGATGAGTACGACGACGATGACGACTGGTAAGACAGTCATCTGAAGGGAAATCTGTCGTTCCCCTTCACTGTGAAGTCGAGCCGCTGGTCACCCCCCCTGGCCGGCGGCTTTTTCTTGGCAACGGGCCGGGAACCCGACACCATCGAGGTGTGTGCATTCACGCGTCTCCGGCGCCTACCACTTCCTTGCGGCGCGTGCGCCCGAAGTCAAGCATCCTGCCCAGCGACACCATGGCTCTGCGGGCAACTGCCTCGTCCACGTGGATCTCATCGGCGCCCGACTGCAGAGCGGTATCCAGGTTGCGCAGGCCGTTCATGGCCATCCAGGGACAATGGGCGCAACTGTTGCACGTAGCGCTGCGCCCTGCGGTTGGCGCCTCGAGAAAGGTACGACCCGGTGCCGCTTCCCGCATCTTGTGAAACAGGCCGCTGTCGGTGGCAACGATGAAGGTATCCGCATCCAGCTCGGTGACCGCGCGCAGCAACTGGGAGGTGGAACCGACAACATCCGCCTGTTCGATCACGCCCGCCGGGGATTCCGGATGCACCAGTACACGGGCCTGCGGATTGCGGGCGCGCATCTGCTCCAGTTCCACCGCCTTGAACTCCTCGTGGACGATGCAGGCGCCATCCCAGAGCAACACGTCCGCTCCGGACTCACGGCGAACGTAATCGCCCAGGTGCTTGTCCGGCGCCCAGAGAATCTTCTCCCCCCGGGCATGGAGGTGGCGTATCACATCCACGGCGATGCTGGAGGTTACCACCCAGTCCGCCCTCGCCTTGACCGCCGCGCTGGTGTTGGCATACACCACCACCGTGCGATCGGGATGCTGATCGCAGAATGCCGCGAACTCGTCGGCGGGACAGCCCAGATCCAGTGAACAGGTGGCCTCCAGCGTCGGCATGATCACGCGCTTCTCCGGGCTCAGTATCTTCGCGGTCTCGCCCATGAAGCGCACACCGGCGACCACGACTGTGCTGGCCGGGTGCTCGTAGCCGAAACGCGCCATCTCCAGGGAATCGGAAACGATGCCGCCGGTCTCATCGGCCAGCCGCTGGATGTCCGGTGCCGTGTAGTAATGCGCCACAAGTACGGCATCCTGCGTCCGCAGGCTCTGGCGGATGCGCCGCATCAGGAACTCCCGCTCGCCGGAGTGGAGGGTCTCGTCCGTGCTGAACGCATCCTCCCGGGCGACCTGAAGCCGCACCGCGTTACCTGCCTGCCGCTCGCTCATAACCTACCTCCGGCCCAGCGGGCCTGCTCATTTGAAAATCTCGACCTGCCCTGGCCGGCGCACCCGGTAAAGCCGAGCTGGCCGATGGCTCCCGCCGCGGAACCACTCCCCGGTCTCCTCGATGCAGCGCAGGCCGCGCAGGCGCCGGCGGAAGTTCCGTTTGTCGAGGCTCTCACCAAGGATCACCTCGTAGACGCACTGCAGTTCACTCAGCGTGAACCGCTCGCCCATGAACTGCAGGGCGATGGTGGAATACTCGAGCTTCGCCGCCAGCCGCTGGTGCGCCAGGGCGACGATCTCCGCGTGATCGAATGCCAGCGCAGGCAGGTCGTCGACCGGCAGCCAGCAGCGGGCGTCGGTGTCCGTCATCAGGGCCCCGCCGAGCCGTGCCACCGGCGCCAGGGCGTAATACGTCACCGTGACCACCCGCCCGCGGGGATCGCGGTCGGGCCGGCCGAACGTGTAGAGCTGCTCCAGGTAGACCCCAGCCACCGAGGCCTTCTGTCGCAACACCCGCGCGGCACAGTCGTCCAGATCCTCCCGATCATGCACCAGACCCCCCGGCAGGGCCCAGAAGCCGGCATACGGCTCCCGCGGCCGCCGCACAAGCAGCACCTGCAGCCGCTCATCGCGGATGGTAAACACCACCACGTCCGTCGACACCGTCCGGGAATCCGGCGAAATCACCACGCCCCACTCATGCAGCAATGACAATCACGTGAACTTAGTGTGCTTTGAACACTATGTCAAAGGAAAGTTCACCCGGGTAGCCATCGGGATCGTGTTGCCCATGGACGCATAAAACTGGATTTCGGACACAAGGGCTGGATTATTGACGCATAACTCTGGACTCGCGCCGTACGCAAGATCAAAAATCGGACGTCGGGGACAGGCGCGCAGATTTCACGCAGCGCAACAACCCTGTAAGACACTGTCATAATTTTTTTGGAAAACACCATGCAGATAACGGCCATCTTCTGCCTTACGTCGCGCCAAATCACTGCCTGAGAGGCGGTTTTCTTCACATCAGATGCCCCAGCTCCCCTCCAGCGGGGTACGGTAACCGCCAGCAGAGGACACTCCAGTCCTAGACTGAAAGTGTGCGCCGGACCGGGGGCACCCCAACTCAAACCGACCGGCCTCCGCGGAAGCCGGGGCGGTTCACCAAGTTCCGCAGTTATCGGGGTACTTACTAACCTTTCAGGAAGTATTGTCAGGTCTCAGTGGTTTCTGCGCCGCTGTGGCAAGGCGCGAGGAGCGGAGTGTAGCCGTAGCTAGTCCGCCCTGAACAACTCACAACTCTCTGACGGGTCTTGGAAAATTCGTGATTTCTGCGGTTTTAGATCGCCAGTTTTGATAAAATTGAAGAAGCTTCCTTGCGATTTCTGACGGTG
>SLLM01000219.1 GCA_007134055.1 Ectothiorhodospiraceae bacterium | reverse complement strand
GCTCTGGAGAACAGTTTCAACCGGGTCGGGCTGGACCACGTCATGCTCTGCCGTATCGCAACCAGCGCCGTAGCCACCCACATGCTCGGTGGCAGCAGGGAAGATGTGGTCAACGCACTCTCCCACGCCTGGATCGACGGCTCCAGCCTGCGTACCTATCGCCACGCGCCCAATACGGGCTCCCGCAAGAGCTGGGCCGCCGGTGACGCGTCCGCCCGCGGGGTGCGCCTGGCCTTGATTACCATGACCGGGGAAATGGGCTACCCGTCGGCGCTCTCGGCCAAGGGCTGGGGGTTCAGCGACGTACTGTTCAAGGGCAATCCGCTCAAGTTCAGCCAGGGATACGGCAGCTACGTGATGGAAAACATCCTGTTCAAGATTTCCTTCCCGGCGGAGTTCCACGCCCAGACGGCGGTGGAGGCCGCCATGGCCCTGCACGGGCAGGTGAGGGAGCGCATTGACGAGATCGATCGGATCGTCATCGAAACCCAGGAGGCGGGGGTGCGCATCATCGACAAGACCGGCCCGCTGGACAATCCCGCCGACCGTGACCACTGCATCCAGTACATGGTGGCTGTCCCGCTTCTCTTCGGACGCCTCACCGCAGAGGACTACGAGGACACTGTTGCCGCCGACCCCCGGATCGATGCCCTGCGGGGGCGTATGGAAGTCAGCGAGAACACGCAGTTCTCGAAGGATTACCTGGACCCCGGGAAGCGCTCCATCGGCAATGCCGTGCAGGTGTTTTTCAAGGACGGCTCGAAGACGGACCGGGTTGCCGTGGAATATCCCATCGGCCATCGCCGCCGCCGCAAGGAAGGGATCCCTGTCCTGGTGAGGAAGTTCGAGAACGCCCTTGCGACCCGCTTTGCTCCCCGTCAGGCGGAATCCATCCGGATGGCATGCAGCAAGCAGAAGGCCCTGGAGAAAATGGCGGTCAACGAGTTCCTCGATCTCTGGGCACTGTAGACCGGGGTCCCTTCGAGGGGCGCTGCGCGTTCCGGCGGCGGCTGCCTGCCGTCGGGGTCGGGCCGGTCACTCCCGGGTGTGCAACCAGGCAAGCACCTGTTCCGCGCTGCGGTCGGGAGGAAACACCGGATAGAACACCTTGATGATGTCCCCTTCACGGAGGATCAGGGTCAGCCGCCGGTAGAGCTCCATGCCGTCGGCGGTGAAGGTGGGTAACTGCAGCAGTTCCTTCAATTGCAATGATGTGTCGCTGAGCAGCCGGAAGGGCAGCTGCAGCCGTTCCCGGGCCTCCTCCTGGTAGGCGGTGCTCTGGGCACTCAGCCCGAGGACACCCGTATCCAGCGCCGACAGCTCCCCATGCTGCTCGCGGAAACCCAGGGACTGTGGCGTGCAGCCCCGTGCTCCCGGAATGCGATCCCAGCCCTCCGGGAGTGCGACTCCGGGTCTGCCGGTCATCGGATACACATAGATCACCCACTGGCCGGGTAGGCGACCCGGATTCAGGGTGCCGCCACCGGTGGCCGGCAATTCCAGGTCGGGGAACCGGAGCCCTTCCAGGTGGTTTGCGGCTCCGTCATCCTCGGGTGCGGGAAGCGCGTCGGGCAGGTTCGTGTAATTCCCGGTCATGGTCCATTCTCCGGTTCGGGAGTTCAGCGCAACGACTCCAGGTAGGCAGGGCCGCCGAGCTGACGCATCTGGCGCAGTATCCACTGCTGGCGGTTGCGCACGTGGTCCGACGGCGTGTCCACCCGAAAGCGTACCGGATTGGGGAGAACCGCCGCCAGTAGCGCTGCCTCGGCGGCGCTCAGGCTGGACGCGGACTTGCCGAAGTAGTGCTGGCTGGCAGCCTCTGCGCCGTACACGTCGGGACCGAAGCGTGCGATGTTGAGATAGACTTCCAGGATCCTCTCTTTCGGCCAGAGGGCCTCCAGGAGTACCGTCACCCCCGCCTCGACCCCCTTGCGCAGCAGGCTGCGCCCGCCCCACAGGAACAGGTTCTTGCCTACCTGCTGACTGATGGTGCTGGCGCCCCGTACCCGGCCGCCGCGGCGATACTCGGCCAGGGCCTCGCCGATGGATTCGAAGTCGAAGCCCCGGTGGTCAGGGAAGCGCTGGTCTTCCGCGGCCATGACCGCCAGCGCCATGTGCGGTGATATCGCCTCCAGGCGTACCCAGGTCTGGCGTGCCGGCACGCCCTCTCCGGAGGCGCGTACGGACCAGTTGTGCTGGACAATGAAGGCCGTGGTCGGCGGGTCGATCCAGCGCAGGGCAGCAACGAGCAGCACGCTTCCCAGCAGCAAGGCTGCTGCGGCCCGCCCGAACCATCGCAGGGACGTTCGCAGCGCGTGGGAGTCGTGCCGGCGTCGGGATGCGTTCCTTGTCATCTGCTCCTGGTCAGCGGTCATCGGGGAGTCGGGATCATGCGCCTTGCCGGCAAGCCATGCAATGGCGCTGAAACTTGGCTACAACTTCCGGAAGGTTAGTACCAGTAGATGGTCGCGAAAAGCACGATGACGGGGTTTCGCATGCGCGGCACAGGGGAGTGGATTGCGGTCGGCAACAAGGAGCCTGCCGCGGCGTGGCGGGCCGGGCAGGCCGGGGGAGGAAGACGGGACGGTGTCGTTCCTCCCTGTGACAAGGCGCGCTCAGGCAGCCTGGACCTCGATGCGCCGGCGGCGATAGGGGTCCGTCTTCGGCAACCGTAGCTCCAGTACGCCGTCGCGGATGCTCGCCTCGATGCCGTCACGGTCCACCGCCTGTCCCAGGCTGAAACGCCGACGGTAGCGGCTGGCCCGGACTTCGGCGAACGTCGCGGTGACGCCTTCGGGTATGGGCAGGTCGATGTCGCCCTGGATCTCCAGCATCTGGTCGGCTACTTCCACGCCCAGACTCTCCCTGGTGACACCCGGCATGTCCGCCAGTACGTAGACCGCGTCGCTGTCCTCGAAGATGTCCACCGCCGGCAGCAGATCAACGGAATCGGATGCCAGCGGCGGCTGGCGGTCCTCCGCCGTCTGCAGCCCCTGATTACCCTCTCTGCGCAGGGTGGTTTCCCGGTTGCTCATGATGCTCACCTCCGTCCGTTTGTCAGGCAGCCTTGATCTCGATGCGGCGCGGGCGCATCTCTTCCCGCTTGCGAAGTCGCACGCAGAGTACACCGTTGCCGAGCCGGGCCTCGACCTGGTCCGGGTCAACGTACTCCGGGAGACGCACAGCCCGGACGAAGTCGCCATGGAATCGCTCCCGGCGGTACCAGGTACGCTCCGCACTGTCCTCCTCGCGAAGTTTCCGCGTGCCGCGAATGAACAGGGTAGTGTCCTCCACGCTCAGCTCCACGTCGTCGCTGCCGAGGCCCGGGGCGAATGCGTAGACATTGATGCTGTCCTCGGTCTCACCCACGTTCACGGCGGGGAACGTGCCGGCCGGAGCCGAGCGGATGTCGCTGAAGCCCACGCTGTTCAGCATCTCATCCATCATCCGGAAGATGCGGTCGAAATCGCCGAACGGCGCGTTACCCGGAAACCCACGCTGATCCAACATGGCGCACCTCCTCTCTGGCGGTTGACCGGGAGCTGCAAGGAGCACCCGGTCAGTGGTTACACTGCTTTCCTGTTCCGGGAAATAGGGTTCCGGAGATCCGCTTCAAGGGGATGCACGAATGAAAGAATCTATCAATATCAGGGGTATGCAATGATACTTCCAATGATTTCACCGCTTCGACACGGTGCCGGCCATGGTTGAGCCGAACACCATCCGAACGCTCGTGCTTGGTGGCGTGCGTTCCGGCAAGAGCCGCCTGGCGGAGCAGATGGCGGTGGAGAGCGGCAGGCCGGTCACCTATGTGGCGACGGCCGGCGCGGGCGACGCGGAAATGGCCGATCGCATCCGCGCGCATCAGGCGCGGCGGCCGGCATCCTGGGGCCTGGAGGAGGAGCGGCTGGACCTCGCCGCGGTGCTCCGGCGGCATGCCCCGTCCGGATCCTGTCTGCTGGTGGATTGCATGAGCCTGTGGCTGGGCAACCTGCTGCACCAGCAGCGGGGCGGGGTGGATGACGCCGTGAGCGCCTTCCTGGAGGCACTGTCCGCCTATCCCGGGCCGCTGGTCGTCGTCAGCAACGAGGTGGGGCTGGGGATCATCGGCATGGATCCCCTCACCCGCCGGTTCGCCGACCGGCTGGGCCGCCTTAACCAGGAGCTGGCAGCCCGTTGTGATCGTGTCGTCCTTGCCGTTGCCGGGTTGTCCACCTGTCTCAAGGGGCAGCCAGCGCGGCCAGCGTGAGGGCCAGGGCGGCCAGGCAGGCCGCTTCCACCGTCTCCACGGTGGCACCGGCCGTGTCGCCGGTGAACCCCCCCAGTTGCCGCTTCATGTGCCGTACGGCCAGGGCAAGGACCAGCAATCCCGCCGCGGCGGCAACCGCGCCCGGTAGGCCGGCGGGCAGGCAGACGACGGGAACCGCGAACAACAGGACCCCCACGGTGAGTGGCCGGTGCAGATATTCCGCCGCCCGGGCTGCCAGACCGTCCCGACGCACGTAGCCCAGGCACAGGAACAGGGCCGCGCAGGCGCCTCGCCCGAGTACGGGCGGAATCACTAGCCACCAGTGGGGCGCGTCGCCGGCAAGCAAGGCGGTCAGCGCGGCTACCTTCAACACCAGTACCAGCACCAGGGCAACCACGGCGGCGGGTCCGCAGCGTGGGTCCTTCATGATCTCCAGGGCCCGTTCCCGGTCGCCGTGGGCCCCCAGGCAGGCGTCGGCGCTATCCGCCAGGCCGTCCAGGTGCAGCGCGCCGGTGATCGCTACCCAGACGCTGACCAGCATGGCTGCCGCGAGCAGCGGCGGCGCCGACAGCAGGGACAGGAGCCAGGCGCCCAGCCACAGGATGGCGCCGATCAGCAGGCCGACAACGGGATACATGGCGACGGACCGTCCCTGGGTCTGCGGGCTCGCCCCGGCGCCCCGCGGGATCGGCAGTCGGGTAAGCAGGGCCAGCGCAGTCGACAGTGCCTGAATCATCCGTCGAAGGTGCCGTGGGCGCTCAGGCAGCGTAGCTGGCGGTCGTCATCGTGATCGATTCGCAGGCGTGTACGGCAGGCATAGGGCACCTGGACGCCGCGCATCACGTGTCCGAGACCAATGCCCAGCGTGCCGGCAATGAGCACCCGGATGACGCCGCTGTGGCAGACCAGCAGGAGCCGGCCGCCCCTGGCTCGCAGCAGCCAGTCGGCGAAGGCAGCTTCGACCCGTTCGATCATGGTCGCCGCCGGTTCCCCTCCCGGCGGACCGTGCCCGACGGGGTCGTCGTAGGACGCCTGCAGGGCCTCCCGGTCGGCGACGGCCTCCGGGCGCAGGCCCTCCCAGGCACCGAAATCGCGTTCCCGCAGCCGCGGGTCGACTTCCAGGGGGATCGACCGTCGCCGGGACAACTCCCGGGCGAATGCCTGGCAGCGGCGCAGGTCGGATGTGACCAACAGGTCCCAGTGCTGCCCGCTGACCGCCCGTCGCATCTGTCTCCAGCCGACATCCGAGAGCGGGTCATCCCGCAGGCCACGGAAGCGGTCCCCGCCTTCCGGTTCCCCGTGGCGTAGCAGGTCGACCAGGGTGGTGCTACTCACCACTGCTTACTCCGGCGCGGGTGAAACTCGCCATCTCGCCGTGCAGGGCACAGGCAAGCCGCAACAGCGGGACCGCCATGGCAGCTCCGCTGCCCTCGCCCAGGCGCATGCCCAGGTCCAGAAGCGGTTCCGCCTCCAGCTCCTCCAGTACCCGACCGTGGCCGGACTCCGGGGATTGGTGGGCGAAGTGCAGCCAGGGGCGCAGATCCGGGTCACAGCGCACCGCCGCCAGGGCGGCGACGGAGCTGATAAAGCCATCCACCAGCACGGGAATTCCACGCTGCCCGCAACCCAGCATGGCGCCAGCGAGGGCGGCGATCTCGAATCCGCCGAGGGCTCCCAGGACTGTCAGCGGCTGCCTTGCCGTCCCATGGCGTGCCAGGGCCCGGCGTACGACCTCGCGCTTGCGGGCGAGGCCGGGGTCGTCCACCCCGGTTCCGCGACCAACCATGACTTCAGGATCGGCACCCAGCAGCGCGCAGGCAACTGCGGCTGCTG
>SLLM01000144.1 GCA_007134055.1 Ectothiorhodospiraceae bacterium | reverse complement strand
GAGCCGGTACACGAAGTGGCAGGCCCGTCGCGGCCACACCCGCGCCGGGCCGGGGCCCGGCCCGGGTTCAACCGGCGGGAGCCGCCGCGAGACCGCCTCATCAGTAGTGGAGCACCGTGCGAATGCTCTTGCCGGCGTGCAGCAGATCGAACGCCTCGTTGATCTTCTCGAACGGCATATCGTGGGTGATGAACTCGTCGATCCTGAGTTCGCCGTTCATGTACCGCTCCACGTAGCCGGGCAGCTCGCTGCGGCCCTTCACGCCACCAAAGGCCGATCCCCGCCACACGCGCCCGGTCACCAGCTGGAAGGGCCGGGTGGATATCTCCTCGCCGGCGCCCGCCACGCCGATGATCACGGACTCGCCCCAGCCCTTGTGGCAGCATTCCAGGGCGGAGCGCATCACATTGACGTTGCCGATGCACTCGAACGAGTAATCCACGCCGCCGTCGGTCATGTCCACGATCACCTGCTGGATCGGGTCACCGTGGTCCTTGGGGTTCACGAAGTCGGTCGCGCCGAACTGCTTCGCCATCTCGAACTTGTCCGGATTGATGTCGATGGCGATGACCCGCTTCGCACCGGCCATCTGCGCCCCCTGAATGACGGCGAGCCCGATGGCGCCCAGGCCGAAGACCGCGATGGTGGAGCCGGCCTCCACCTTGGCGGTATTCAGGACGGCGCCGATACCGGTGGTCACCCCGCAGCCCAGCAGGCAGATCTTGTCCAGCGGCGCCTCCTTCGACACCTTGGCCAGGGAGACCTCCGGCAGCACCGTGTACTCGCTGAAGGTGGAGCAGCCCATGTAGTGATGCAGCGGCTTGCCGTTCACTGAGAAGCGCGAAGTACCATCCGGCATCAGGCCCTTCCCCTGGGTGGCACGCACGGCGCCGCAGAGGTTGGTCTTGCCGGACGTGCAGAACTTGCACTTGCCGCATTCGGCCGTGTAGAGGGGAATGACGTGGTCACCGGCCTGCACGCTAGTGACGCCCTTGCCGACCTCCTGCACCACCCCGGCACCCTCGTGGCCGAGCACGGAGGGAAACAGGCCTTCGGGGTCGGCGCCGGACAGCGTGTAGGCGTCCGTGTGACAGACGCTGGTTGCGGCAATGCGCACCAGCACTTCACCTTCCCTGGGACCCTCTACGTCGATCTCATCCAGTGTCAGGGGTTTCCCGGCTTCCAGAGCCAGCGCAGCACGTGATTTCATCAGCCTATTCTCCTCTCTCCCGGAAAGGTGTCGGTCAGGATATGGCAGTGTATGCGGCACCAGAAAGTGGCTTAAGGCATCATGTGGCAAGACTGTATTGCCGGAGGGCAACAATGCAGCACTGGGACCGGATCGAAGCTTTCGTGGAAGTGGTGCGCCAGGGGTCATTCGCCGGCGCCGCCAGGCGGCTTGGCGTCTCCAGCTCCCACGTCAGCCGCCTGGTGGCCCGGCTGGAGGCCCAGCTGGCAACCCAGCTCCTGTACCGCACGACGCGCCGGCTGGGTCTCACCAACACCGGCGCCGTCTACTACGAGCACTGCGCCCGGCTGTTCGACGGTTTCAACGAAGCACTGCAGGCGATCGGCGACTCCGGCCAGAAGCCGAGCGGCCTGCTCCGGCTGACCTGCGCCACGACCTTCGGCGAGCAGTTCATTGCGCCGCTGGTGAACGAGTTCCTGCTGCAGCATCCGCGGGTGTCGGTACAGCTCGAGTTCACCAACCGGCAGGTGGATATCGTCGACGAAGGCTTCGACGTGGCGATCCGCACCGGAGCCCTGCCCGACTCCACCCTGATCGCCCGCAAGCTCTGCCCCCGCCGGGAGTACGTGGTCGCCTCGCCCGGGTACTTCCGGGAACGACGGCGGCCGCAGGTGCCGGATGAGCTAGCCGCATACAACTGCCTGCAGGGATCCGTTGACCACTGGACCTTTGACGTCGACGGCCAGCACCGCCGGATTCGCGTCCGCGGCAACTGGCGCGGCAATTCCGGACTGGCGCTGCTCGACGCCGCACGCCGCGGCGTGGGGCTTGCCCAGCTTCCCGATTACTACCTGCGGGACGATCTCGCCTCCGGCAGCCTGGTCCCGGTGCTGGATCGGTTCGCCTGCGCCCACACGGCGGTGTGGGTGGTCTACCCCCGCCACCGGCACCTCTCCCCGAAGGTGCGGCAGTTCGTGGACTTCCTGGTGGAACGCATGGCCGGCACCCGCGGCGAAGCCGCCGTATCGCCGTGAACCCACGGGTCATTGGCGGGACGGCACGCTAGCACCCGCCTCCGCCACCCGGGCCGCCGCCTCCCGCGCCACCGGGCCCGCCACCGACGGATCCCTCCAGCCAGATCATCATGTACAGACCAAGCACGAGAACATCCAGGCGCGTCGGCCGCACGGGGCTCAAGCGCATTCCGGTGGCCGGGACCGTGGCCGGATCCAGGGTCGCAATGACCCCGCCATCGCCATGGATGCGCCCGTCATAGCGACGCTGCAGCAGGCCCTCCGCAGAGCGCACGACCTGGTAGCTCCGCCCGTCCACCTGGTACACGCCGGAGAGCTCCTTGCGCGAGACGCTGGTTTCGCGGATCTCGGTGGCGATGCCCGTTCCCACTCGCCACACGTCGCGTCGCCGCGGCATGCCGAAGAAGCCCACAAGGAAGTTTTGCAGACCCTCGCCCAGGGTCGCGTCCGGCGGCCGGTCAAGGCGGTAACGGCGGCCACCGAAGCGCAGCAGCGTTCCCCGCTCGCCCCCGCCCGGCCGCTCGATCCTCGCCACCAGATCGCCGCCTACACGCAGCTGTTCCTGGACCGGCCGGCGCGAGAACACCGAAGCCAGCCGCCTGCCAAGGGCCGGTCGTTGCAGGTGCAGCGGTTCGCCGATTCGGGCATCGTGGGCAACGAGGATCGGGGTGGACACCGTTGTGCCTCCTGTCCATGGTGGCTTCGGGGCATCATAGCGGCGTCCGCGGCCGGCGGGATGCGACCCATGTCTCAGCGTGAAAAGCCCATGGCGGGCGCCAGCCCCCGGACGCGTGCCCGGCTCAGCCGCGGCAGCGGCTCCACGAACAAGTCGCCATTCCGCTCCGCGCCCCACAGCCCGGTGTTGCCGTGTGTCGCCGCAGCGCTGTCGTGCCTCCTTGCCGCAGCTCGGCCATGCCTTCGTCGGCACGCCTTGCTGCGACGGCGCACGGCCACTCAGAATGGCAAGGCATTCGCGCAACGGCACACTACGCTGGAAACCGGCATTCGGGGGGCAGAGCCCCGGGATCTCACGCAATAAGGAGAAGACGCATGGGGGAGAAACTGGCCAAGGGCGGGCTCTCGTTCCGGGAGAGCGTCGATCAGATGGTCGACCACGCCATCGAGATCATGGACCTGGAACCGGGCATGGGCGAGGCTCTCAAGAGTTGCGCCTCGGTGCTGCAGGTCTCCTTTCCGGTGGAAATCGACGGCCGCGCTGAAACCTTCACCGGCTGGCGGGCTACCCACAGCGACCACCGGCTGCCGTCCAAGGGAGGCATCCGCTACGCGGTGCAGGTGGACCAGGACGAAGTGGAGGCGCTGGCCGCGCTCATGACCTACAAGTGCGCGATCGTGGACGTGCCCTTCGGCGGTTCCAAGGGCGGTCTGATGCTGGACCCCACCCGCTACACCCCCAACCAGCTCGAGGCGATCACCCGTCGCTTCGCGCGGGAACTCATCAACAAGGGCTATCTCAGCCCGGCGAAGAACGTTCCGGCCCCGGACATGGGTACCGGACCGCGGGAGATGGGCTGGATGGTGGACACCTACCGGCAGCTTTTCCCGGACGACATCAACTACATGGGCGCGATTACCGGCAAACCGGTGGAACACGGCGGCGTGCGCGGTCGCAACGAAGCCACCGGACGCGGCGTCCAGTATGCCCTGCGGGAGTTCTTCCGCAACGCCGACGAAGTGCGCCGCGCCGGCCTCGAGGGGGATCTGGGCGGAAAGCGGGTGGTCGTCCAGGGACTGGGCAACGTCGGCTACCACGCTGCCCATTTCCTCTCGCGGGAGGATGACTGCCGGATCATCGCCGTCATCGAACGCGACGGCGCCGTGGTCAACGAGGAGGGGCTGGACATCGATGCCCTGCGCGATCACCTCGCCGCCAACGGCGGGGTGAAGGGCTTTCATGGCGGCACCTATGCCGAGAACGGCAGCAAGATTCTGGAACTTGACTGCGAGATTCTCATCCCCGCCGCCCTGGAAGGGGTGATCCACACGGACAACGCGCCACGCATCAAGGCGAAACTGATCGCCGAGGCGGCCAACGGGCCGGTGACCTACGAGGCGGACGAGATCCTGCGCCAGCGCGGGGTGGAGATCATCCCCGATGCCTACTGCAACGCCGGCGGCGTCATCGTCTCGTACTTCGAGTGGATCCGGAACCTGGCCCACGTGCGCTTCGGCCGACTGGACAAGCGCTTCCACGAATCCCGGGGACGCCACATCATCAGCGCCATCGAACTGGCCAGCGGCGCCGAGGTACCTGACTGGATCCGCAGTGAACTGGTGCGTGGCGCCGACGAGTTCGACCTGGTGCGTTCCGGGCTGGACGACACGATGCGCCTCGCCTTCCAGGAGATCATCGAGAAACGCCGCACCAATGAGCGGATCCACGACTACCGCATGGCCGCCTACGTCATCGCCATCGAGAAGATCGCCCGCTCGTACCGGGACATCGGCTACTGATGCGAGGCCGTGTCATGCCCCCGCAGGCGGCCGCTTCCGGAAACCGCTGGGCACTCCTCAACCTGGGCGACGCGATGCTGGCCACCGGATCCCTGGAGGCATTGCGGGAGGAGGTTGACCGCAGCTGGCGGGAGCGCGGCTGCCCACGGGATCTGGCGGCATTCGTGCGCCACGTCTCCGAGGGCAGCCTGCACTGCGAGGTGCTGGTGTACTTCACCCCGGCGGCGGCGCCGATCGCCTCAGCATGGGGAGCCACCACCTGCGCCGCGCCGGCCACCGCCGGCCTCGGACTGCTGGCAGGTGGTGACGGACGCTCTCCGGGGAGGGATCATCCGGGAGAGCCCCGCCGATAGAGTTCCTGGTAGCGGCTGCGCAGCACGTTCTTCTGCACCTTTCCCATCACGTTGCGGGGCAGAGTGTCGACGATCAGGATCCGCCGCGGGTGCTTGTACCGCGCAAGGTCTCTGCCCAGGGCTTCGAGGATTTCCCCGGTATCGACCTCCCGGCCCTCGCGTGGCACCACCACGGCGGTGACTCCTTCCCCCAGGTCGGGGTGCGGCACACCGAACACGGCGGACTCCAGCACCGGAGGGACCTCGTCGATGATCCGCTCCACTTCTCTGGGGTAGACGTTGTAGCCGCCGGAGATTACCAGATCCTTCTGCCGGCCGACGATCTGCAGGTAGCCGTCGGCATCGCGCCGGGCCAGGTCGCCGGTGATGAAGAACCCGTCCTCGCGGAAATCCTCCGCCGTCTTCTCCGGCATCCGCCAGTAGCCGGAGAAGACATTGGGCCCGCGCACCTCCAGCGACCCCACCTCCCCTTCGGCTACCGGTGCGCCTGTCTCCGGGTCAGTGATGCGCAGGTCCACACCGGGCAGCGGAAAGCCCACCGAACCGGGCCGGCGCTCGCCCTCCCAGGGGTTGGACGTGTTCATGTTGGTCTCGGTCATGCCGTAGCGTTCGACGATGGCGTGGCCGGTGCGGGCACGTACCGCTTCGTGATCCTCGGCACGCAGCGGCGCCGACCCGGAAATCAGCAGGCGGATGTTGCCGGTCACCCGGGCGTCGAAACGCGGATTATCCAGCAGGCGGGTATAGAAGGTGGGAACCCCCATCATCACGGTGCACGCGGGCAGCCAGTGGAGGACCGCCTCGATGTCGAAACGCTCCAGCAGCACGATCCCGGCGCCACTGATCATGCAGACGTTGCAGGCAACGAACAGGCCGTGGGTGTGGAAAAGGGGCAGGGCGTGCAGCAATCGATCGTCATCACTGAAACGCCACGCTTCCACGAGCGCGCGGGCATTGGAGAGCAGGTTGCCATGGCTGAGCATCGCGCCCTTGGGTCGTCCCGTGGTGCCGGAGGTGTACAGGATGGCGGCCAGGGTATCGGGGCCG
>SLLM01000128.1 GCA_007134055.1 Ectothiorhodospiraceae bacterium | reverse complement strand
CGCGCACCGGTAGACGAGTGGAGGGAGAAGCGGATTCGGCAACCTCCGGGTCGCGCACCGGTAGCCGAGTGGAGGGAGAATCGGATTCGGCAACCTCCGGGTCGCGCACCGGCGGACGTGACTGTGTGGGCCCGGACGTCACAACTTCTCGATCACGCTCTGCGGGGTGAAAAGTATTGGACAAGGACTCCGAGCGACTATGCCTAGATGCGGTGCCGGGCACTTGATCCTTGGCGATCAGCTCGGCGAATCGCGACGGATCGAGAACCTCTGGATGCTCCCGTTCGTAGCGCGCGACGAACTCCTCTAGTCGCGCCCGCCGTGATTCCGGCATCTCCGACACCAACTTGGCAAGGAGTTCGGAGGACCGCTCTCCGTCAATCCGACGACCTGAACCAAGACCCGCTTCGCGCGCCTTCCGATACCGGTACCATGCGTAGTCCGCCTTTGAGGCTTCATACTGAAGGCGAAAGGTGCCAGAGGCGTAGTCATGCAACGTTCCACGTTGATCCAGCTCCCGTAGTAGGGAATTTTGGAGGTGCCAGTGTGCGGCTAGCTGATCGATATCCTGGAAGTTGAGTATGTCCCCTCCGTACGCTGCGCGGCCGTAACCCACGACTTCGGCCAACGCTTTCGGATCCCGCATCATCATGCCATTGGTGGCCGGCCAGGAGCCATCGACCCCGACATGCCGAAGGAGTGGATGATTGAATAGCCAATGCAAGAGGTCGAGCTGACTATTGTAGGTACCATTGGCGGAATCAAATAGCTCGACTCCACCCCAATGGGCGACGAAGTAACGAATCGCACGTTTGACAGCCCCCTGCTGCACAATCTCGTTTACGGCAGAGTCAGTAAGCCGCATCAAGTTTCCGTCCGCACCCGCAGCACCCTTCAGGTCATAGGCGCCCAGCCGCATGACCATATTCATGTGTGCATAGAAGTCCTGTGCAGTGTTGGGAGCCACGAACGGGGAGCCGTCGGTGGCGAACTCGGATGGTCCCCTGCCATGATGCATGACCGTCACCAGACCGGCATCACGGACCGCCTCCAGACGCTCTTCCAAAGTCGAGTAATCTCTGGGGGTCTTGGACCCAAAATCATCGGACCGCATGGGTCGTAACCAACTGGGATGGCCAAGCTTGTTCTCCCAGAGGCCCTTGTTCCTGAACGTCAACTCACCCACCATCGGCGTCGTATCGGGAAACCATAATGCGATACTTGCGAGATAATCGTCCGGTGTCATCCCGCTACCAAGCTGCGAAACCTGCGTGACCGGATGGAGTTCTATGCCCGTGATCCCGGGTATAGCCCGAGGCTTGTACTCGTCAGGTAGCCGCTCGTGCTGTGCGAGTAACTTCCAGTCATCCAGAAACCCATAGCGGGCAATGATAGTGGGAACATCGTGCCCCATGTAACCACCCCAAGCGCCTCCAGCGCTCTGGACCTGATAGGGTACCGGTTGCATCGACAGGGTGACCTTGACCTGATCACGGCTTGCATTGATAAGTCCCGGGCGGCCGGCACCGTCAAACAGCCGGTTCATGAACGCAGCTATCTCCAGGTAGTGGGGATGGGGAAATGTATTGAAATGATTATGTATCTCCCAAACTCGCAACCCGCTCGGGTCATCCTGCAACGGATACGGCGCTTGTCCGACCAGGGCCGTAGCCCGCCGACTGACGAAGCGCCCATCCGACGGGGGTGGTGCTCCCTTGTCCTGCCAACGGCCGTCCCTGTATACCTTGCCCCGCAAGTTTCCGCCCGTTTCACGAGCGCGCATATCGACATCCACGGCGCCGTATGCCCGGATGCCTCTTTGCTCCCGCCTATCATCACGGGGATCACGGGCGTTGCGATGGGCAGTGAACCCGTATTCCCGGGGCAGGAACTCCTCGCTCCCCTCAGGCCGAGGAATATCAGATTTGCTGCGAATCCATGGCACCTCGCCTACTCCGCCCTGGCGCCTGACTGCATCGGGTGACAAACGCGACACGATGAACGCCCACTCTTCCGTGCGGGACGGCTTGCCGAACGTCGTGTTGACTGTCTCGGCGCCAGGCTCCACGTTCTTCCCTGACCAGGTGAACTCCCTTGTGTCCTTGTCCCAGAACCCGACCGCCCGAACCGCGTCCATGTCCGGGTTGGCAACTGGCTTGACCGGGTGCTCTCTCGGCACCGGAATCACGTAGACGTACCAGCCAGGGTTGTTCGGGCCAGGAACAGGGTATGTGCCCGATTCCATTCGCGCGCGGGCTTCTGGCCAGAGGTTCGGCGGATAGACGACCATCCCGGACTCCGGAGCTTTCCCTCGAGGCGCACGTGCGACCGGATCACGGGATCCCGTCCCCTGAGGCATGGACAGGGTCCTCTTGCCGAGCACAACTGCGCGGGCGTCATCGGTGACATCTGCCTGGTTCTGACGGGTTGTGCGGAGAGGCTTCGATGAGCCTGGCAGCGGCTCATAGGGGCCTACTACCGGGACCCCTCGTTTGTGGATTTCGCTGATACTTCTGTCAATTCTCCGGGATAACTGAAGTTGCGCCTGGTCGCCGCCGTGGGTCAATTCCTGGGACAACCTCCCGTTCGGGCGCGTTACCAGTAGGCCCTGCACCCCGAGCCCGGTCCCGACAACACCCGTGGCAAAACTGACCATCGTCTCGATCTTCTGAAACTCCGACATGTATTCGCCATTGGCAGCCAGATCGTAGGCACCCACGGCCGTAAGTGGCACACCCGCGCCGATCGCCCCCCAGTCGGCAATACGGGCCAGGCGATTGCTGATGGTCGGGCTCGCCATGAACTGGACGGATCTCATCGCAATATCGCTGCCCCGCGGCGCGGCCCCGATGCTCGCCAGGAACGCCGCCCCTACACGGGATACACCGAGTGCGCGACTCATACCGGCGGTGCGAAGGATGGACCCGGCCATTGGCAGGGCGGTGGTGGAGATCATCAGCGTGTTGATCCAGGACTCTTTCGCGGTCCACGAACCGCCTCGGTGGATGTGGTTCCATTGGTTATAAACGGCCCGGCTGCCAAGGTAGGCAGCCCCGGCGTACGTCGCGGCGGCAAACACCGGCGTCAGGGGGTTGGGTATAACCATGCCGAAGAACGCCAGGCCGGTGGCCCCGCCGACGACCGGGTCGGCAATCCGTTCCAAGTCGGTAAACCTGCGTGCAGTAACCACGTCCAGCGGAATGCTGCCGTCAGCTCCCGCCACCATTTCCAGCCCTGCCGGGATTACCAGCTGGCCATTCTCGCTGAACTGGTCGTTGTTTTTCTGGAAGTCCTCCATGGACTCGTGCAGATCCTTGAACCTCTTGCCTGTGGCATCCACATAATGGATCTCACCCTCATCGTCCCGGACAGCGAACAGGCCGTTCTGTGCAATGCCCGTGCTCCCCTCGACGTAGTAAAACGGCACGCCTTTAACCCAGGGATTGTCGCCACCGATGTCGCGGATCGCGTCGGTTACCTCTTCAAGCGCCTCTCGTCCCTCGGTGGTGCCGGGCAGGCCCAGCAACCCATTGACGAACCTGTTGAGTTCCACGCCCGCTTTCTTGCGCTGGAAGTCGTTGCCGTACCCCTCCGCAAGCAATGCCTGGAATTCCGGTTGGTAGATTTCCCCCAGCGCCTTCGATTCGTTACCAAGCAGATAGGTGTACTGCAGGAATTGCTCGTACTCGGGCACCTGCGAGTCATCCAGCAACCGGGGATCCCCGGCCTTGTGGGCGTTCCAGTTGGCGGTCGCCGTTGCAAAATCCCGTCGCGCCCGCAGCATGTCCCGCTGCTCCGTTGCCAGTTCCAGTGCAATAGCGCTCACCGCCACTTGCGGATGGAACCACTTCTGCACGCCGTCGATCTCCATCCGGACCGGCTGATTGCTGTCGATCAAGCCATCCAGGCCATTGTCCCGGTAAGCCGCGGCAGTCTCGGCAGCGGCCCACACGTGCCGGTCGCCGATTTCGATGGATTGCAGTTGCTCCTCGGAGGGTGCTCCGTCCATGGCCTGGAGCGTTCCCGGGCCATGTACGTCAACGAGTTCGTAATGCTCCTGTTCGAGTTCGTCGATTTCGCTAGCCAGTGCCTCAAGGGCCGCTTCATCCTGGTGCCCGTACACCCGGTGGAGCTGCTCCCTGGCGAGCAACTGGGTCTGGATAATTGCCTCCGCAGCACCGAGGTCCTGGTCGTGCGACGGCTCCACCCCAAGGACCAACGCATGCCACTCCAGGTTGAGGGACCGGTTGCGATAGGCTTGATCGTACGGGGCGTGGACTGGGTCCACCGTCAGGGCCTGGTCAGTGGTTCTCCGCTTGTCGAAATGATTGACGACCCAGAGCTGGTTGTCCCGGATCTCGAGTGTCTGGTGACTGAAGGCACCAAGGTGATCGCCACCCACGGTACGATGCATCCTGCCTTCTTCGAACAGGTGCTCGTTGTTGGCGTTGTATTCGTCGAGCAGCCGCTCCTTCAGCCGTTCCACCTCCGCCTCGAACCGAGCCCGATCGGCGGTCGCGGATTGCAGCGCATGCTGGGCTTCAGAAAGTTCCAGTCGATCCTGGGCATCGCGTTCGATCTGCTCGAGACTTTCCTTGACTTTTCGATAGCTTTCACTGCCGGGTTCGGCGGCATCGAGCTTCTTCCGAAGATCGATTACCGGCTCCGTGAACTCAATAAGCAGCGCATCACCCCTGGTGCTCTTCAGCGCTGCCGCCGAGAAGGCCGCAGTCACCTCGGCACTCGCCACGCTGTCCGCCGGCTGGTCACCAGAGGCGCCCCTCGCCGCCTCGTCGGCCTCGGCCTGTGTAGCGATTGCGCGCTCGAGCAGTGACTGGGCCTCCTCATACGCTTCCCTGGCTGCCCTCGCCTGTTCGAAAGGAGTCATGCCCTCGACAGGCGAGCGCCAACGCGCGTCCTCGGGAAACCACGGTTGCTCCCGCGCGTCCTGCAGCCACCGCTGCGGGACGCTGGAGGGATCATTCGCCCACTGGATCATCAGGATGCGTTCGTCGGGGGGAATCCGCGTGTACTCTTCCGTGGTAAACCTGTGGTGTGACGCCTCGGAATCCGGTTCCTCGCGAATCAGCGTATCCAGTCGCTGTTCGGCGTCTTCCAGCGGGCCTTCCGCCCCGGGCCGCTCCCACGACAGCCCATGGCCGCCAAACACCGCACCCAGAGTCGCGTCCGCCTTTCCCACTACCCCGCCGTACTGCGGATCCAGGAGGTAAACGTCCAGCTGCGCCAGGATTCGCTTGTTTACCTCATCCGCCTCGTAGAACCGGGCAGCCGCGGTCTGGGAATCCAGAAGGGCATTGGCGATCTCCGGATCCATCCATACTCCAAACATCGGGACCCAGTCTCCACCCGACGGAGCTTTCCCCGGAGGTGGTTCACCGTAGGGGGTCTCAAGGGTTACGCCACTCTCCTCTTGAGCGGGGCGCCAACCGTCCCCTTCATCACCGGGAAACCAGTCATCGTCTTTCTCATCACCGGGAAACCAGGGTTCATCCTGCACCTGGTCCAGCCACCAATGAGGAACGCTGTCCGGATCGTTCCGCCACTGGGCCATCATGAGTTCATGCTCGGCGGGGATCGGAACCGAAAACGGAGGTTGGCGCTCATCGGTATTCATGAAACGGCCTGGCGGGTGGCCGAGCTCTCCGTCGATTCCGTACGCGTCGATAGCTGCTTCGACGTCTGCCATCCGCTCCTCGGCGGCCTTGGCCAGATCGTGAATGGTTCCCTCGGCAAGCAACTCCTCGATGGTCAGTCGCAGGATCTCGGCCGCCTGCGCTTCCTCCGCATATCCGCTGGCGGTATCCAGCTCCATCAGCATCGTGGCAAGCGATTCACCAAGTGTTCCGGGCACGATATCAATCTCGGCTCCGGTCTCGTTGTTGTGCAGGTGCATGCTGCCGTCGGGATCAGTGGTCAAGGTGTGGCCGTTGTGGGTGACCTCCTTTGTGGTTTCGGTCGCCCCATCCACGACAATGACGTCCCCTGGGTAGATGAGGTCGGGATCACGGGGAGATTCGAAGTACTCGGGGTTGTTCTCCCTGAGTTCATCCAGTGTGACCCCGTACTGCTCGGCGATCACGTACAGATACTCCCCCGGCTGGACGACGTG
>SLLM01000200.1 GCA_007134055.1 Ectothiorhodospiraceae bacterium | reverse complement strand
TCGGCCACGATGAGTCGCCCGCCAGACGGCAGCGCCCGGTACGCGGCCTCGAGAATGATCCGTGCCTCGTCGTCGTCGTGGTCATGGATCACCCGGACCAGGGACACCCAGTCGGCTCCGCCCGGGAGCTCATCCCGGAGGAAATTCGCGCCGACCGAACACAGCCGATCACTCAGCCCCTCCTCCCGGAAGGCACGGGCGGCGCGGCCCGCCACGGCAGGCAGATCCACCACGATCCCCTCGAGTCCGGGCCAGCGCCGGGCCGCCTCGAGCAGGAATGCGCCGTCACCGCCGCCAACGTCCATCAGTCGCCGGCAGCCGCCGAGCGGACAACAATCGAGCACTTCCGTGGACACCAGCGGCTGGGACAGGGCCATCAACCGGCTGTAGGGCGCGACCTCTGCCTCCGTGAGGCGTTCCGGGTGTTCGCTTGCGGCATACGGCCAGTACTCGCCCAGGCCCGTGGCGCGTTGCGAACGCAACAGACTCACCGGATCCCGCAAGTCGTCGTACAGCAGGGCATGGTGCTCGACCATCGCGGCAACACCGGGCATGCTCCCCAGCACCGCGCCGAGGTCGCCAAGTCCGTAGCGGCCGGCCCCGCGCCCTTCCGCCAGGCGAAGCGCGCTTGCCGCCGCCAGTAGCCTCTCGGTTGCCGCGGGCGACAAGCCCAGCCGCGGTGCAAGTTCAGTGACCGTCTGCGGACCATCCCGCAGGATCTCGGGGAGACGCAGGCGCACGCAGGTCAGCAGAACCTGCGAGTAGACGAAACCGGCGCACAGATCAAAGAGCTCCCGGGCGCGCCGGCGGGCGATCGGGCGGGTCAGGGGAAAGGCAGCCGCCGCCCGCTGGAAACGGGCGCTGGAGAGAAGCCGGTTCCGCCAACTGTGGAGCTGATCGCGCAACGAGCGCATCAGCCGTCCACGACGGCCCTCAGGCCGCGACCAGGGAGAGCTTGCAGGGGAGTACACGATGCATCTCCTGGAGGATGCCGGCACAGAGCTGCTCGCGGCCCGGGCAGGCAGGCACGGAGTGCATCGCTTCGCTCACGAGGCGGTCGAGTCTACCCTTGGCCCCGTCCACCCCCAGGGCCGCGACGGCGCTGGGACGATCATGGGCCTGATCCTGCCCGACGGGCTTGCCAAGTTTCTCCGCCTCCCCGATTACGTCCCGCAGATCATCCGCCACCTGGTAAGCCTCGCCGAGGCGTTCACCCAGCAGCCGCCAAGGTGCCGACGGGGCGCCGCAGGCGATGGCCCCGGCCACGGTTGCCGCCGCGAAAAGTGCTCCGGTCTTGGCCCGGTGATAGGCGCTGACGGGCACCCGTTCCTCGCACTCCCAGGCCTGGCCGGCGGCAATGCCGTGGGGGGTGCCGGCAGCGGCGGCGAGCAACGAGAGCAATTCGCCGCTTCGTTGCGGTGCGCCGGGCACGTGCCGGGCCAGTACGCCGAATGCGAGGACGATCAGGGTGTCACCGGCAAGGACGGCGAGTCGCTCCCCGTAGGCCTTGTGCACGGAGGGCTGTCCGCGGCGCAGCGCGGCATCATCGAAACACGGCAGATCATCGTGGACCAGCGAGGCGCAATGCAGGAACTCGATGGCCACCCCCGCCGCGTCGCTGAGAGGGGGTGCGTCCTCGCCGCAGGCCATCGCAACCGACAGGCAGAGCCGTGGCCGTACCCGGGCGCCGCCGGCGAAGACGGCATGGCGCAGAGCGGCGGCCAGCCCCGGGGGAGTGCTCCGGTCGGTCGCCTCGTCCAGGGCCGACGTCAGGGCCTGCTCGATACGGATATTCGGTTCCATTCTGGCCCCTCCGGCGGCTTGAGTGTAAATTATGCTTGTCACTCGTGATTGTCATTTACGCTAGACACTCGCCGTGTCAGTGTCAATATTCACGGAAGGGGCGACGCAAGCGGGAATCATGGAAGCAGAGCGGGCAATCGTTATTGGAGCAGGGGTCGGAGGGTTGGCTGCGGCCATCGATCTGGCCTCTCGCGGCCTCGACGTCACCGTCCTCGAGCGCGCCACGGCGCCCGGGGGGAAGCTGCGTCAGGTCAGCGTCTGCGATACGCGAATGGACGCCGGCCCGACCGTCTTCACGCTCCGGCCCGTCTTCGAGGAGCTGTTCGCCGACGCCGGTTTCGCGCTCGGCGACTTCCTCTCGCTTGCGCCCCTGGAGACGCTCGCCAGGCACGCCTGGATGGATGGCGGCCGTCTCGACCTGATGGCCGACCCCGTTGCGACGGAAGCCGCCATCGGCGCCTTCGCCGGCGCCGCCGAGGCAAGGCGGTTCCGCGCGTTCAGCCTGCGGGCCGGCTCCATCTACCAGACGCTGGAGCGGACCTTCATCCGGAATGCGCGGCCCAATCCCTTCGAGCTCACACGGCGGGTCGGTTGGCACCGGATCAACGCCCTCTGGGGGATCAGCCCCTTCTTCACGCTCTGGGGGGCGCTCGGCAGGCATTTCCAGGACCCCCGTCTGCGGCAGCTATTCGGCCGCTATGCCACCTACTGCGGCTCCTCGCCCTTTCAGGCTCCGGCCACGTTGATGCTGGTCGCCCACGTGGAACGCGAAGGTGTCTGGACAGTCGAGGGCGGCATGCATCGGCTCGCTGGCGCCATGGCAGACCTTGCAGCCCGCTGTGGGGCGAGGCTGCGCTACGACGCCGAGGTGGAGCGGGTCACCACGGCCGCGGGGCGGGTGAGCGGCGTGCGATTGGCCAGCGGCGAACGGCTCGAGGCCGACGTGATCATCGTCAACGCCGACGCCGCGGCGCTTGCCGCCGGTATGCTGGGGGATGACGTCACCGGTGGTTTGCGGCCTACCCCGCGACGCCAACGCTCCCTCTCGGCAATCACCTGGAACCTGCTCGCCAATTGCGAGGGCTTTCCCCTCTCCCACCACAACGTCTTCTTCAGCCGGGACTATGCCGCCGAGTTCCGGGAGATTCTTCAGCTCGGGAGGCCGCCGACGGAGCCCACCGTCTACATCTGCGCGCAGGATCGGCATCCGGGCGCGGAGATCACCGGCCCCGAGCGCCTGCTCTGCCTCATCAATGCTCCGCCCAACGGCGATGCAGTCACCATGAGCGATTCGGAGATCGAACAATGCCAAGAGCGAACACTCGCGGTACTCAGGGCCTGCGGGCTGAAGCTGGAGCTGCAGCCGGAGAGACGGCTGGTGACGACGCCAGCCCACTTCCACGGGCTCTTTCCCGGGACAGGGGGAGCACTTTACGGAGCGGCTTCACACGGCTGGACCGCCTCGTTCCGGAGACCGGGGGCGAGGTCGCGGATTCCGGGGTTGTACCTGGCCGGGGGCAGCACTCACCCCGGCCCCGGCCTGCCCATGGCGACGCTGTCCGGGAGACTCGCCGCGCAACAGGTGGTGGCCGACCTGACTTCAGCCAGGCGGTCGCGGACAGTGGCTATGCCTGGTGGTACATCGACGCGCTGAGCGACGATGGCCGCCACGGCCTCACGATCATTGCCTTCATCGGCAGCGTTTTTTCGCCCTACTACGCATGGTCGCGGCGACGTGGCCGGTGCGACCCCGCCAACTTCTGCGCCCTGAACGCGGTACTCTACGGACAAGGCCGCAAGCGCTGGGCAATGACAGAACGTGGCCGCGACGGCCTGGAGCGGGATCGCGATCACCTGGTCATCGGGCCGAGCCAGGTCCGCTGGAGCGACGACGGGATCACCATCGACCTGGACGAGGTTACCGTGCCATTCCCGGGGCGGCTCCGCGGCCGGGTCCGCGTGATCCCCGGCGCCGTCACCAGCCACAGCGTTGCGCTGGATGCCAACGGCCGTCACTGCTGGTGGCCCATCGCTCCCTGTGCGCGGGTCGAGGTCTCGCTATCCCGCCCGGACCTCGAGTGGAGCGGCGATGGATACCTGGACACCAACGCCGGTGATGAGCCGCTGGAGCAGGCGTTCCGGAACTGGCACTGGTCCCGGGCCAGCGACGAGCATGGCACGACGGTGCTCTATGACCTGGTTCCGCGGGACGGTGACCCCAGGGGGCTGGCGGTCCGGTTTGACCGCCGGACCGGTCAACCCGGAATGGTCGAGGCTGCCCACGGAGTCGACCTCCCCAGGACCCTGTGGCGGATCGACCGGCGGACACGGGCGGACAACCCCGGCGCGGCGCGGGTCGTGAAGACGCTTGAGGACACGCCGTTCTATGCCCGCTCGCTGATCCGCACGCACATTGACGGCGCCGACGTGACCGCCGTCCACGAAACGCTCTCGCTGGAGCGTTTCGCGCATCCCCTGGTGCAGCTCATGCTGCCCTTCCGGATGCCCCGGCGAAGGCGCTGATGGCACGATCATGAGCCGTCGTCTCCACGACCCGAGGGCGCGGGCCGACGATGCTCGCGCCTCAACATGACCAGCTCGTGAACCGCGACCCCGAGGACGACACCGAGTGCGAGCACCAGCTTGAGGCCGGCGATCACCCCGGTGGACATGCGTCGGCCTGTCTTTTCCGCAGCACGCCGGCGGCAACTGCCGCCTGCCGGATTTCAGCAGTCACCCTGCCGGGGGCCTCCTCGTGGGCCAGGTGACCCAACCCGCCCAGCACCACGCTTCCGGCGTCGGGCCAGGTCCGTTCCAGATGCCGGAACTGGGCCTGCGGAATCATCCCGTCCCGTTCGCCGTGCAGGAGCCGGACGGCGCACTGGACGCGGGTGAGTTCCCGCGAGAGCCGGCGCAGGTCCCAGTGCGCCATCATGGCCAGGACGGCACGGACATGCGTGGCATTGCCGGCAAGGCGCCGATAGAGTGCGACGCCCTGCTCATCCAGGACCGAGCCGGTGCGCGCCAGCAGCCCTTCGACGAACCCTGGCCGAACCGCCCGGCGGGCGAACAGCGATGCAAGCAGTGGATTGCCGGACAGCAACCGCGCCGTCGGGGAGAAGAACTGCCCGGGCAACCCGGCCGGCGGCAGCAATGCGCCGTTCATGCAGACCAGTGACTGTGGGGCCGCATGCCCATCCAGGATCAACCGTACCGCAGCGGCGGCACCGGCGGAATGCCCGGCCACCACCCGGGGTGGCAGCTCGACGGCCTCCAGCAGTGCCCCCATGGCTGCGGCGGTAGCGGTAATCGTGTGCTGCTTCGAGGCCGGGCTGGAGCTGAACGCGTGGCCGGGCAGGTCCGGTGCCACCACCGTGAACTCCCGTGCCAGCATGGGCGCGAGGTCACGCCAGGTGTGGCTGGAGGATGCAGCGCCATGAATCAGCAGCACGATGGGTCCCTTTCCCATGATCTGGACATGCCAGCGCACCCCGCCGGCAAGCACGAACCGACTGCTCTCACGGTTGGGCCAGTCCCGGCCGTCCAGGCTCCAGACCAGGGCGCGGCTCATCGCCGTCCTCCCGCGTTGTCCCGGGCGCCCGCCGAACGCACTGCCTCGTTGATGGCGCCGGCGTCGGCATACGGGAGAAGCAGGTAATCGGCGGCCATGGTGTCGGCCAGGTGGCGCGCCAGATCCCTCGGCTGCGGCGAGGTATCCACCACCAGGGCGTTGAGGCCGCTCAGGCGCACCATCTGCGCCGCGGTGGTGGCATCCAGGGCGGCCTGTTCCCTGCCGCCGATCCCGTTCAAGGTCACATTGGCCCGGCCGTCGGTGAGCAGCACCAGCACCGGAGTGCCACCCTTGCGCAGGATCTCCTCGCCCAGTGTGCGGGCGAGGTCGATACCCGCTGCCAGGGGTGTGCCGCCACCTCCGGGTAGTCCTGCGAGGGTGCGCTTGGCCCGGGCGAGCGAACGGGTGGGCGGCAAGAGCACCTCGGCGCCGGCGCCGCGGAAAGCCACCAGTGCGACCCGGTCCCGGCGCACGTAGCAATCGGCCAGCAGGAGTTCCACCGCGCCCTTGGCTTCCGCCAGCCGGTGCATCGCCGCCGAGCCGGATGCGTCCACGGTGAACACGGTCGTGGTCTCGCTGCGCTGCTTGTAGCGGGTCAGCCGGAAATCCCCGGGCCGCACGTGGATGCCGTCGCGTACCGCGACACGCTCCCCAGCCAGAGCTTCCCGCCGCAGTCGCTGCCAGGGCGCCGCCGCCCGCAGGGTTTCCACGACATTCAGGCGGTGACCGCCGCCCGGGTTGCCCCGTCGCACGCCCGTGGGCCGGCCCCG
>SLLM01000285.1 GCA_007134055.1 Ectothiorhodospiraceae bacterium | reverse complement strand
GGAAAAACAGCATCCGGCGCAAACGGTGCAAACATCGTCCGCACCGACACGCATGACGAACAGGCGACTCAGCCCAGTTGAAGGGAAATCGTTCCGGCTCGGCGACTAATTCAGCGCCCTGTTAGGCATATCCCTAAGCACGTGCTCATGCCCGAAGTAGAGATCATCACGGATGGCGGCCGTCGGCGTCGCTGGAGTGCCGAGGAGAAGCTGCGGATCGTCGAGGAGACGCTGGACGGCACCGAGAGCATCTCGGCTGTCGCCCGCCGCATGTGCCGAGGCACAGTCACGAAAGCAGTCACGAAAAAATGTGCCGTTTAGTTGGAACGCGACCGCAGTTCGCGTGTTGACTGTCTATGCTTCACGGGAAGCGCAATTCATTTAGGAGCTTGACATGAAAAAGCTGATGCTCACGACTGCAATCGTCGCAGTGACTTCGTTCGGCGCCTATACGCTGTCCACCGACACGACCTACGGTCAGACGACGTCGGCGGATTCGCAGATGGTTCCAGCATTCCTCGTGTCCGATTTTTCGGGAAAGAACCTCTACACGCTTGATATCGACGAAGCGCGCAATCTGCGCGACCGCGAGAATGTTGAAGGCCGCAGCCGCTGGGACCAGACGCAGATGCGCTGGGAAAGCAGCCAGACCTTCGTGGCCCATCGTGACCGTTGGGAAAACATCGGCAATATCGGCGATGTCGTCATGACCGCGGACGGCGAGATACACGGCGTACTCATCGATGTGGGCGGTTTCCTTGGGATCGGCGCACGCACGGTGAAAGTCGACCTCGACCACCTGTATTTCGTGCTGGATGACGATGGGGCAAACGGTGGCTGGTTTGGAGACACTGCAGACGACTTCTTCATCGTTGCGGCCATGACCAAGGCCGAACTCGAAGGGCTGGCAGAATTCGACGCGGACCAGCTGCGCTCGGGCCTTGAACGGCGCGGCTACGAGGATCGCAGGGACGAGCCCGGCGAGACTATGGACCAAGACGGCCAGGTCGAAGAACGCGAAGGACGTGATGCGGCCGTGACTGAGGAGCAGGAGCTAGACGAGCAGGAGGCCATGCAGCAAGACCAGCAGGCCCGCACCCAAGCGCCCGAAGGCTACGAGTTGATGGCGCAAGATCAGCGGACCGCCGACATGCTGATCGGGGCCGACGTATATGACGGCGAAAACCAGCAGATCGGTACGGTTCAGGATCTGGTTCTCGATGAGAACGAGGTCTCGCATCTGGTGATCGATATCGGCGGGTTTCTCGGACTCGGCGAACACCGCGTCGCCTTGCAACACCAAGAGGTCGACATCTTCTGGAGCGATCAGGACGGCAACGTGCGCGTTCAGGTTCCGATGACCCAGCAAGAGCTGGAACAGATGCCTGAACACGAGCCGAATTGATCGAGATTCTTCGATCAAGCGCTCCTCTTAACTGCCCCGCCAGGACACCGGCGGGGCATTTTCGTCGCGTGCACGAAATGTGGCGGGCTCAGCGACCCGGCCCGGCCGTTGGCATTCATGGGGAGGGCCGATGTACTGGCGGCATGGGGTCAAACTGGTCGCGTCCACCGGAAGCTTGGCGCATAGGCGACACGCAGGGACAGCCCGGCAAGATCCTGCCGCCCATTGTGGATTTCATACCATCTCGTCGTTCGGCAGGATCACGGACGGGGAAATGTACAGCGGCGCCATGCAAGAGTGCTCCGGGAAGTGGTATCGGAACTGGTGCCCAGCTGCCGCTTCATGGCTGGTGGCGCTCGCCCGTGTATCCCATTGCCGCGACCAATATCGTCGCCGAAAAATGGAACGATCGTTGAGAAGCAACGTTGCCATTCAGCCTAGGCAACCAAATCGGCCAATCCGACAAGTACCGTTTGTAATGATGTCACGCCTTTGACCACAGATTGCGCCCAAGGCGCAGCTTTGCTTCTGCAGATTGTTTGGGGAGAGGAAATTGTCTGATGCCGACAGCAGCACAATCCTCTGCGATGAATCTTCGGTATTCGGTCCGCCTCGGCACACCGATTGCGGCCCTGATGCTGGCTGGCGCGGGTCTTGCCGAGACCATGGAGTCTACTTCCACACAGGTCGAACTCGGCGCGTATGTTGCACGGGCTTCGGGCTGCATGTCATGCCATGGCGAGGATCTCTCGGGCGGCTATCGGATCGAAACCCCGATGGGTACGATCGTGGCGAGCAATATCAGCCCCTCGGGCAAATACGGCATCGGCGGCTATAGCCGCGACGATCTGGCCAAGGTGCTGCGCCGCGGTGTCAGCCCGGACCGCCGGCTCTATCCGGCCATGCCCTATGCCTCCTACCGGGGAATGACCGACGAGGACATCGACGCCTTGCATGTCTGGTTGCAGGATCAGGACCCCGTCGACAAAGAGCCCGATCACGCCACCGACCTTCCCTTCCCGTTCAACATCCGCACCGGGATCATGGCGTGGAACTGGCTTTATCTCGGCGACCGCGATCTGCCGGAAACCGATGATCCGGTGCTGCGCCGGGGCGCCTATCTGGTCGATCATCTGGGCCATTGCGGCGAATGCCACACGCCGCGGAACGGCTTTTTCGTCATGCAGGATGACCAGTACCTGGCGGGCGAGGAGATCGACGGATGGCTGTCGCCGAACCTGACGGCCGCCCCGGTCACGGGCATCGGGACATGGACCGAGCAGGACATCAACGACTATCTGCGCACCGGCCACGCGGGCAATGTGGTGCAGGCCGCCGGGCCGATGGCGCGCTTCGTGGAGCATGGCACCAGCCATCTTGACGAGGACGACCTTGCCGCGATCGCGGCCTATCTGAAATCCCTCCCCGTAATCGAAGCCGGCGTACAGGACATGCCCGCCATCCCGCCCGTTGCCGAGCGCGAAGAGCCCCGCCATCACTACGGTCAGATCCGCGCAGAAATGGCCCAAACCCTCGCGCGTGGCGATCTGACAGAGCCGGAGCAGCTCTACCTTGACCATTGCGCCGCCTGTCACAGTGTCAGTGGTAAGGGCCAGCCGCAGGCCTATTATCCGCCGCTGGTCCAGAACGCGGCGCTGCGCCGCGCGGATGCGGGCAATCTGTTGCAAGTGCTGATCCATGGCGTTCCGGCAGGTAAGCTGTATCGCGCGCCCGCGATGCCGGGCTTCGAGGACGAGCTGAGCCATGACCAGATCGCCATGCTGGCCAATTATACCCGCACCACCTTCGGCGAGCGTCCCGACAGCAGCCTGACTGCCGCGGATGTCCAACGCGCCATCGATCCCGAGGACGAGATGCCGGCACCGCTGCGCACCCTTCAGGTGGCCGCATGGGTCGGGCTGATCGGCCTGATCGTGCTCATCGTGGGAGGGACCATGATCTTCTGGTGGCTGGCACGGCGGCGCGGACTCAAGCGGCAGGAGAACTGAGCATGGCCACAGCTTTCAACCCATCTCGCAGGCAGTTGCTGGCGATGATCGGACAGGTCGCGGGCGCGGCGGCGATGTATCAGGCCATGACCAGCCTCGGCGTTGCAGGCGAGTCCGGCTATACCGGCGAACCCGCCCTGCAAGGCCCACGTCAGGGACGCCGCGTCCTGATCCTGGGCGCGGGCATCGCCGGCATGGCCGCCGCCTATGAGATGCGCCGCGCAGGCTATGAGGTGAAGATCCTCGAATATCAGGGCCGCACAGGCGGGCGCTGCCTGACCATACGCGGCGGCGACCGCTACACCGAAATGGGTGGGCATCAGATCACCTGCGATTTCGAAGGCGATGGCTATCTCAATCCCGGCCCGTGGCGGCTGCCGGTGCATCACCGCGCAGTGTTCGACTACTGCCGCAGGCTGGGCGTGCCTCTGCACCCCTTCATCATCAAGAACAACAAGGCCTTCCTGCATTCCGCGAACGCCTTTGGCGGCAAGCCGCAGCGCATCGGACATGTCGAAAAGGACATGCGCGGTCATGTGTCCGAACTGCTGGCCAAATCGCTGCATCAAGGCGCGCTGGACGATGCCGTCAGCGTAGGGGATCGCGAAAGGCTGCTTGAGGGGTTACAGGGATGGGGCGTTCTGGACGGCGACTACCGCTATCGCGCCAGCGATGATGTGGGCGGGGTTCGCGGCTGGGACATCCGACCCGGTGGCGGGCTGATGGCGGACAGGAAGCCTTCGCAGCCGGTCAATCTGTCGCCGCTGCTGAAATCGGGGCTTTGGGAACAGCTGTTCGGTTTCAACAACTATCTGTCCGAGCCGCCGATGTTCGAGCCGGCGGGCGGCATGGACGCGATCACTGACGCCTTCGCGCGCGAAGTGTCCGACGTGATACAGCTGAACGCCCGCGTCATCCGGATTGCGCAGAACGACAATAGTGTAACCGTCACATATGAAGATGGCGGTCGCGGCGGCACGGTTCACGAAGAATCCGCCGACTGGTGCATCTGCACCATCCCGCTGTCGGTTCTTGTGCAGCTTGATGTCGATTGCTCGGACGCGATGCGCAAGGCGATTGCGGCGGTGCCTTACGCGTCTGCCTTCAAGGTCGCGCTGGAGTTCAGGCGCCGCTTCTGGGAGCAGGATGACTGGATCATGGGCGGGATCAGCTATACCGACCTGCCGCTGGTGCAGATCGCCTATCCCAATTACGGATTTCTGTCCGACGGACCGGCGGTGTTGCAGGCCGCCTATGACACCGCCACGGGAGGGGGCACTTACACCTATTCCTGGTCAACCATGACCCCACAGGAGCGCATCGACGCCGCGCTTGCGCTGGGCCGCCAGATCCACCCGCAATATGATGCCGAATTCCTGTCCGGCACCTCATGGGTGTGGCACCGCGTGGACTGGTCATTGGGCTGTTACGGTCAATGGACGGAAGAGCTGAGGGACGAGCATTACGAGGCCCTGTGCGAAATCGACAATCGGCTGGTTCTGGCGGGCGAGCATTGCTCGCATATCCCGGCATGGCTGGAGGGGTCGCTGTTGTCGGCTCTGGATGCGATTAAGCGCCTCGATCAACGGGAGAATGCCTGAGATGATCAAGCGTCCGCTATACGCAGTCGTCGCGCTGGCCCTGCTGACCACCGGCACCCTGGCGCAAGAGGCGACCCCCAAAGCAAGAACCACGTCACCCGCAGAGGAGATCGAGACGCTGCTGTCGCGCTTCTCCGACGATCCCGATCACTTTACCCAGACAGATGGCGAGGCGCTTTATCGCACCACCTGTCAGGCCTGCCATATGGAAGACGGGCGGGGCGCCGAGGGCGCGGGCGCGCATCCACCCCTGGCTGGGAATCCCAAGATGAATTCGAAGCACTTCGTCACAGGCGTCATCCTGACCGGTTATCACGGAATGCCGCGTTTCGGTGACATGATGACGGATGAGCAAGTCGCCGCGGTGACGAATTACGTGCGCTCCGATTTCGACAATGATTATTCCGACCCGATCACTCCCGACGAGGTCGCCGCCCTGCGCCCTCCCGAGGACGAGGATTGACCGCTCTCCAGGGGCCTGACGGCCGCGCACACGCGCTTACGCGGCCGTCAGGCCGAGCGTGATCAGAGGCGCCGCTTCGGGGGTGGCTGATAGGTCCTTGGTCGTCACCCGGTCGCCGCGCCTGAGCGCCTAGCGAAGTGCCTTTACGCGGTCTTCATGCAGGGCTGCATCGCAGTCCTGACAGGTACTGCGAAGAAGTCAATCCCGGAGCAAAATGGGTCAGTTCACCGGTGGAAGCGGCACGAAAACCTCCCGCGAGCGCCGCTTCTTCTCCCGGACATAGTCGGTGACGGTGGTGATGCCCCCGGTGAACCCGGCGCGGTTCACGCAGCCGTTCGAAGATCCGCTTCGCCGTGTGCCGCTGCTTCTTCAGCTGGCTTTTGTCGTCCTCCAGGATCTGGTCGATGATCGGAACGAAGGGATCGAGCTTCAGACGGGGCGGCGGCCTCATACGCCGGTAACCCGGTGGCACCGAATGCTTTAGGATCTTCGTGACCGTCTTGCGGTCGATCCCGAACACCCGAGCGTTCGCCACGGCACTCGAACCAGTGGCGTGCTTGTGGCTCACCGCTCTTGCTCATCCCCTCGACATGGCACGCACGGCGCACCCGGTTGTACAGTTCCAAAGAATACATCTCCCGCCCTCAGCCGTTCGCCTCGGGCTCAAGATGCGGAATTTTG
>SLLM01000397.1 GCA_007134055.1 Ectothiorhodospiraceae bacterium | reverse complement strand
AGATGGACTGGGGCAGGAGGATGCCCGGCCGCGTGAAGGCGACGTCCCGGGTCTGGTTATGGAATCCGAAGGGGTTCTTGAAGCGACCGACCTGGACGCCGGCGTTGCGGCTGGCGCCGGAGAGGAACTGGTAGTCCAGCACGCCGTGATCCAGTTCGGGTTTCGCTTCCCGCCCGTCACCGCCGGCCCGGCGACTGAGAACCTGGCCGGAAACCAGCGTATTGTCCCAGGGGCGTACGGAGGCGTTGAGTCCCAGCTCCGTGTACTTCAGACTGCCGCCGCCCTCGCTGCTGGGTCCGAAGAAGTTATTGTCATCCGTCAGCACGAATCCCTGGGAGACGAAACCGTGGACCTGCAGCGTATCCATGACCTGTCCACTTGCCGGCACACTGACCAGGCAAGCTGTCAATGCGGCAAGCAACGCCGGCGCTCGCCGGCTAGTCCAGTTGGATGACACGCACCCGATCATCGACGTAGTCCTGTTCAACATAACCGATACCGCCCGGGGTATCCGCCACCCGGCTCAGCATGTCCTCCTGTGATCTCGCACGATCCGGCGCCTGTCCGGTACCGGAGAACACGATCCGGTCCCAGGAAAGCTGCAGCTGATGGGGAAGGACATCCAGCTTCTCCTTGACGAAACGGGCATGCACCGGATGGCCATCCGGGAGCACGAACACGCGCACCGCCGCACCCGGCGGCCAGCTGCGCTGTCGCATGGCAAACATCGCCCGGGCAGTGTTTCTTGGCAGTGTTGCCACCCCGATATCGGGATGGGCAATCACCACAACGGCGGTGGAAGCATGGGACCCCCCCGCGGCCGGCGGGGTGGACGAGAACGACAGCAGGAGCAGCACGAGGCCTGCGCTCAGAAACCGCATGCCGGCGCGCCTGTTCGAGCCACGAGTAACGTGCGCATTGCGACGAGCATGCCCGGAGTGTATGAGAGAGGGCCGAACGTGGGAAGGACTGCGTCCCGGAAAGCCGAAACCGGTCACAAAACCGGTCCCGGCTTTCCGGATATCAGGAAGTGATGGCTGGGCGCACGATACCTTGGATCAGACAGCCCCGCCCTGGGAATTGCGCCGCTGCAACAGGCGGTTGACACGTTTCGCATGGGCGGCCGGATCGTCCAGCTGCCCCCCTTCCACCAGCAATGCCTGCTCGTAGAGAAATTCGGCCCAGTCCGCAACAAGGCCGTCCTCTTCAATGCCCTGGAGATCCGTGATCAGTCGATGGTCCGGGTTGATCTCCAGCGTCGGTTTGCCGGTAGGAAACGGGTGCCCGGCGGCCTTCAGCATACGTTGCATGTTCAGTGCAAACTCCTGCTCGCCGACGACCAGGCAGGCGGGGGAATCCGTCAGCCGGGAGCTGATCCGGACACCCTCCACCTTGTCCTTGAGAGTCGCCCCCAACCTCTCCACCAATGGTTGCAGCTCGGACTCGGCCTGCTCCTGCCGCTCCTTCTGCTGCGATTCGTCCAGACCCAGCTTGCCCGGGTCCAGCTCACCCTTGGCGGCCGACACCAGCCGCTTGCCGTCATATTCGCTGAGGTGCGTCACCCACCACTCGTCCACCGGGTCGCCGAGCAGCAGGACTTCGATATCATGCTTGCGGAAGACTTCCAGGTGAGGGCTGTTGCCAGCGGCGGCCAGACTGTCGCCGGTAATGTAGTAGATCGCGTCCTGGCCGTCCTTCATTCGACCGATGTACGTATCCAGCGAGACCAGCTCGGTGGATTCGTCGCCGCGGGTGGTCGCGAAGCGCAGGAGCTTCGCGATCCGTTCCCGGTTGGCGAAATCTTCCGCCGGGCCTTCCTTGAGCACGCGGCCGAATGTCTGCCAGAACTCCATGTAACGCTCCGGCTCGTCGACCGACATCTTCTCCAGCGTGTCCAGCACCCGCTTGACGCCGGCCGCACGGATCCGTGCGATCTGGCGGTTGTTCTGCAGGATTTCCCGGGAGATGTTCAGCGGCAGGTCATCACTGTCGATGACACCCCGCACGAACCGCAGATAGCGGGGCATGAGCTGCTCGGCATCCTCCATGATGAATACACGCTTCACATACAGCTTCACACCATGGCTGGCATCACGATCCCAGAGATCGAAAGGCGCCCGCTTCGGGATGAACAGGAGGGAGACGTAACTCTGGTTTCCCTCCACCCGATTGTGTATCCACGTCAGCGGGTCGTCGAAATCGTGCGCCACGTGCTTGTAGAACTCGATGTACTCCTCATCCTTGATCTCGTTCTTCGGCCGCATCCACAGGGCATTCGCCTTGTTGACGGTCTCCTCGCCCGGCTCTTCCTGGCCCTCTCCCGCGACCCGGGGCATGCGGATGGGCAGATCGATGTGATCCGAATAGGTGCGGATGATGCCGCGCAGGCGGTAGTCGTCAAGGAACTCGTCGGCGTCCTCGCGCAGGTACAGGACGACCTCGGTACCGCGCTGCTGGCGTGGAAGATCCTCGATGGTGTACTCGCCGTCCCCACTGGATTCCCAGCGCACCCCCTGTTCCGCGGGGTCACCGGCCCTGCGTGTATGTACGATCACCCGGTCGGCGACGATGAACGATGAGTAGAAACCGACCCCGAACTGGCCGATCAGGCGGGCATCATCGGCCTGATCGCCGGAGAGTTGACTGAGGAACTGGCGCGTGCCGGAACGGGCGATCGTACCAAGGTTCTCCTGCACTTCCTGCCGGTTCATACCGATGCCGTTGTCCGTCACCGTGATCGTGCGGGCATCCTTGTCGAAGGAGACCTGAATCGCCAGGTCGCCATCCCCCTCCAGCAGATTTTCCTCCTGCAGGGCCTGGAAGCGGAGCTTGTCCGCGGCGTCCGAGGCGTTGGAGATCAGCTCGCGCAGAAAGATCTCGCGATTGCTGTAGAGGGAATGGATCATCAGGTCCAGCAGCTGCCGGACCTCCGTCTGAAACTCGTGAGTTTCCTTTGCCGTCGACACACTCATCGTCGCCTGCACTCCCTAATCTTGTCCATCGACCGGAATCGGCACCGGTCATCGCCCTGCCATACCGAACAACGGCGGGGTGTCGCGCCGGTCATGTCCGCATGCACGGGCGCGAGTCCGTGCCGCCACCAATCAACGCACGGTTGGTAGTCAGATGCGTTCCGCAGCGGGCATTTTCAAGGGCCGGACCGACATGCCCGGACGCCGCCGGGACGTCATCCAGGCTGATCCCCACCCACGGCCTCGGCATCCTTGATACCGATCAGGTAGAGGATTCCGTCCAGCCCCAGTGTGCTCAGGGATTGCCGGGCACTGCGCTTGACCACCGGCTTGGCGCGGAAGGCGATACCAAGGCCGGCAATCCGCAGCATGGGCAGGTCGTTCGCGCCATCACCCACCGCAATGGTCTGTTCCAGCACCAACCCCTCGTCGGCGGCGATACGACGCAGCAGCTCCGCCTTGCGCTCGCCGTCGACAACGGGGCCGATCACCTTGCCGGTGACCCGGCCATCCAGTACTTCCAGCTCATTGGCGTGCACGTAGTCAACGCCCAGCCGCTCCTGCAGGTGGCGGCCGAAGTAGCTGAAGCCGCCGGAAACTATGGCGGTCCGGAAACCGAATGTCTTGAGGGTCCGGATCAGCCGCTCCGCGCCTTCGGTAAGAGAGAGACCTTCGGCCACCTGTTGCAGTACCGACTCGTCCAGCCCCTGCAGCAGTGCCACGCGGCGACGCAGACTCTCGCGAAAATCGATCTCCCCCTGCATCGCCGCTTCCGTAACCCGGCTGACTTCCTCGCCCACGCCCGCGTGGGCCGCCAGCACATCGATCACCTCCTGCTGGATGAGCGTGGAATCCATGTCAAACACCACCAGGCGCCGGTTACGCCGGTAGACGCTGTCCTCCTGGAAGGCGATGTCCACGTCGAACTGCTGCGAGATCTCCAGGAACCGCTGCTTCATGACATCAAGGTCCAGGGGCTGACCGCGCACGGTCAGCTCGATGCAGGCACGATTGGCCTTGCCACTCTTGTACAGTGGCTCGCGCCCGGAGAGACGGACGATGTCCTCGATATTCAGATCATTGGCGGTGATGACGCTGGCGATACGGGCGATGTGGTCAGCGGTGATCCGCCTGCCGAGCAGTGTAAAGATGTACCTGGGTTTCCCCGCACCCTGCACCCAGGCATCGTAGTCCTCCTCGCTCACCGGGGTGAAGCGGACCTGCATGCCCTGATGATGTATGTGGAACAGCACATCCTTGAGGACCGGGGACAGCGTCGCCTGATCCGGAACCTTTACCAGCATGCCCAGGGAAAGCGTCTCGTGAATGACGGCCTGGCCGATGTCCAGAACGCCGACGTTGTACTCGGCCAGGATCCCCATGAGGGACGAGGTCAACCCCGGTTTGTCCTGCCCCGAAACGTTGATGAGAATGATCTCGCTCATGGGTTGGTCCGGTGGTGGAACGGCGATTCGGGACGCTATCATCCATTCTTGATGGGAGAATGGCAACCGGACCCGCGCCCGAACGGCGAGCGGCGGGGATGGCCCGGCCCGGCCGAGTGTCCGGAAGCCATCGGGAGACCTGCAGATGACCCTTGAACCGGATTCCCGGACCGTGGAACGCCTGCGACAGGCCACCCGCATCCTGGCCCTCACCGGTGCGGGCATCTCTGCGGAAAGTGGCATCCCGACATTCCGGGAAGCCCAGACCGGGTTGTGGCAGCGTTACAACCCCCTGGATCTCGCCACCCCGGAAGCCTTCGCCCGGGACCCGGATACCGTATGGCGCTGGTACCAGTGGCGACGGGAACTGGTGGACGCAGCGCAGCCGAATGCCGGACACTGCGCCCTGGCGCGCTGGGAGCAGCTCGCCGGAGAAGGCTGGCTGCTGGCAACCCAGAACGTCGACGGCCTGCACCAGCGAGCCGGCAGTCGGGCGGTCGTCGAACTGCACGGCAATCTCCAGCGCACGGTGTGCGCCGGATACCGGCATGTCTTCGACCCCGTCGCCGCACGCGCAGCCACTCCGCCGGAATGTCCCCGTTGCGGCGCACCGGGCCGCCCGGATGTGGTCTGGTTCGGGGAAACCCTGCCGGAAGATGCCTACGGCAAGGCGCTAGAGGCGGCCGAGCGGGCGGATGTCGTGCTCAGTGTGGGGACTTCGTCCCTGGTCCACCCGGCAGCGGGGCTGCCGCTGCTCGCCGCGGACAATGGCGCGCTGCTGCTGGAAGTCAATCCCCAGCCCACACCCCTCACCGCCCACGCCGACTGCTCCCTGCGGGGTACCGCTGCCGCCGTGCTGCCGGCGCTGGTGCGCCGCCTGTTCGGAAGCGGTGACCAACCTCCGACGCGCGCGCAACGTCCCCCGGGGCAGCGCTGATCGATTCCCCGACGCGCAAGTGAGGTATTGCGCTCCGTTGACGTGGAATCAGCTCTCCTCGGTGGCCGGAGGTGTTGCCGCCGGTTCGTGCCCCTCGAGTTCCGCCAGGACCTCGCTTGCCAGGTCCAGTGCCTCCTCGCCGAAATCCACGTCCTCCAGCATTCCCTCGAGATACCATTCCAGCGCCGCCAGCGCGTCGGCCAGGGAGGAAAGCCTGGCGGACCCGGGAGCGTCATACTCGGGAAGGGCCAGGATCTGCCGGCGTCCCCGCTCCATGAGGGTCGCGACGTTCTCGTAGCCTATGAGATGCAGTGTCCCGACCGTCTCCGCCATTGATCCGGCGACGGTGGCCGGGTCCTCTCCGTCATCGAGATCGCCGTTGAGATATTCCAGTGCGTGGCGCACCCGCTCCATACCCGCGACCGCCTCGACCAGGGCCTGGTGCTCAGCCATCCGCAATGGCCGCGGCTTGCGGTTCTCCCGGGTTCCGCCCGCTGGCGCGTCGTTGAGTCCACGCACCGACTGCTCCGCCGAGGCCACGGCGTCCACCACCTCCCCGAGAAGCTCCATCACCCGGTCCGGGGCGGTATCCGCGGCCACCGACTGCAGTCGTGTATGCGCTCGCTTGAGGAAGGCCGCCGCTTCCGTCACCCCGACCAGGGTCAGGGTGCTGCCAAGGCGACTGAGGTGCTCACAGATCTCCTGCCGCTCGCTTTCCGTCACGCTGCTGAGACGGGCCAGGGTCTCGATGGTCTCCTGAAGCCGGTCCATGTCTTCCAGCAGGGCGGAGCTGACCGCCTCCATCACCTCGCGGCTGGGCGCAGCCAGCGCTTCGCGTTCGTGCTCGACCAGCGAAGGCGGCGTAAGCATGCGTCCCAGGGACAACGCATCCTTGAGTCGCCGCAGACTCTCATCGTGCTCGGCACCAATGACCGTGAAATAGAGGAGGCCCTCCGTTACCTCGGGCGGTGGCGGACGCTCCAGGCCCGCCGCCCCCTCCCGGTTGAGGCCACGAAGGTAGCGGTCGGTTCTGGAGAGCAAGGTGCGTAACGACTGATCCGCTGGAAGCCGCCGCTGCACCACAAGCCCCATCACCGTAGCCGCCAGCCGCAGCCAACGGCCGCCTGGCGTATCCCCCAGCTCCACTCCCAGCCGGCCAAGGGCACGATGCACCTGCTTGGCATGCACGGCCGACGCGGGATCCCGGAAGAGCCCCAGCAGCCCCATCTGGAACATGTGCCGCAACCTGCGCAACAGGCCCTGCAGTTCGTCGGCGGACGGCAGCTGCCGCTCCGGGACCGGATCCCCGACCAGCTCGTCCGGGACGATTCCGAAACGGGTGAAATGATAGTCCGGCAGTGGTGGCGCCCGGCGCAGGCCGCGTAGTGCATTGAGGGTGGGGAGAAGTATGTCCGGCAGCTCCCGCTTCTGCCGGGCGACGCGATCCAGATAGCGGGGCAGCAGCAACAGGCTGTAGAGAAGCGCATCCAGTGCCTTCTCGCGGGACAGGCTGGCGGAGGAATCCTGCGCATCCAGCAGCAGCAGGCACTCTTCCGCAAGAGCCGCTGCACCCTCAACCTCCAGCATACGCAGCGCGCCCAGCGTCTCCCGCAGCGGCAGCCGGCAGTCCCCCGGATCCGCGTCTCCGTCGGCCTCGCCCGTCATCGCTTCCAGGTTCGCCGCCGCCTGTTCCAGGGAACGGTTTATCTCCGCCAGGGCGATACGGACTGGCGTCATTACCGGGCGGATGGTCATGCCACTGGCTTCCTCTGCTGCGGGTCGGGACGCAGCCCGGGCCCCGGCGGCTCGAGTATAGCGAGGCATCCGTCCCCCGACATAGTCCGGCCGCCGCTGGCGCGACGGACGTGCCCACTACCTCGACGGACGGTATACTCGGTCTCTGCCATCGCATCCCGGCGACGGTGCGTCATCCGGGGCAAGGTAGCGGCTCGAGAGGCGCAACACCGTGGAGGAAGTCATGAAACCGGGCAGCAGGACCGACGAGGAATGGCGCAGTCAGCTCACGGAGGAGCAGTTCCGTGTCACCCGGCGCAAGGGAACGGAGGCCCCGTTCTCCGGCGCCTACAATGACCTGAAGGCCAAAGGCGTGTTCCGATGCGTCTGTTGCGGCCAGGTGATGTTTACATCCCGGACCAAGTACGACTCCGGCTCCGGCTGGCCCAGCTTCTACGAACCGGCAGACCCGGCCAGCGTATACGTCGAGGAGGACACCTCGCTGGGCATGCGGCGGGAGGAAGTCCAGTGCAGTCGCTGTGGCGCCCACATGGGGCACGTGTTCCCGGATGGCCCACCGCCCACCGGTCTGCGCTACTGCATCAACTCGGCGGCACTGGACTTCGAACCGACGGAGTGAGCCGGATCCAATCGGCCCCAACCGCCCCGGCCGGGGCGGCCACGATTTTGTGCACTGCCAGATCTGGCCTTACTCGCCGAAAGCTTAGTAAGATATACTCGTTTCCCGGGTGTGCCGTGACGCCCCGGCGCCGTTGTCCCGCCCGCGGGATCAACCCCGGCCGCGCTTTTCCGTGACGGAATGCACCGAAGGTGCCGGCTCCCTCCACGGGATCAGTTTCCCACTTCCCTGCGACAACGAAAGACGGTTGACCATGACGCTCACGAAGACCCGACAGAGAACCCGACGCCACCCGCTGGCAGGAAAGACAATGAGCGGTGCGGAGACCATCATCCAGGTACTGGCCGACGAAGGAGTGGACACGGTATTCGGGTACAGTGGCGGCGCCATACTGCCAACCTACGACGCCATCTTCCGCTACAACGCCGAACACCGGGTGGAACAGACCGGAACCGACCCACTGCACCTGGTCGTGCCCGCCAACGAACAGGGTGCCGGTTTCATGGCCGCGGGTTACGCCCGTGCCAGCGGCAAGGTGGGTGTCTTCCTGGTGACCTCCGGTCCCGGCGCCACAAACACGGTGACACCGATTCGCGACGCCATGGCGGATTCCACGCCGATCGTGGGAATCACCGGCCAGGTACCCACCGGGGCCATGGGCACGGACGCGTTCCAGGAGGCCCCCATCGTCAACATCATGGGCAGCTGCGCCAAGCACGTGTTCCTGGTCACACGCCCGGACATGCTCGAGGCGACGATACGCACCGCATTCGAGGTTGCCCGGTCCGGACGCCCCGGGCCGGTAGTCGTGGATGTGCCCAAGGACATGCAGAACTGGGTCGGCGAGTTCCAGGGAGAGGGACTGCTGCCGGTGCGCGGTTATCGGCAGCGTATGGACTCCCTGCGCTCGGCCAAGCTCTCGGAGCGCAAGAGCCGGCAGTTCTTCGACATGCTCGGCCAGTCCAGCCGCCCGCTGCTCTATGCCGGCGGCGGCATTATCAACGGCAACGCCGCCGCCGAGCTCACCGAGTTCGCCGAAGCGTTCAACATCCCCGTTGTTACCACGCTCATGGGCCTCGGGGCGATCGACACGAAGGCGGAGCTTTCCATGCACATGCTGGGCATGCACGGCATGGCCTACGCCAATTACGCGGTAGAGGACTGTGATTTCCTGATTGCCGTCGGCGCCCGCTTCGACGACCGGGTCGCGGGCAAGGTGGAGGAGTTCGCCCCACTGGCCCAGCACGTGGCCCACATCGACATCGACGCAGCCGAGATCGGCAAGGTGCGGCTGGTGGACTGGGCGCACGTGGGCGAAGCCGGCCGCAGCCTGAGTCAGCTCACCAGATACGGCCACAAGAGCGGGTTCGACAAGGATTTCACTGCCTGGGTGAAACACTGCCAGCAGCTCAAGCGCAATCACCCCATGAGTTACGACCGCGAGTCGCCACTCATCCAGCCCCATTTCGTCGTCGAAGAGCTGAACAAGCTCACCGAAGGCCGGGCAGTCATCGCCACCGGTGTGGGACAACATCAGATGTGGGCTGCGCAGTACTGTGACTTCCGCGGTCCGCGCCAGTGGCTGACCTCGGGCAGCATGGGAACCATGGGGTTCGGCCTGCCCGCCGCCATCGGAGCGCAGTTTGCCTGTCCCGAGAAGATGATCATCGATATCGACGGCGACGGCAGCATCCGCATGAATCTCGGCGAGATGGAAACGGTCACGAACTACAACCTGCCGGTGAAGATCCTGCTGCTCAACAACATGGGCGACGGCATGGTACGGCAGTGGCAGCGGCTGTACTTCAACGAGAACTTCTCCGGGAGCGACAAGGCCCTCCATCGAAAGGACTTCGTCAAGGCTGCGGAATCGGACGGTTTTCCCTTCGTCCGGCGGGTAACGGAAAAAGCCGAGCTGAAGGAGGCGCTGAAGGAGTTCGTGGAATTCAGGGGACCGGCGTTCCTCGAAGTGCTGATCGATAACGACGCCAGCGTCTACCCCATGGTCGGGCCGGGCATGAGCTACCAGCAGATGGTGACCGGCGAGTGGATCCCCGCCCGGGAGATCAAGTCCGCCCGCGAACGGCTGGACCCGCTGCATACGCCGGACCTTTTCTGACCTGCCCCGCGCCAGGATGGGGGAACGGGCAAACCCTTGCCTGGGCTAGGCCCGGGTGAGGGCCCGCCGGCCTGACGGGCGGCGGCGGGCAACACCTCAGACCTTTTCCTTGATCCGGGCGGCCTTGCCCTGCAGTTCCCGCAGGTAGTAGAGCTTGGCCCGGCGCACGTCGCCCCGGCGCTTGACCTTGATGCTCTCGATCAGCGGGCTGTAGGTCTGGAACACCCGTTCCACGCCCTCACCGTGGGAAACCTTGCGCAGTGTGAACGCGGAATCGAGGCCGCGATTGCGCTTGGCAATTACCACGCCCTCGAACGGCTGAAGGCGCTCTCGGTTGCCTTCCCGGACGCGCACCTGAACCAGCACCGTGTCGCCCGGACCGAAAGCCGGCAGCTCGCGGCCGAGGGCCTCCATCTGTTCCTTGTTCAGTTCATCGATGATGTTGCTCATGACCTTGTCCAGCCTTTTCAAGATTCGGCCGCTCCGGAGTCGGAGCAACCGTTGCGATATTCCTCGACGAATTCTTCCAGCAGGCGCCGATCCTCGGCATCCAGCCGGGCCCTGTCAAGAAGCTCCGGGCGTCGCAACCAACTCCTGCCGAGTGCCTGCTTGCGCTGCCACCGGGCGATCGCCCGGTGATCCCCTCCCACGAGGACCTTCGGCACCGCGCGCCCCTCCACGCTCTCGGGCCGCGTATAGTGCGGATAGTCCAGCAGGCCCGTTACGAACGAATCCTCCCTGGCGGATCTCGCGTCGCCAAGCGCCCCGGGGAGCAGCCGCGCGACGGCATCCACCAGAACCATGGCGGGCAATTCCCCACCGCTCAGCACGTAGTCGCCGATCGATACTTCCTCGTCGACCTCCGCCTCGACGACCCGTTCGTCGATACCTTCGTAGCGGCCGCAGAGAAGCACCAGCCGCGCTCCCGCCGCATACCGGGCGACCCGCGCCTGATCCAGAGGCCGGCCCTGGGGGCTGAGATACACGACGGTCACCGGGCGCGGATCCGCGGCCCTGGCCGTTCGAATCGCCGCCTGTAGCGGCTCGGCCTTGATGACCATGCCCGGCCCGCCGCCGTACGGCCGGTCGTCCACCGTTCGATGCCGGTCACTGGTGAACAGGCGCGGGTTCCATGCCACCAGCTCCAGCAGACCCTGTTCCGCAGCCCGGGCGGTAATGCCCCAGCGGGTGACCTGCTTCACGAAGTCGGGAAACAGCGTCACCACATCGATGCGCATGCCGCCTCCCGCGTCAGAAGTCGGGATCCCAGTCCACCTCGATGCGATCAGCGTCCAGATCCACCCGGATCACGTAACTCCCGGGGACAAAGGGAATCAGTCGTTCCCGTTCACCACGGACCACCATGACATCGTTCGCGCCGGTCTCCACGAGGTGGGACACCCGACCGAGGCAGACATCTCCGGAGTACACACGCAGTCCTTCCAGGTCCGCCCAGTAGTACTCGCCCTCGCCTGGGGCCGGCAACTCCTCCCGCGGAACCGCCACGTCGGCACCCATCAGCAGTCGAGCCTCGTCCCGGCTGGTGATCCCGTCCAGGCAGGCGACGACACCCTTGCCCTGGGCCCGTCCATCCAGCAGCACAAACTCCTGCCAGCCATCACGCTGCCGCACCAGCCAGCGGGGATACTGCAGGATGTTGTCCCGCGGCTGGGTGTGGGAGTACACCCGCAGCCATCCGCAGACGCCAAAGATGCCACTGATGCGCCCAAGCACCACAAGCCGCTCAGCCACCGGCCCGGCATCGGTCCCGGTCATCGCCGCCGCGCCATGCCATCCCGCCAGCCGGCGGCGATCAGGCTTCGGCCGCTTCCGCCACGGGCCGCGCCTTGCGGGCCTGGCTGATCAGGCCGGCCACACGCTCCGAGGGCCGGGCCCCCTGCTGCAGCCAGTAATCCACCCGTTCCAGGTCGAGCCGCAGTGGCTCATCCTTGTCCTGACCACCCGGGACCGGGTTGAAGAAACCAAGACGCTCGATGAACCGCCCGTCACGGGCATTGCGGCTGTCCGTCACGACCACCTGGTAAAAGGGACGCTTCTTCGCGCCGCCACGCGCTAGACGAATGGTAACCATGCGTAGACTTTCCCCTCGAATAACCGCGCGCCGGCACCGTTGCACCGGCGCAGTGAACCGCGCATTGTACTGAAAAAAGTGCAAATGTGAAGCATCGCAGCGTAGGCCTTCAGAAAGGCATGCCCCCTGGGCCCCCGGGCGGCATGCCGCCTCCGGGCGGGAGTCCGCCACGGCCACCGAACTGCCGCATCATCTTCTTCATTCCACCCTTCTTGAACTGCTTCATCATCTTCTGCATCTGCTTGAACTGCTTCAGCAACCGGTTCACGTCCTGCACCCGGGCGCCGGAACCCACGGCGATACGCCGCTTCCGCGAGCCGTTGATGACATCCGGCTTGCGCCGCTCGGCGGGAGTCATGGAATTGATGATCGCAACCAGCCGCCGCACCTCGCCGTCACTGACCTGGCCCTTCACCTTCTCGGACATGTTGCCCATGCCCGGGAGCTTGTCGATCAGTCCGCCGATCCCACCCATGTTGCCGATCTGGCTCATCTGGTCGCGGAAGTCCTCCAGGTCGAAACCCTTGCCGGTCTTGAACTTCTTCGCCAGCCTGTCGGCCTTGTCGCGATCAACGCCGCGTTCCACCTCCTCCACCAGGCTGAGCACATCCCCCATGCCCAGGATGCGGGACGCCACCCGCTCCGGGTGAAACGGCTCCAGTGCCTTCGTCTTCTCCCCGGTTCCGAGGAACTTGATCGGCTTGCCTGTGATGTGGCGGATGGACAGCGCCGCACCACCGCGGGCGTCGCCGTCGGTCTTGGTGAGGATAACCCCGGTCAGCGGCAGCGCATCGTTGAATGCACCGGCAGTATTCACCGCGTCCTGGCCGGTCATGCTGTCCACGACGAACAGGGTCTCGACCGGGTCGATGACCCGGTTCAGCTCCTGCACCTCGGCCATCATCGCCTCGTCGACATGCAGCCGCCCGGCGGTATCCACCAGCAACACGTCGTGGTACTGCTTGCGGGCGTGATCCAGCGCCCGGCGGGCGATGTCTGTCGGCTTCTCGGAGCCGGTGGAGGGGAAGAAGTCCACCTCCACCTCCTGCGCCAGGACCTTGAGCTGGTCAATGGCCGCCGGACGGTACACGTCGCAGCTAACCACCAGAACCTTCTTCTTCTCCCGCTCCCGCAGGAAGCGCGCCAGTTTCGCCACGCTGGTGGTCTTGCCCGCACCCTGCAGACCCGCCACCATGATCACCGCAGGCGGCCGCACGGAGAGATCCAGGGCGTCGTTGGCATCGCCCATCATCCGCACCAGCTCGTCCCTGACGATCTTGACGAAGGCCTGGCCCGGCGTCAGGCTGCGCTGCACCTCCTCTCCCAGCGCGCGCTCCTTCACCTCGCGAATGAAATCGCGCACCACCGGTAGCGCCACATCCGCCTCAAGAAGGGCCATGCGCACTTCCCGGAGGCTGTCCTGGATATTGTCCTCGGTCAGGCGCCCCTGGCCGCGGACCCGTTTCATGACGCTGTCCAGGCGTTCACTCAGACTGCTGAACATACTGCTGCCCCTGCTCGGTTGCCGGGAAGAAAGGTAACGTCTGCACCCGCGGCTATCAATGCACGCCGCACACCGGACAAGCAGCGTCACGGCGCTTGACTCCCGGCCACAACATCGTACACTGCGCGCTGTTGTTTCGACATGAGGTTCATACACCTTGGAACCCGGCTGTAGTACCCAGGCGACAGGAATGATTCGCGCCTAGCGGGAACACTTCTCGAAGCATCTCTCCTCGAGTCGTGCGCCCCCGCTAGCCGCAGGCGGGGAGCGTACCGAGTCAGCGCCGGATCTGCCGGCACCCTCGCAGCAACGCTCCGATGTGACACATGACGGGCCGGACATCGACCGGGACCGCCGATGCGTGCATGTCGCGCATGACCGGCAGCCTCGCGGACGGTCTCTCCGGCGGACGGAGTTTGCGCCCATGCGGAACCACGACCACGCGATTGATTGTCCGGCGGGCACCGGCAGGAACGTACACCTGGCCGACACCGACCTTGATAGCCGTCCGCTGACGGATATCGTCCGCCACCTGGAGGAACTGGACCTCCACGGCCGCACCCGGGCCTTCCGGCGCCTCCCCCCCTGGCGCTGGATTCGGGTCTACGCGGCCCTCGATCCCGCCAAGCAGAACCGCGAACTGGCGGAGACGCTGGCCAGCCTGCGCAACCCACACGCTGACTGAGGAGGAAACGGCCATGATCGACCCCAGGGAATCCATTCGCCTCCTCCGGGAACTGATTCAACGGCGACGCTGGACCGCTGTGGCCAGACAGATGGACCTGCTCCACGTGGAAGCCGTCGCTCACGCCATGGCGGGCCTGGAACCGGCCCTGCTGCGGGGAGCCTTCGCGCAGCTTCCCTACCATCGCCGTTCGGCTGTGTTCGCCCACCTGGGGCCTGACGCCCAGCGCCAGGTTCTGACCGCAGTCGGCAGCGACCGCGCGCGCCGTATTCTCCGGGGCCTGCTGCCCGAACATCGCCAGGCGTTGCAGCGCGCCCTGTCGCCGGGTCACGTACCCCACCTGCACAGCGGCGACAAGGCGGTATCGAGGGCACACTGACCATGATGCATGGGCAGCACGGATGGGGGGCGGGGAGCGCCGCACCTCCATCCGGCCTGCCCGGGAAGCGGGTGATCCACGCTGCAGTGGCCGCATCGCGGCTTGTCCCTGGCCGCGGGAGCGGGAGCGGGAGACCGATGTGATACCCTACGATCGACGTCAACAAGGCGGCGTCCGGCACCGGCATTGCCGGGACATGCGGTGTGGTCCGCGTACTGCCGCCCTCCCATCCGCAGGGCCGACAACACACGATGGATGCATTTCTGCTCTCCACCCTGGTGGTCGCGATCGCCGAGGTCGGGGACAAGAGTCTCTTCTTCGCCATTCTGCTCACTGTCCGCTGCCGGCGCCCCTGGCCCGTTTTCTGGGGCCTGGTGGTCGGCATGCTCGCCAACCTGTCCCTGGCGGCGCTGGTCGGCAGCGGGCTCGCGATCGTGCTCGACGGAGCCTGGCTTGCCTGGCTGATCGGCATCGCGTTCCTGGGCATGGCCGCCTGGTCACTGCGCCCGGAGTCCACCGAACCGCCGCCGGACGCCATCAGCCGGGGAGGTATCTTCTGCACGGCCACGGCGGGATTCTTCCTGCTGGAAATGGCAGACAAGACCCAGATCGCCACCATGGCACTGGCCGCTGCCATGGAGAACTACCCCGCCGTGGTGCTGGGCGCTACCCTCGGCGTGGTACTCGTCAACGCGCCGGCCATCTGGCTCGGGCACCGCTTTGCTTCACGGCTGCCCATGACCTGGATGCGCAAGGCGGCCGCCCTGTTGTTCGCACTGCTTGGCGCCTGGGTTCTCCTGGAGGCCAGTGGCGCGGTTCCCGAGTGGCAGCTGCTCGAACCTGCGCGATTCCTGACACCAGCGTCCCAATGAGGCAACCGGGCGATCCGCGAGAGGAGATTCGCTATGGAAGACAAGCACGATGTTCAGCTGCTGCGTGAACTGATCCAGCAGGAAACCTGGGGTGAGTTGACGCAGCAGCATGACGACATGCATGTCCAGGACATCGCCGAGGCCCTCGGTGAGCTGTCCGCCGAAACCGTACACCGTGCATTCCAGGAGTTCCCGCGGGAGCGCTGGCCGGCGATCTTCGCCTACCTGGCCGCGACTGACCAGTATGCCCTGCTGCAGGCGATGGACCCGGAAGACGGACGGTACGTGCTCGCCGGGCTACTGCCGGATGATCGTACCGCCCTGCTGGAATCCCTGTCCCAGGAGGACATGGAACAACTGCTGCAGCTCCTGCCGCAGAACGAGGTCAAACCGGCTCTGAAGCAACTCGGCTACCCCGAGGAGAGTGCCGGGCGGCTGATGAACACCCGCTTTGTCACCATCCGCGCCGACTGGACACTGGGCAAGGCGCTGGAGCGGGTGCGCAGCCGGGGAGAGTCCGAGGACACGATCAATACCTTGTATGTCACGGATCATCGGGGACGTCTGCTGGGCACGGTGGGACTCAAGCGGCTGGTCCTCAACACCCCCGACGAGATCGTCGAGAACCTTATCACCGGGCAGCTGGTGACGGTCAACGCCGCCGATGACCGCGAGGAAGCCGCGCGCCTGATCCAGCACTACGACATCACTGCCCTGCCCGTGGTGGACAAGACCGGCGTCCTGCTCGGGGTGGTCACGGTGGACGACGTCATGGACGTGGTACAGGAGGAGAACACCGAGGACTTCCACAAGATCGGCGGCGTCGGGGCAATGACCCTCAGCCTGCGGGAAGCCCGCCCCTCGCTGCTCTACCGCAAGCGCGTAGGCTGGCTGGTGCTGCTGGTATTCATGAACATCTTCGGCGGCGCCGGCATCGCCTACTTCGAGGAGACCATTGAGGCCGCCATCGCTCTGGTCTTCTTCCTGCCGCTGATCGTTGACTCCGGCGGCAACGCCGGCTCCCAGTCGGCCACGTTGATGGTACGTGCCCTCGCGACCGGGGATGTGCAGATGCGCCACTGGCTCAAGCTCTGGGGCAAGGAACTCGGCGTGGCCATCGCTCTGGGCATCACCATGGGGCTGGCCGTGTGGGGGCTTGGTCTGTGGCGCGGCGGTTTCGATATCGCCATGGTGGTCTCCACTGCGATGGTGGCCGTTGTGATCGTCGGCAGCATGATCGGCATGCTGCTGCCGTTCCTGCTGACCCGGATGAACCTGGACCCAGCCACCGCAAGCGCACCGCTGATCACGTCCATTGCCGACATCTGCGGCATACTCATCTACTTCTCGATCGCCACCATGTTCCTGACCCTGCCGCAAGCCTGAGGAACTGGTGGCAGCACCCCGGTTCTCCGGCGTGGCAACGCGAGCCGCCGGGGCACTGCCCCGCGATACCTACCGTAGCCACCACCCGGTCGCGGAGAACACGTCCGCCACCAGGCGCGGCAGTGCCCAGGGCATCATGGGGCCCCCTGGCGGATCTTCTCCGCCCGGGCGCCTGTCGACTGCCTCCCCGGGGGCCGGGATTTCGCCCGCCAGACGCGCGGTGCGGACCACGTGTCGCACGAACTCGGCCACGTGGGGCCTGCACAGCGGCAGCACCTGCCACAGTTCCCCCGTCGGGACATGGCGGCACAAGAGGCGCAGCGATTGCGGATCCAGGGCGTCGAGAATCCCGGCGCGCACCTGTGGCGGGCTTTCCAGGAATGCCGCCACGGCACGATGGATAGGCAGCGACCGGAACCCGCGGGCCTTCTCCCCGGCAGGCAGGGCTGCCAGCCAGCGGGAAAGCTGCTGCGGCAGCGCCGCGCGAAAGGCATCGGGCGGCGCGACGCTGTAGTTTCTGCTCTTGATATTCATGTCCATACTCCTTGCGCCGTAGGCCACCGGAAATTCGTTTTCCTGGCCATTCCCATCACTTCGATGCGCGCACTGGCGCGCGGGCAATACCATAGCGGGTAGCTGGATTCTCCGGTGTCTCCTCTGTATATGTGACACCTCGGATCGACGAAATGCGCAATGTCCGAACCCACACGCCCGGCTAGACGAACTCTTCCAGCCGGCCCTGCATAGCAACGCCCGGTTCATGCCCGTATCCCGACCCGCCGGGCAATGCAAGGGTTGCTCTTTGCGGTTCGCGTCAACTATGCCATGATGCATGCTCTCCTCCGGCCCGTCGCAATGGCATGCAGCTCCTGGCCCTGACAGCACTCATCGTCCTGCTCTACCTGATTGCCGCCACCGGGTTTTCCATGCAGGTGCTGCGCGGCGAAGCCGCCGCTCGAACGCACCACCCGCTGATTCTGGCCGCAGGGGTACTCGCCATTGCCGGACATGCGGTGCTGCTGTACACGCAGACCATGTCCGGTGACGGCATCAACCTGGGTTTCTTCAATGCCGGGTCGCTGGTGGGCTGGTTGATGGCTGCGCTGGTACTGGTGGCAGCGTTGCGCCGGCCAGTGACGAATCTGCTCGTGGTAGTGATGCCCATTGGCGCCGTCACGTTGCTGCTCAGCATGGTCGTGGGCCAGACCGGTCCCGGGAGGGCCACCGTCCCCGCCGGCCTGGAGATCCACATCCTCTCCTCCGTGCTGGCCTACAGCGTACTCAGTCTCGCGGTGTTGCAGGCACTGGTGCTGGCGTACCAGGACCACCAGCTACACAACCGCCGCCCGACGGGTCTGGTCCGCCTGCTGCCTCCGCTGCAGGTAATGGAGGACCTGCTCTTCCAGATGCTGTGGCTCGGCTTCATCCTGCTCAGCGTCTCCCTGGTCAGTGGCTGGCTTTTCCTGGAAGACATCTTTGCCCAGCACCTGGTGCACAAGACCACCCTGTCGGTGATCGCCTGGCTGGTGTTTGCAACGCTGCTTGCCGGCCGCCTGCGTTACGGGTGGCGCGGCCGTACCGCCATACGCTGGACTTTGGGGGGCTTCCTCGCCCTGATGCTTGCCTACTTCGGTACCAAGCTGGTACTGGAACTGATCCTGCAGCGCTGACGTGAACGAAATCTCTACCGGCACGCTGTTCCTTCTGCTGTGTCTGCTCATTGTCCTGTCGGGGTTCTTTTCCAGCTCGGAAACCGCCCTGATGACCCTGAACAGGTACCGCCTGCGCCACCTGGCGAAGGCGGGGCACCGCTCTGCACGCCTCGCGGCCCGTCTGCTCGAGCGGCCTGATCGGCTGATCGGGGTGATCCTGCTGGGGAACAACTTCGTCAATATCGTGGCCTCCGCCCTGGCGACGCTGATCGCGCTGCGGCTGGGTGGCGAAGGGGCCATTGCCGTCGCCTCCGGGCTCCTCACCCTGGTCATCCTGATCTTTGCCGAGGTAGCCCCGAAAACGATGGCGGCGCTGCATCCCGAGCGCCTCGCCTTCCCGTTCTCCTGGCCGCTGGCGGTGTTGCTGAAGGTGCTGTATCCGCTGGTGTGGGGCACCAACCTGATCGCCAACGGGCTGCTGCGCCTGGTGGGGGTGTATCCCGGGGACAGCGACGGTGACAGCCTGAGTCGCGAGGAACTGCGCACGGTCGTCAACGAGGCCGGCGCCATGATTCCGCGACGGCACCAGAAAATGCTGCTGAACATCCTCGACCTGGAGAAGGCAACGGTCGAAGACATCATGGTGCCCCGCAACGAGATTGTCGGTATCGACCTGGAGGATTCCTGGGAGGACATCATCGCCCAGCTTGGCAACACCCAGCACACCCGCCTGCCCGTCTACCGGGGCAGCATCGACGAAGTGGTGGGAATACTGCACCTGCGCAAGGTAATCGTCGATCTCATCCAACGCCGGCTTGACCGGGACAAGCTGCTGGAACGAACCAAGGGCAACTACTTCATCCCGGAGGGAACGCGGCTCAACACCCAGCTGGTGAACTTCCAGCGCAATCGCCGGCGGATCGGGATCGTCGTGGACGAATACGGGGATGTCATGGGACTGGTCACCCTGGAGGATATCCTGGAGGAGATCGTCGGCGAGTTCACCACCGACCCCGCCGCCCTGTCTCGCCATCTGCGGCTACAGGACAACGGCAGCTACCTGGCCCAGGGCAACGTCACGGTGCGGGAACTGAACCGCATACTGGACTGGCGATTGCCGACGGACGGACCGAAAACCCTGAACGGCCTGATCCTCGAACACCTGCAGGCGATCCCCGAAGCCGGCACCAGCATGAAGATTCACGGTTTCCCGGTGACCATCGTCCAGACCAAGGAAAACAAGGTGCGCACGGCGGAGATCATGCCGATGCGCAGAAAGCGCACCGGCTAGCATCAGGTGCCCCGGCGCCAGGCACTTCCACGCGCACTGTCCTCGATGATGATCCCCGCGGCCTGCAACCGGTCGCGGATGGCGTCGGCACGGGCGAAGTCCCTGGCGGCACGGGCCCTGGCTCTTTCCTCCAGCAACTCCTCGATACCCTCCGCACTCAGTCCCGGAGCCACCTCCTCCGTACCCTCTCCCTTGAGGTAGTGTTCCGGATCCGTCTGCAGCAGGCCGAGCACACCCCCCAGTTCCTGCAGCAGACCCGCATGCCGGGCGGCCGAATCCGGGTCGACTTCGCGCAGCCGATTCACTTCCCGGGCCAGCTCGAAGAGGGTGGCCATTGCCTCCGGGGTATTGAAGTCATCGTCCATGGCCTCATGGAACCGGCGCCTGAAGTCCTCCCCGGCCGCACCGGGCGGGCGTGGCGTGATCCCGCGCAGGGCAAGATACAGCCGTTCAGCGGCCGCCCCCGCGTGCTCAAGTGCCTCGGTGGAGTAGTTGAGCGGACTGCGATAGTGACTTGAGAGGAGAAAATGGCGCACGGCCTCCGGCCGATGCCTGTCGAGAATCTCCCGGACAGTGAAGAAGTTCCCGAGGGACTTCGACATCTTGTCGTCGTCCACCCGCACGTGTCCGTTGTGCATCCAGTAGTTGACGTAGCGTCGCCCCGTGGCCCCCTCGCTCTGGGCGATCTCGTTCTCGTGGTGCGGGAACTGCAGATCCAGCCCGCCACCGTGGATGTCGAAGTGTTCTCCCAGGCAACTGGTGGACATGGCCGAGCATTCGATGTGCCAGCCCGGACGCCCTTCCCCCCAGGGCGATGGCCAGCTCGGCTCCCCCGGCTTCGCCCGCTTCCAGAGCACGAAGTCCCCCGGGTGGCGCTT